>NZ_JAKTHZ010000019.1:0-340789 GCF_027854645.1 Acinetobacter sp. AOR41_HL | reverse complement strand
CTCTGTACACGACAAATTTCATAGAGCCCTTGTCCTATCAGGCTTTTTCTTTCTTAAAATTGCGAGCACTTTCTTAAATTCTTCTTTTTTTCCAAAACCAATCAAACGTAGAATAGCCATTTGAACATAGTCCAAACCGTAGCGAAATAAACTTACTGAAAGTCGTCCATGCTTCTTTATTTTTATCGCTTTTTTTCGATCATGTTGCCATTCACCTGTTAAATAGCACCAACAGAAACCGATCGCTAGCACTGCTATCAATTTCTTGACTCGTCTAGGGTCTGTTAAACGAGTATTTTCAAGATTGAATCCACGTCCTTTGAGACAACTAAATAAGGTTTCGATTTCCCAGCGTAATGCATAATCACCAATAGCAGAAGCATTAAACATAGGAGAAACAACAAGTAAAAGTTCTCCATCTTCTAATCGTAACGCACTAATATACAGTTTCACTCGACCAACCCAAATACGTCGTTTACGACATTCAGTTTGACCAACTTGAAGATGACGAAATAAATCACTAATTTTATGACTCTTGGCTAAGTGATTGGTCACAATAAAGTTTTTTTAACACGTATACAGAAGTTAATGTCATTTTCAATTAACCATATAAACCATTTCTCACCGATAAATTCTCTGTCTGCAAACACATTCACAATACGATCTTTACCAAAAATGGAGATAAAGCGTTGAATCAAAGCAATACGCTCTTTTGTATCTGAATTTCCACGTTTATTGAGCAATGTCCAAACAATAGGTATCGCTATTCCACGATAGACGATGGCTAACATCAAGATATTGATATCTCGTTTTCCCCATTTCCAATTGGTTCTATCCAAAGTTAATTGGACTTTATCGAATGAAAATATATTGAAAATTAACTGAGAAATTTGACGATAATCGAAATACTGATCTGCAAAGAAGCGTTGTATACGTCGATAAAATGATTGTGGTAAGCACTTGATGGGTAAGGCTTTAGATGCAGAAGAAAGATTACATGTCTGTTTTACAATTAATGCAAGCATAATCAGTGTAAAACATTTTACACGTGACTTGTTCCACTTTAGATATTTGTTTAAGATGAGATGTAACTCATTGAAATGTGTCATCATATTCATCGTCAGAAAACAAGTATTATGCCATTATTTCAATGAGTTGTCTTTTTTTGTCGTGTACAAAGAATTTTTTGTTAGGTTTGGCATTTGCTTCAGCGGTAGCCGCACCTGCCTCTCATGCAGAAATTGTAATTCATGGCACTCGTGTAATTTATCCATCAGATGCCCGAGAAGTTACGCTACAAGTTAGCAATAACGGTTCAAAACCAGCACTTGTCCAAGCTTGGATTGATGAAGGCGACCCAAAAAGTACTCCGGATCAATCAAAAGTTCCTTTTATGATTGCTCCTCCAATTTCTCGTGTTGAAGCAACAAAAAGTCAGACTTTTCGTATTACTGCTCTACCCACTGCTTCTCAGTTAAATCAGAAGCAAGAAACTGTCTTATGGTTAAATGTTTTGGATATTCCTCCAAGACCTACCTCAAAGGGCTCAGATGCGACACCTGATAATTTTCTGCAATTAGCAATTCGTTCACGTATTAAATTCTTCTATCGTCCAGCTTCGATTAAAGATGATGCGAACTTAGCGGCAGATAAGCTTCAATGGGTTAAATCTGGTCAAAACTTAACGGTAAAAAATCCAACACCTTTTCATATTACGATGACTTCTGTTTATCAGAAAGTCGGCGATAAAAAAGTAGATTTATTACCTGAAGGGCTAATGGTTAAGCCTTTTTCTGATGCATCCATTCAGCTTAAGAATGGCAATCTTCAGGATATGAGTTTTATTAATGTGAATGACTACGGTGGCCGAGTCGAACACTCAATAAAACTTCAATAATCAGATTTATATTTTTTAATAAATTTTAAGCACCTATTATGTGAGTAGGCGGACTTAGCTATGCCAAAAAAACGGCAAGAATCTTATAAATTATTAAAACGCCATATTTGTTATTACTTGGCTTCCGGTGTTGTTACCATGACAATGCCTGTATTCGTGCACGCTGAAGAAACAGCTGCGAGTGCTCCTGTCGAAGCTGAGTTTGATTCTGCTTTCTTAATTGGCGATGCAAAAAAAGTTGATATTTCTCGCTTTAAATATGGCAACCCTGTTTTACCTGGCGAATATAACGTTGACGTATATGTAAATGGTCAATGGTTTGGTAAACGTCGTATGGTGTTTAAGGCGGTAGACCCAACACAAAATGCGGTCACTTGCTTTACAGGAATGAATCTTCTTGAATACGGCGTAAAACAAGAGGTTTTGTCTAAGCATGCTCCCCTTCAAAAAGAAAATAATAGTTGCTACAAAATAGAAGAATGGGTTGAAAATGCATTTTACGAGTTTGATAACTCTCGTTTACGTGTCGATATTTCAATCCCTCAAGTCGCATTACAAAAAAATGCGCAAGGTTATGTCGATCCGAGCGTATGGGATCGCGGTATTAATGCAGGCTTTTTATCTTATAACGGTAGTGCTTATAAAACGTTCACTCAATCGAATGATAGAAGTGAAACCTCAAATGCGTTTATGGGTATCACAGCCGGACTAAATTTAGGTGGTTGGCAGCTACGTCACAATGGTCAGTGGCAATGGCAAGATACACCTGCTGAAAATCAATCTAAGTCAAGTTACGAAGAAACAAGTACTTATTTACAGCGAGCATTCCCGAAATATCGTGGTGTTTTAACACTTGGTGATAGTTTTACAAACGGCGAAGTATTTGACTCTTATGGCTATCGTGGTATTGATTTCTCAAGTGACGATCGAATGCTGCCGAATAGTATGCTTGGTTATGCCCCACGTATTCGTGGTAATGCTAAAACTAATGCAAAAATTGAAGTACGTCAGCAAGGCCAACTTATCTATCAAACAACGGTAGCACCGGGTAACTTCGAAATTAATGACCTGTACCCTACTGGATTTGGTGGCGAGATTGAAGTTACCGTTATTGAGGCGAATGGGGAAATACAAAAATTTTCTGTGCCTTATGCATCTGTTGTTCAGATGTTACGTCCGGGTGTAAACCGTTACTCACTCACTGTAGGTCAATTCCGTGATCGTGATATTGATCTTAATCCTTGGGTGGTTCAGGGTAAATATCAACAAGGTATTAATAACTATTTAACGGGTTATACCGGAATTCAGGCTTCTGAAAATTATACAGCTTTATTGCTGGGTGCTGCTTTTGCAACACCTATTGGTGCTGTTGCATTTGACGTTACGCATTCTGAGGCGGACTTTGAAAAACAAGCTTCGCAGTCTGGTCAAAGTTTCCGTTTAAGCTACAGTAAATTAATTTCACCAACCAATACGAACTTAACACTTGCAGCTTATCGTTATTCAACAGAAAACTTCTATAAATTGCGTGATGCCCTTCTTATTCGTGATTTAGAAGAAAAAGGTATCAATACTTACGCTGCGGGTCGCCAACGTAGTGAATTCCAGATTACCTTGAACCAAGGACTCCCTGAGGGTTGGGGTAACTTCTATATGGTAGGTTCATGGGTCGATTATTGGAACCGTAGTGAAACAACTAAACAGTATCAGATTGGTTATAGCAATAATTACCATGGTTTAACTTATGGTTTGTCTGCGATCAATCGTAAAGTTGAATACGGCGCAAGTAACCAATCACGTGATACTGAATACTTAATGACATTGTCTTTCCCAATGAACTTCAAGAAGAACTCAGTTAATGTCAACATTACTGCATCTGAAGATAGTCGTACAGTGGGTGCAAGTGGAATGGTGGGTGATCGCTTTAGTTATGGTGCTTCTATGTCGCATCAGGACTATGCAAACCCAACATTTAACCTAAATGGTCGTTATCGTACTAACTATACAACTGTTGGCGGTTCTTATAGTGTGGCTGATTCTTATCAACAAGCTATGGTGAGCTTAAGCGGTAGTATCGTTGCTCACTCAAAAGGTGTGTTATTTGGACCTGAACAAGGTCAAACAATGGTACTTGTACATGCACCTGATGCAGCTGGCGCAAAAGTAAGTAATACCGTTGGTCTAAGCATCAATAAAGCAGGTTATGCCGTAGTTCCATATGTTACTCCATACCGTCTTAATGACATTACCCTTGACCCTCAAGAAATGTCTAGCAAAGTAGAACTTGAAGAAACAAGTCAACGTATTGCACCGTTTGCTGGTGCAATTGCTAAAGTAGATTTTGCGACTAAGACAGGTTATGCAGTTTATATTAATAGTAAGACTGCAGATGGCAACAGCTTACCTTTTGCAGCACAAGTCTTTAACCAAAAAGACGAAGCTGTAGGTATTGTTGCACAAGGTAGTATGATTTACTTACGTACCCCACTTGCTCAAGATCGTCTGTATGTAAAATGGGGAGACGAAAGCAATGAGCGTTGTTCGGTTGAGTACAATGTTGGTAATCAGTTGCAAAACAAGCAACAAAGCGTGGTAATGACGGAGGCTGTCTGCAAATGAAAAGAATATTATTAACGGGTGCTCTATTTACCGCGGGCTTAGGTGTGTATGGTGAAGCTAATGCATACTGTACACTTAGCTCTGGGTTTACTACGGTTGATATCTCAATGGCTGTTGGGCGAGTTGTAGTGCGACCAAGCGATCCTGTAGGAAAAATTCTCACAAAAGCAACCTTTCCTATTAATCCTAATGGTTCTACACTACGGTGTACTTCGTATAGTGACACTATTACAGCTGCGTTAACTCAAAATTATCCTTTAAGCTCCTTAGGTAATAGTATTTATTCTACCAATATCCCTGGGATCGGTATTCGTTTATATCGTGAAGCTGAAAATGCCACTAATTTTTCTGGATATTATCCCTATACTCGTAGTTTAACTCCTGGAACTACTTATAACCTTGCTCAAGGTTATTTTGTTGTTGAAATCGTAAAGACAGCTCCGCAGACAGGCTCTGGTACTTTAGTCCCAGGTTTATATAGTCGTTATTATGTAAATGGCTATATGGATCGCCCCTTCTTAACTAGTACTGTTTATGGAAACGCAATTACGATTGCTTCATCGTCATGTGAAATCCAAGGTAACATTAACAAAGTTGTACAGCTTCCTACAGTTACCAAAGCTGGCTTTAAAGGTGTTGGTTCAACTCAAGGTGAACAAACCTTTGATATGAACATCCTATGTAATGGTGGTATTAACCCTACTGGCTATGAAGAGAAAAATCTCATTAGTTTGACCTATGACTTTACTCAAGATGGTACAAACAATCAGGTTTTAGCGAATACAGCTGCAGCTTCTGAAAAAGCAAACGGTGTAGGCGTTCAGTTACTTTGGAATTATCAAAATAAAAATCAGGTTATCAAAAAAGGCGATAAGCTCGCTTTAGGTACATTGTCTTCTAACCAGACGCTTCAATATAACGTACCGATGACTGCCCGCTACTATCAAACAGCAACGAATGTTACGGCGGGTAAAGTTCGTGCAATGGCAACTGTAACGATCGAATATGATTAATCATATTTGATCGTTACGAAACAGAATAAAATTTTAAAAATTAAAATTATAAAAACTAAAAGAATAGATTTTATTACATCAAAACTTTCTAGAACTTTATATTTATTAGGAAAAATTATGAAAAAAATGGGTATCATTGTCGGTAGTATTATTATGTTAAGTTGGGCAGTAAACTATAATGCTACTAGTTTGCCCACAGATCCTTTAGCTACTACGGCACCAGCAAATAGCACAACGATATCTCAAAAATTGTTTATCAATAAGCAAGGAGAGTCAAAGACTTTCTCATTGAAAAAAACGCTGCCTAATTATCGTAAAATTTGCCAATATAATTTTGATGCCGATCAGGAAGATTTTGATTTATGGAATATGCAAAATATTGAAGATGATACTCCTATCAAAAAATTTCCATTGGTCAAGGCTCAGGAGTTCGGTTTTACTATAGACTCAATTCCTAAAGATGAATATTCCAATATAGAATATGTGGCTCAAAGTAAAAATAAGCTTAATTCAACAAATGATATCGGTGATTTTTTACTACCTACAAAAGGTATCATTGCATTAGAAATGCAGCTTAAGGTTCCAATGATAGAGTTAGGTAAATCCAATTATATATCAACTATTTTTATAACAGGTACTACAAATAATCGTTACACAGTTCGCTTGCATTATGGTTTTAATTCAGGTGCTTATACTACGGAATTTAAGAAAATTATACCTAATGTGAACTACTCGATAACTTATCGCCTGAGTAATCTTAATGGGCCTATTTTTAGTTATTATGATTCTAGAAACGTAGCTTTAAATGCAGATGGTTATCAGCGTCTAGGTATATACATTAACCAAGATACTAAGCAAGTTGGTTTTATTTTAAATGGGGTTGATCTGGGTTATAGATCTAACCTTCCTGCTCCTTTAGCGAATCTAAGTTTTATGCTGTCTAGTAGTGCAGGCGTCTTTTCGGATCACTTGTTTGGTCAAGAGTTATCTAGTGAACTTATAACTGATCGAGATGATCTTCAATTTATTTACCCACCAGATACAACTGATATTTGTGGTAATATTCTTTAGGGTAAAAACTATTAAGCATAAAAAAAGGGCTGAATTACAGCCCTTTTTACTTCATTTAAAAATGAATGACAGTGCGAATGGATTTACCTTCATGCATTAAATCAAAAGCGGTATTAATGTCTTGTAAAGGCATTGTATGCGTTACAAAAGGTTCAAGTTGAATATCACCTTTCATAGCATCTTCGACCATTTTAGGAAGTTGTGAGCGCCCTTTCACACCACCAAATGCTGTACCCAACCATTTACGGCCAGTAACTAACTGGAACGGACGGGTTGAAATTTCTTGGCCTGCACCGGCTACACCAATAATGACAGATTGTCCCCAACCACGATGTGCACACTCTAGAGCTGAGCGCATAACATTGACGTTTCCAATACATTCAAATGAATGATCTACGCCCCAGCCTGTCATTTCTACAATGACTTGCTGAATAGGTTGGTCATAATCTTTAGGATTTAAGAAATCTGTAGCGCCAAACTGTTTTGCCAGCTCAAATTTATCTGGATTTGTATCTACAACAATAATGCGCCCTGCTTTTGCTTGACGTGCTCCTTGTACAACGGCTAAACCGATACCACCTAAGCCAAATACAGCAACAGAGTCGCCCTCATGTACTTTCGCTGTGTTATGCACGGCACCAATACCTGTAGTTACCCCACAACCTAATAAACATACTTGCTCGTGATTCGCCTCAGGATTAATCTTAGCTAAAGATACTTCGGCTACTACCGTATATTCACTAAAGGTTGAACATCCCATGTAGTGGTAAATTGGTTCGCCATTATATGAAAAACGTGTAGTACCATCTGGCATAACGCCTTTACCTTGAGTTGCACGTACAGCAACACAAAGATTGGTTTTTCCAGATTTACAAAATAAGCATTCTTTACATTCTGCTGTATAAAGCGGAATAACATGATCACCCGGTTGAACGCTTGTTACCCCCTCACCAACTTCAACTACTACCCCCGCGCCTTCATGACCTAGGATTGCCGGGAAAACACCTTCCGGATCATCACCAGATAAGGTAAATGCATCGGTATCACATACTCCAGTATGGGTAATCTTGATTAAAACCTCTCCCGCTTTGGGTGGTGCAACATCAATTTCAACAATTTCTAAAGGTTTTCCTGGAGCAAAGGCGACAGCTGCACGAGATTTCATCTTTGGGTTTCCTTTATATCATTCGGTATTTATAGTCGAGCAAAATAGATAATGTAATGCTAATACAAGAGCTTAATTTTGCTTAAATTAAAATTGGCTTTCATAGCAATCCATTACAGCATAGCCAGTCACATACGTCTAAGCAAGCCTACATTTAAAAAACGAGAAAACCCCTTACTTGAAGAGGTTTCTTATCAAATCATTATCTTGTAACCAGCTTATTTTTACTTATAGGTAAATATCCGGTGGGTATGGTGTGTTATCACTAATAGGTGTATAGAGCGTATTTTCAACAAAGAAGCCATTTGGAGCTTGAGTAGTATCGATTGTAATCGAGTCAAACATAACTTGTGGATATGCCCAGATAAATTGCTTCATAAGCCCTAGAGATACATTATTTTGCATATCTCCAAAAATACGTTGCCAGATAGGTGTTCGATATGGTTTGTTTTTGTCGAATCCATAGATATAAGCAATAGATGCATCTGGTACAAACCCTGATAAATAAGCAACTTTACTGGCAGGATAGCCTAAATCTTGAGTTGGTATTTGTGAAACAGCTTGATGGGCTAAATCTAATTTCGCTTCTAAAAGCCAATCATAGGCTTCAGTCATAATGTAATCAAAATGAGGGTATGAATAATGCTCACTTGGATAATTAATATAAGTTGCTAGGGTTTGTATTGGTGAGCGAATAGATGGGAAAAAGATTAATGGGCACACTTGGGCATTTGCATATTTTGCTTTAATTGCTGTTCGAATATCTTGGCAGGTCTGCCCTAACTTATTTCTTAACCATGTTTTAAATTCATCATACGGCGTTCCTGTTTTATTCATCGCCTCATAAATTGTTCCTAAGTCTGGTGCATATAAACCTGTATCTGCATTAAAAGCTAACTTGGTTGGATAGTCATAGACACATGGTAAGTTCGTATCTGTGTTATACCACCACCAAGGCTCACCAATTTGCATGTTGACATCACACCCACCCGTCACCATGGTATCTGCAAACTCAATAAAAACTTTATGTAAATATGCCAAAGCATTTTGATCACTTAAACTGAAGAAATAACTTGGTGGCTGGTAGCCTGTTTTACCCAAATTACTATTCCAGTCTCGCTGTGCCCAAAATTCATTTGCGCCTAGCGAGTACATTTCAAAACTTACCCCAAAAACGGGTTGCATATTTGCATTATGCAGAGCTTGGGCATATTTCTCATGCCATTTACGGGTACATGGGTTAATAACATCCTGTCCTGTAACGAGTGTGTCAGGAATCTGGAATCTATTAATATCACTTCTCCAGATCATTTCAGGATAATGTGACATACCACAGTAATGATTAATGAAACCGTGATAACCCAAAGCAGCCATGTTATCTACTATACGCTGCGGGTTCAGGTCGTAATGATCGTCATAGCTGGTACATAAGCCATAGTTATGCTGTGGTACAACCACTCGGCTTAGATTTAGTTTTGCATTTGCACCTGTCACGACTGAATTAGTAATGCGAATATAACCATCTTCAGCCTGACTTAAGGGCAATGATGAGTGTGGGTTATAACTACTTGTAAAAGCCGAAAATGTGATTTGCTGAATATTGGTAACTGGAAAACTATCTGTAGCCGAGAAACCTGCTTTGACTGTATCCCAGTTGATATGAATATGGGCAGATCTTGAAGATGGAGTATTTGCATAGTTGAACAAGACAATATACGCAATTTTATCTACTCCATTGTCGTTATAATAAACCGTTAAAGTTGGAGTTAGCGACTCATTATTTAGAACTGGCATAGATGGTGATAGTTCAATGTCAAAGTCCCATACCACACCTGAATAGCTATATTTAGTTTCATAAGCTAAAAATTTATGGTCTTTAGAGTCGTAAGAGTCCCAACTAATACCAGCCAAGTCTGTAGTCATGCGTGAGCGGAAAGACGCCTCAAAACCGTTGCCATAATTGGTAATCGCAAAAGACATGGTTTGTGGACCATCTATTCTCCAATAAGTTGGGTTGAACCGATCAATAAGTATATTTTGAGTAATGGGTTGAGGTGAAACAGTCGAATTATTTTGTACATTTTCTGAATTATTTATCATGTCATATTGCTCTTAATGGTTTTAAGAAGCTTTATATTAAATAATAATTTTATTTATATTGTTCAGATAAGTAACAATTTAGTCTAATCTATTAACAGTAGATAATGGTTGGAATCATTAAAATAATGTAAAGCTAACATATTATTTTAATTCTAAAGTGGACTTTGCAATAAGGAGCAATGAATGCCAAACTTTTCTCATTTAAGCCACTTTAGACTACTCGTTATTTTTACTCCAGTTCTTTCATTATTAAGTGGCTGTAGTGATCCAATATTTTATAAAAATACTAAAGCTTCTGCTATTTCTACTCCTACCTATACAACTAATTATCCAATACCTGATGAATATTTAAATGAAAAGCTCCAACCAAATGAAAAAAAACTGGCTCAAGAAATCTCTAGCGTTATTGAAGAATCAATACGTAAAGAGTATGCACCTGGTAAAGCCTTAAGAGATGCACATCCTAAAGCACATGGCTGTGTTCGTGCCGAGTTCCATGTACTTAAAAATATTCCAAATCAACTTGCAAAAGGTATATTTGTTCCTGATAAGAGCTATCAGGCTTGGATCCGATTTTCGAATGCATCTAACGATGCATCTCAAGCAGACATTGAAAAAGATGCTCGCGGCATAGCCATAAAAGTCTTAGGCGTACCAGGTCAGAAAATTTTAGAAAGTGAAAAAGAAGCGACAACTCAAGATTTTATTATGATCAATCATCCTGTCTTTTTCGTAAATGATGGGCAAAGATATCTTTCTTTTATGCAGGACGTTAATAGCAAAAGTACTCTCAGAAAGCTTCATATTCCGTTTGCTTTAGGGCTTAAAGGAACAATCAATGCTTTAGGAGCGCGTAATTCTAAAATTTCTAATCCATTATATGCACGTTACTGGTCTATGGTGCCCTATCAATTAGGATTAGATAATGACCGTCAAGCTGTTAAGTACTCCGTAAGAAATTGTTCTACGGTGTCTACATCTCTACCTGACCATCCAAGCCATAATTTTTTAAGAGCTGCACTACAAGATACGCTGCAAAAACAAGACGCTTGTATGGAGTTTCTTATACAGCCAAGAACTTCAACTCAAATGCAAGTTGAAGATGCAATGACAGAATGGAAAGAAGCAGAAGCACCTTTTTATCAGGTTGCAACTATTCGTATTCCAAAGCAAAGCTTTGATACACCGGAACAGAATCAATTTTGTGAAAATCTCTCCTTTACGCCGTGGCATGCTTTACCTGAGCACAAACCTTTAGGTGCAATAAACAGATTACGTAAAATTATTTATGAAAATATAAGTAAAGTGAGACACGATATGAACTCTGCCCCTCGACAAGAGCCTTAAAAGTGAGTTCGTCATACTTTACATATAAAAGAACTACCGATAAAAAAGGTAGTTCTATATCAATGGACCTTAAAAGAATGGCTATACTAAGCTAAAGCCTATAGATCAATTTTCTCAACAATAGAGTGTAGGATGGCTAACTTCTTTTTTATTGAATAATCTCCTTTACTTGTGTCGATAGTGATTCGATCAATGAAATCTGCTAACCAAAAAATAAAGTCTTCTTCACTTTTATAGATGGGAATCAAGCTAATATCTAACTTGAAAGGTAACTCATCCTGAAGATTAAGAAATGTGCCTCCGAAATCAAAAAAATTATATAAAAACTTTAATTCTGTACCATTAATTGCTTTTTTGATTTCCATAATTAAACTATGTAGGTTTTTTAGATGATTATTACTATGTTCTTTTTTTATATTTTTTGAAATTTTTTCTGCTAATAGTAAATATTTTGGCATTTCTATCTCCTTATTAATTTCTTATAAAATATGAGTATAAGATTAAAGTTATAAATTTAAGTTTTTAGTTTTTATTGAAGTGTTATTTATTTTTTAAATTTAATATAAATTTATGTAAATTGAAACCTTTTATAATTTAAAAATGTGATCTAATTTGAATTATATTCTGAGTAAATTAATAGGTTTTTTATTATACATAAATAAGCCCAATACTTTTAAATTATTGGGCTTATTTTTTAATATGCTTAAAATCACTTTCTTTAATCTTAAGTCATTTTATGGGAACTCTTCACTTTATGAATTTTCCCACATTTTCTACATTCTCTTACCTCAACATGAGAAATATCAAAATCATATTCCCAGATGTGCATGCAGAAAAACTGTCTAAAATTATGGAGCATAGACACCTCCTTTAAAAAACTAACAAACATGAAAGTTCTTTATAGATTCAGAATACATCTAGACTAAATTGTCTACAAGGAAGCAATTGAACTCTCTTTTAAAATTTCTATATCTCCTTAAATCATGAAGATAATAAAAAGCTACCATTGATTTCTGTATCTATTTTTATAGCGAACAAGTGAGTTATGTTCATAGTGAAAACTTATGTGAAGACATCAACATAACAAGGAATTTTGCTAATTCCATAAAAAAACCGCCCCAGAAGGCGGTCGCTGAATTTTGACAGCGATATAGAAGTGTGGTGGAAACACTTCTATTCTTTAAATTATTTTTCTTCGTTTATAATTTTCATGAAGGCCTCTGATTTAAAGTAATTAATGATAAGTTCCCCCTCATCATGTCTCTGTACTTCTACTGGCTGAGTATGACCACTATCAAATTCACAGTTAAATTTAAAGTCTGGTGGAATAAATTTTGAAATAGGAGGAAGATGAGTCTCCCCACCTGTCGTCATTCTTTCTATAAATCCCGCTAACCATAAAATATATTCATCTTTATTTTTATGGCTTGGCATTAGGCTAATATCAATCTTAACGGCGCATTCATCCAGTGGCTTTGTTAAACATTCTTCAAAGTCAATAAAGTTATATTTAAGCTTAAATTTTGTACCTTTAATCTCTTTACGGATTACGCCTATCAAGTTATTCAAATGTTCAGTCGGAGTATCAGAAAAAAGATTATTTTCTTCAATTTTTTTATATACCTTTTCAGCAATCATTAAATATTGTGGCATTTCCTATCTCCTTCCTTCTACCTTCCATTGTTTGGTAGGTTGCTTATGCAGCTTTTTAAGGAAGTATGATAGAAATCATGTGTTTTAATGTAGTAGTTAGTGACCTCATTGTAAGTAATGTGAACTTGTGAAATTAGAGCGCATGTTAAAACACAACTTATAAAAATAAGGAGTAATATGTCACAGTTTTATAAGTGAAATTCATAAATTATCGAAATAATTTCTTGCAGTAAAATACAGCTCACACAATCAAAATGATTATTTAACACGTCGCTAGTAAAATTTTAATATCTACTAATACATTGTTTTCATTATATTTTAATTTTATAGTTTTTTAGAGTACAACAAAATCATACAGTTATTGAGGTTTTTGACATATAAATTGAATATAAGAATGCTCTGATAGATCTAACTTGGATGCAAATTAAATGCTTACATGATCAATCAGCTATATGAACAGTATAGTACTATGGCCTTAAGTGCTTGGGGTTTTACTGATTTACCTTCTTATACAGATACATACGATCCTAATGAGAAAGATATAGTGATAAAGACAAATAATTGGTTGAATGATGAGGCAGCAGAAGAAAAAACACGTCAGGGTCTTACCGCTTTTGTAGCCCTCGATGATGCATTTATGAGTATCGCTTCACGTATTTATTTAATTAGAAATGCCAAAGAAACCATAGATCTACAATATTACATTTGGACTAATGATTTTGTGGGTAATCTGATCTTGCATGAATTACTGAAGGCGGCAGATCGAGGCATAAAAGTCAGACTGTTAATTGATGATCAAAACGGTATAAAATTCGATGGCATATTAAGAAGCCTTTTACAGCACTCCAATTTTGAAATTAGGCTATTTAATCCTTATAAATTTAGATATTTAAGAATATTCGACTATATTTTTCGCTTCAAAAAAGTGAATCACCGTATGCATAATAAGCTCATTATTGCAGATGCTTCAATTGCAGTAACCGGTGGTAGAAATATCAGTAGTGAATATTTTGAAGCAAGCAGTAAGTTTCAATTTACAGATTTAGATATTTTGTTTTATGGAGATGCTGTACGGCATGCCCAAGCTGTATTTGCTGACTTTTGGGAAAGTACCTTAAGTGTAGACGCGACTAAAGTGATTGGTACTTGTGCTGAGCATCATTTAAAAGCTCTAAGAGAGCATTACGAACAATTACACCATGAGAACCATAGCCTGACTGAAGATAAACTTTATGATGCTCAGTCTTATCTAAAAGAGCTTTTAGAGCACAACCCTATTCAATGGTCTAAAGCACACTTTGTAGCCGACTCTCCCAAGAAAATTTTAGGTACCGCAGCTGAACATGAAATGCTGTATGGGCAAGTCATGTCTATTATGGGTAAACCCAAGCAGCACTTAGAATTAGCTTCTGCTTATTTTGTACCCACTCAACAAGGTACGTATTATTTGAAACAACTGCGAGTTGAAGGAATTAAAGTTCGTGCTTTAACTAACTCTTTTGCTGCGAATGATGTTGCGATCGTACATGCTTTTTATAGTCAATACCGTGTAGAAATGCTTAAAAATGGTATTGAGCTTTATGAGTTTAAACCTGTTTTAGAACGGCGACGTAGAACTTGGTACGAAATCGTAACGGGTAGCGTTATACCGGCAAAGGGTAAAAATAAATCAAGTTTGCATGCGAAATTTTTTGATGTAGATGGCAAAGTATTTATTGGTTCTTTTAATTTTGACCCCCGCTCTACTTATTTAAATACCGAAGTAGGTTTAGTCATTGAATCTAGCCAATTACAAACTCAGATTTCCGTTATGTTAGATCAACATTTACCTCAAGTGGCCTATCAGTTAAAACTAAATAGCCAAGGTGAAATTACTTGGCTAGATTACCAGTCGAATGGGCAAGTCATTGAATACGATAAAGACCCGGGAACCAGCCGTTTTCAACGAACAATGATTAAAGCCGTTTCTTACCTGCCTATTGAGTGGATGATGTAAGTTTGAATATTACAAGAAACCTATTTCTTTAAAGAATTTTTGATAGGCTTCTGCTTTCTTCTCAAGCGCTAGTGGATATGCTCTAGAAGATGACGGTAACCGATATAAATGAATATCGCGGTCAGCAAAATAAGTTGTTGTCGATGTTCCAATTAAAGGTTTTTCAGTGTTCTCAGGTAAAACTGAAATCAAGGTATCAGTTGCTTTGTCACCTGTAGTCATAATAGTTTGGCATAAAGGGATTTTTTGAAGCAAAGCCGCCAAGTCTGTGGGTGTGACAATTTCCAGAAACTTATCTGAAGCATTACCTTTGAGGCGTTTAATTTGATAAGCCGTATCGAAAATGGCAATACCTGTTTCAGTTAAGAAGTTTCGGATACGTTCTTCATTAAATGTTTTCTGATTTTCGCTTAAAAAATAGGTCTTGTTTTGGAAAAAGATTAAGCCAAAAATTCTCCACATGTCATTTTGAATGTTTGGATAGTAAAAGTCCATCTTCCATTTATTACGAGGAGGTGGGAAACTCCCTAGCATTAATAAACGGGCATTTTCAGGTAAAAATGGTTGTAGTGGATGGGTTTCTATCTCAATTATCATAAAAAATCAGTATTTACTTCAAAAATTATAAGTAACTTAACGCATTTTCAGGTTAATCACGAGTCAAGAAATGCAAATTCACTTAATTAAATGCATTGAGGCGAAACCTTTTGTTGTTTCGCCTCAATCATTTCGTTTATATGCATGTTAGTAACCAAACTGCTTAAGAGTTTAAAATTTTAAAGACTTTACCTGTTCTTGGATGGGCAAAGGTATTGTCTTGATCTAAATTGATAACTTTGTCTGAAATGACAATCTTCGAAAGTGGTAACCAGTTTTGCTCTACTTCGGTTGAAGCTAAATTTTTTTCCAACGCATTTTCAAAAATTTGCTCTACCACAATTTCCATACCACACATACTTTTTGCATTAACTTCTTTTAAAATATGACGTTTAGACATTTTAGTCTCCATTTTTTTATTCTTAACGTTAAAGATAATAAAGGGAGTTTTGCTACAACATGTAAAATTTAGCATTTGAAGTGTTTTTTTTGTTTTAAACATATTTATTTAATAATTAAATGAATAGTGAAATAATTATTTAAAATAAAAGTTAATATTAGATGAACTTGTAAAAAAGTTTATTATTTTAAATAAATCTAATTTATAGAAAATAATATTTAAAGGGTCCACGTATGAACCCCTTTATTTACTTTTAAACTTGTACAGCATTATCTAGAGAACTATCATCTTTGTTTTTATTATTATCTTTACTAATCAATGAGTCAGTATCGTTATCGGTACTAAAGCTCTTACTATTTTTTTGCTTCTTCTTGTATACGCACATGCCAATGGCAATACCTGTTCCTAGTACTAAAATTGATTTTAACATTTTGCACCTCTTCAGTTGACGGAGAAACTTTTGAGAAATCAACTTAAATTAATAGCACATTATTTGTTATTTAAGGGCTTTGATTTGAGTCGCTTTTGTAAGGTATTTAATTTTTATGTTAATTGAAGAGTATAGTAGTTTCAAAAATAAATTTTGATACAAAGCAAAAAGCCTATTCTAAAAATGGAATAGGCTTTTTACTGTATTTCAGGATTAAGCAGTATTATTAATTGCTTTAAGCAATCTTATTTATCTTTAAATACATTTCCAATGTATTTAATGCTGAACTTTTAGTCAAGATGGGAAAGGGACCATTTGCAATTAATTGGTCATTCTTGTGATGAAATTCTCATTTTTAAAATAAGCAATAAAAAACGCCCATTTCTACTTCTCAAAAAGAAATGGGCGCATGTGAAAACCACTAAAGACCTGAAATACCAAATGTTCTTACATTCAGTAATATTGATTCTAATTAATTTACCGAATGGTTGACAATTAAACTATTTGTACTTTTTTTAGTCATTTCGGCCAATAAAAAATGCAAAATAATTCGCTATTTTCAATATGTTTAGCAATAAATTATTTATCTAGAATGCGATTGAGTACGGTTAACCAGTTAGAAAAACAAATTTTTTCTATACTTTCATTGGAATAATGTCGCTTTTGCATTGCTTCAATAAGTAGGTGTAGTCCCCTTACATCTTCAATTTCATCGCTAATAAGTGCTCCATCAAAGTCGGAACCAAAACCGACATAATCTTCTCCCATTTGATCTATTAAATATTCAAGATGCTCTAAAAGTACATCAATAGATGTGTTGGCATCGCGCTGCCCGTCTTTACGTAAAAATGCAACGTCAAAATTTACCCCGACTATGCCTTTAGAGTCCCTGATCGCCCTAAGTTGGTCATCTGTTAGATTTCTGGCTTGTGGACATAAGGCATGTACATTCGAATGGGTCGCGACTATGGGCTGTTGAAGAATGTTAGTGGTATCCCAAAAAGCTCGTTCATTCATATGGGAAACATCAATCACCATTTTTTTATCAGTACAGCGTTTTATAAATGCTTTCCCCTCGTGTGTAAGGCCGGCTCCCGTATCTGGTGAATGGGGAAACTTAGCATTTAAACCATGTCCAAAACGACTGGGTCTATTCCAAAGCGGCCCAATGCTACGAAGCCCTGCATCATAAAATACATCGAGTAAATCTGGATTGTGCTGTAGTGCTTCGGCGCCTTCCATATGCAATACAATGGCTAACTTTTGTTTTGCTAAACAGTGCTGAATATGCTGAACAGTTGTGCAAATTTGAATATCGTTAGAATACTCGGCAAGTTGTTTTGCTAAATCGAGTTGTGCCAGACAAATTTGCTCAATTTGCTGTTGGGTAAAGTCAGACGCGTTTTGGTCAAATAGTTTGTTGGGATGATGCTGCTTAACATAATGAAAAGGCGGCAAGAAAATAGCAAACATCCCACCGACAAAACCCGCTTCTTGACAGCGTTTTAAATCGAGATGCCCTGCTAAACGTTCCTGAATAAAAGCCTGAGCAGGATTGCTATGATCACTTAACCACAAACGGGTTAATATATCGTTATGGCCATCAAAAACAGGAAATGTGCCATGATTCATATCGGTTTTCTCACAGCTAATCATCTACAATATTTTGAACAGGAATGTTTTTCTGAACCGTAAATTGCTTTGAATTTTTAGTATTACGGAATACCAGTTTTTCTAGAGTTGCATCGAATTCACTCTCGGCACGTGCCTGTTCAATCAGCTGATGATATGGTGATTTACCGCAAACAGGGTCTGCATTACTTGCGTCACCTGTTAACATATAGGCTTGGCAACGACAGCCACCAAAGTCGCGGTCTTTATCTGGGCAACTACGGCAACCTTCTGGCATCCATGCATCGCCACGGAAGTGATTAAAACCGGTAGATTCATACCAAATTTTTGATAGGCTTTGCTCACGAACATTTGGGAAAGAAATAGGCAATTGTCTTGCTGCGTGACATGGCAAGGCCATACCATCTGGAGCAACTGTAAAGAAAATTTTTCCCCAACCATTCATACAGGCTTTTGGTCTTTCTTCGTAATAATCAGGTACCACAAAAATAAGTTTGCAAGAATGGTTTTGCGCTTTTAACTTGTCGCGATATTCATTGGTAATACGTTCAGCACGTATGAGTTGTTCTTGCGTTGGTAATAAATCTTGACGGTTTAAAAATGCCCAACCATAAAACTGACAAATTGCTAGTTCGACTGTATCGGCATTGAGTTCTAGACAAAGCTCGATAATTTTATCAATTTGGTCAATGTTATGCCGATGAATCACAAAATTAAGAACCATCGGATAATCATATTTCTTAACAAGTCGGCACATTTCATACTTTTGTTCAAAAGCATGTTTCGAACCTGCCAAAGCATCATTAACAACTGAGTCACTTGCTTGAAAGCTAATTTGAATATGGTCTAGGCCAGCTTGTTTTAAATGGGAAATACGCTGTTCAGTAAGGCCCATGCCTGAGGTAATGAGATTGGTATAAAATCCGAGTTGGTGTGCGTGTGCCACAAGCTGTTCCAGATCTTGACGTACTAAAGGTTCACCACCTGAAAACCCGAGCTGTACAGCACCCATTTGCCGAGCTTGATCGAAAACATCAAACCACTCTTGAGTAGTCAGTTCATTTTTGTGCTGTGCGTAGTCTAAAGGGTTTGAACAATATGGACATTGTAGCGGACAACGATATGTCAGCTCCGCTAGTAGCCATAGTGGTAAACCAACACCATTAGTCATATAAAAACAATCCAGTGCTGTTGCTGGGCAACTAACATGTAATCAATAACATCGTTGTCAATTTCGGCTATATCGCCAAATTGTTGCTTGAGCTGGGCAATAATGGCAGAGACATTATTTTTCCCATCAATATACTGTCCAATCGCCCCAGCACTTTCATTTAATTTAATCATGCCTTCAGGATATAAAATGACAAAACTATTTTGAGCAGGCTCAAATTGAAAGCGATAACCTTGTCGCCATGTAGGCACAAGATTTACATCAAATTGTTCTTTATTCATTTAAATAGTCCTTTGTGCCATACCCGTTCTTGAGTCACGCTATGATATGGTGCTTCATTGTGTACGTATGCCAGTGTTAAGGCATCTAAAATGCTCCATAAAATATCCAGTTTAAACTGCAATATTTCCAGCATTCTTTGTTGTTGCTCATGAGTGGTAAATGAATCAAGCGTAATTGTTAAACCATGTTCAACATCACGGCGTGCTTGACTTAAACGAGAGCGGAAATATTCATAGCCCTTGTCATCAATCCAAGGGTAATGTTGTGGCCATGATTCAAGGCGAGATTGATGAATCTGTGGGGCAAAAAGTTCAGTTAAAGAGCTGCTTGCTGCCTCACGCCATGATGCACGGCGTGCAAAATTTACATAGGCATCTACAGCAAAGCGAACACTTGGTAAAACCAAATCTTCGGAAATCACTTGTTCACGACTCAAACCTACAGCTTCGGCTAACCGTAACCATGCTTCTCGTCCACCACCGTCAGGATATTCACCATCTTGGTCAATCATGCGCTGAATCCATTCCTGACGTACACGTTGGTCTGGGCAATTTGCCATGATCGCGGCATCTTTGAGTGGAATATTGATTTGATAATAATAGCGATTTGCAACCCAAGCCTGAATTTGTTGTTGAGTGGCTTTTCCTTCATACATCATCACATGAAATGGATGATAGATATGATAATACTGACCTTTATCAATAATGGCTTGTTTAAATTGTTCGGTTGTTAAAGCTTCAGGTGTTTGAGTCATGTTTCACCTTAGAGTTCGAACTGCATGCCATCATAGGCAACTTCTACACCATGTGCTTTTAGTTCAGCAAATTGAGCAGAGTCTTCATTTAAAATCGGATTGGTATTGTTAATATGAATCAGTACTTTTTTGGGTGTATTGAGTTGGTTCAAATAAGACAGTGAACCGCCTTCCCCACTAATATATAAATGCCCCATTTCACGGCCAGTTTTTTTACCTACACCCGTTTGCTGCATTTCATCATCGGTCCAGAGTGTGCCATCAATCATGACGCAGTCAGAATTTTGCATAATCTGCATGATTTGATCATCAATCTTTCCAAGCCCTGGTGCATAAAACAACTGTTTTTGTGTTTTACGATCTTTGATGATTAAGGCAATATTGTCGCCCTCATGCGGGTCATGGCGATGTGGTGAATATGGCGGTGCCGCGCTTTGAATAATTAAAGGTAAAAATTCTAAATTTTCGAAACCATCAATTTTAAAAGCTTGTTTAGGATTAATTTCATTGTATTGAAGACCGCCATTCCAGTGCTTCAACATATTAAAGACTGGAAAACCTGTAGTCAGGTCTTGATAGACCATTTCTGTACACCACACATTCATTGGACAGCCTTCACGTAAAGTTAATAGTCCAGTGGTATGGTCAAGCTGGCTATCCATCAAAATAACGTTGGTAATGCCCGTGTCACGTAATTTACGTGCAGGTTGAGCTGCTTTAAAGTCAAATAATTGCTGACGGATATCTGGTGATGCGTTTAATAAAATCCAGTCTACGCCGTTTTCTGAAACCGCAATTGAAGATTGAGTTCGTACTTTGGCATTAATTTTACCTGTACGAACACCATGACAATTAGGACAATTACAGTTCCACTGAGGGAAGCCGCCTCCAGCCGCTGAACCTAAAATATAAATATACATAAAATTAATATCTTATTAGAAAGACATAAGCCCTAGAACAAAACTAGGGCTTATGACAGATTTGAATAGAAATAATTAACGTGCTTCAAAGTACATTGTTACTTCAAAACCAATACGTAAATCAGTGAAAGCTGGTTTTGTCCATTGCATAAATTTTTCTCCAGTCAGGATTAATCTTGCGAAATGAATCACTTGATTAAATCTTATAAAGCAATTAAAAATTTATTCTAATTAAAAATGCCACGTTTGTAGATAAGCTTGGCACAAGATATTGTTCGATAATTGTGTTTTTTGTCCAAATTTTAATAACTCCTTATCAATCAAAGGCGATTAAAAGGTCATAACAGACAAATATTCTGCTATGACCGATCTTTTACACGGCTAAGTTCATTAAGTATTGCTGTGCAATATAAAGATCTTGCTCTGGTTTAGGCTGGCATTGCACCCAAGTTCCATCAGCTTGTAGTTCCCATGCTTGACGATTATCTTTTAGGTAATTGTTTAGGCCATCTTCAATAACTTGTTTCTTTAATTTTTTACTTTCGATTGGAAAACACGTTTCGATACGAGAGAACAAATTTCGTTCCATCCAGTCTGCACTAGCACAAAATACTTTTGTATCGCCATCATTATAAAAATAGTAAACCCGTGTATGTTCTAAATAACGCCCAACAATTGAACGTACCCGAATATTATCGGACAGCCCTGCAACTTGTGGTCTTAAACAGCAAATTGAACGAATAATTAAATCAATTTGTACACCCGCTTGAGAAGCTTTATAAAGCGCACTGATGAGCTGTGGTTCAGTAAGTGCATTCACTTTAATAATGATATGTGCTTTCTTGCCAGCCAGACTTTTTTTAATTTCCTGTTCAATAAGCTCTAGTAATTGTGAATGCAAGGTAAAAGGTGCATGAAAAAGTTTCTTAAGCTTTGCCATTTTGCCCATACCGGTCAGTTCTTGGAAAATTTTATGCACGTCTTCACAAATTTCAGCATCACTCGTAAGCAGGCCAAAATCAGTATAAATTTTGGCATTCACCGCATGATAGTTGCCTGTACCTAAGTGAACATATCTTTTAATTTTGTCTTGTTCACGGCGAACAACTAAAATCATTTTAGCGTGAGTTTTATAGCCAACAATGCCATAAACGACAACTGCGCCTGCTTCTTGCAATACGTTAGCTACTTCAATATTGGACTCTTCGTCAAAACGTGCTCTTAACTCAATAACAGCAGTAACCTCTTTACCGTTACGCGCCGCTTCTGCAAGAAGTTGAACGATTTCCGAGTTGGCACCACTACGGTATAAGGTTTGTTTAATTGCCAAGACATTTGGGTCTTGAGCAGCTTCCCGAAGAAACTTAATGACGGGTGCAAAAGAGTCAAATGGATGATGAAGTAAAACATCCCCTGCTTTTAACACATCAAAAATTGGCTTTTTGCTATAGAGAAGTTTTGGTAAAACCTGTTGATACGGTTTATAGCGCAACTCTGGCAAATCAAAGTTGGAAATAAAACGGGCTAAATTGACAGGACCATCGACGTAATAAAGATGTTCTGCATCTAAATCAAATTGTTCTAATAAATAGTTCGCAATTTCTTCAGGACATTTTTTTGCTACTTCCAAACGAACTGCTTGACCAAAACGGCGTGAAGATAATTCACCTTTTAAAGCTGCCGCCAAGTCTTCTACATCTTCAGAAACGGTTAAATCAGCATTTCGGGTCACACGAAATTGATGACAGCCTGTCGCTTTCATGCCCGGAAATAAATCCGAAATATGCTGGTGAATAATGGCAGAGAGCAGAATGTAATGTTCTGCACCACCAGAAATATGCTCCGGAATTTTAACAAGTCTTGGTAAAGAACGCGGTGCCGGCACAATAGCTAAATCAATCTGACGTCCGAAAGCATCTTTGCCTTCCAAAGTCACAATGAAGTTAAGACTTTTATTAACTAACCGTGGAAATGGATGTGCAGGATCAAGACTAATTGGTGTAACTACAGGTTGTACTTCTTTAAAAAAGTACTCTTTAATCCATTCTTTATGTTTTTCTAATATATCGCCATGCTGAATAAAGTGGACGCCATAGCCTTGCAACTGTGGCAACAACGTATAATTTAAAATCTTATATTGCTCTTCAACGGCTTCATGAGCATTTTTCGAAATTTGCTTTAATACTTCTGGTAATGGCAGACCTTCTGGTCCAGTCGCTTGTGTCATTAGACTAATTTTCTGGATTAAACTTGCCACACGAATTTCAAAAAATTCATCCAGATTACGTGAAAAAATAATTAAAAAATTTAAACGTTCAAGTAATGGGTGTTCAATATCTTTGGCCTGAGCGAGCACACGCTTATGAAACTCTAATAAAGAGAGTTCTCTATTGATATATGTCTCTAAATTATGCTGGTTTGAGCTAGATAATGTAGGTAATGATGTCATTCTTGACTCTTATAATGGATAAAAAGTGAACATGAATAAAAAAGATTAATTTAAAAATATATAACCGATTTTATTCACTGAACATTTTGTAACTGTTTTATTGCAAATTCATGAATTTTTTATGAAAAACTTAAAAATTAAGATCTATTTATGTGTCTTAAATTTTTCCTTTTATTAGTTTACCTCTAATATTATCTTAGCATTAATTTTTTAAAGATCATCTGATTTTGATTAAGATTTAGTTTTCATCAAATATTCACATAGTATGCGTATTTTTTATGCATCTTAATTCACCAATTGATAAAAAATGACAACTTTAAATATATTATTTAAGACAACATCTTTATGTCTGGCGATGGCTTTATTAGCCGGTTGTAATGATAACAATGACAGTGATTCAAATACATCTGCGCCCCGAAGTAACCAGATTGTCGATATTTTAGCTTTTAATGACTTTCACGGAAATCTAGAGCCACCTAAACGCTACGTTGATGCCGCTAACCCTAATGACGCCTCTCAAACAGTTCGTATTCCAGTTGGTGGTGTGAGTTACCTTGCAGACGCAATTAAAAAACTTAGAGCTCAAAATCCAAATAATGCTGTTGTTTCAGCGGGTGATTTAATTAGTGCTTCCCCACTCACTTCTTCATTATTTTTAGATGAGCCAACCATTGACGTCATGAATGATATTCAAATTGACTTTAATGCAGTCGGTAACCATGAGTTTGACCGAGGTACAGATGAGTTACGCCGTTTGCAAAATGGTGGATGTCAACAATATACAAGTACAGCACCCTGCCAAATTAATAAAAACTTTAGTGGGGCGAAATTTAATTTCCTTGCAGCTAACGTCGCAATGAAAAACGATGCAAGTAAAACTATTTTTCCAGCTTATAAAGTCAAAATGTATGGCGGAATTCCAGTAGCATTTATTGGTTTAACGCTTAAAGCGACTCCAAGTATTGTTTCTGCAGCCGGCATTAAAGATGTTGAATTTCGCGACGAAGCGGATACGGTCAATGCGCTAATTCCTGAACTACAAAAACAAGGAATTCAGGCAATTGTTGTAGTTGTTCACGAAGGTGCTGCACCAAGTACTAAACTTAATGAAAAAACTTGTGATGGCTTAAGTGGACCTATTTTAGGTATTTTAGATCGCTTAAATCCGGCAGTTGATATTGTTGTTTCAGGGCATACGCATCAATCTTATATTTGTGACTATGCAACTAAAAATCCAGCTAAGCCATTCTTACTTACTTCAGCTGGCCAATACGGCACACTTATTACCGATATTAAGATTGAGCTAGACGGTAAAACTGGCGATATCATTAAAAAAGATGCTAAACAAATTCCTATTCAAAGTGAGGCCTATACTTCAGGCACAACGACCGTAAGCCTTACAGATCTTTATCAAAAATTTAGTAAGACACCAAGTATTGAGGCGATTTTAGATAAATACCGTCAAGCGGTAACAACCATTTCTGGACGCGTAGTTGGAACTTCTACTGCTGTTGTGAGCCGTACTCAAGTCGAAAGTGGTGAAAGTCCGTTAGGCGATATGATTGCCGACGCACAACAAGCCTCTGCTCTTAAAGCAAGCGACCAAGGTTCAGACTTTACACTCATGAACCCAGGTGGTGTACGTGCCGACCTCTTAATTAATAACAATAACCAAATTACTTTTGGTGATATTTTTGCGGTTCAGCCTTTTGGTAACTCTATTGTGACATTGAGTTTAACCGGTAAACAAATTCGAGATGTGCTTGAGCAACAATGGTCTGGTGGAAATGCTAGCTCTCCTAAAATTTTACAGCCGTCTAAAGAGTTAAGTTATCAATATGCAGCAAACACAACTATTTCACCGAGAGCAAGCAATATCATGGTTGCTGGTTCTCCATTGGTTGATACGAAGGTGTACCGTGTAACGGTAAATAGTTTCTTAGCAGATGGTGGTGACAACTTCACTGTATTAAAAGATGGCCAGAACCGCGTTGGTGGTGGTCAAGATATTGATGCCTTTGAAAGCTATGTTGCTAAAAATTCACCACTCATTATTCCGTCTACAACTCGAATTAAAGTCATCAAATAATTTCATTTAATGAAGTATAAAGGACAGTACGAAGCTGTCCTTTATTTTTATATGAAAATTTAAACGAAATTTTTATTCAGTATAGAGGTTAAGTTCTACACTGCTGATGTCTGTTCCAGTATTTGCAAAAATAATATCCATAACTTCGTATAATAGTTCATTCACTTTTTCATGTTTAAAGCTTGAAGTTTCTCCTGTTTTTAAGCAAATCAGGTTACAACTCATTTTGTCTTTTCTGAGTTTATAAATACTTTTACTTTTTCCCAAGAACACTCTTTTAACAAGTTTACGATTTTCAAACTCAGATAAAATTCGGTAAATGGTCCCTAGCGTTATTTTATGTTCATTTTTAATTTGTGCATAAATACTATCTGCACTTAAGCCGTGTGGGTTCTGATTTAAAATTTCAAAAACCTGTATTCTCGATTTTTTTATCGGTAGTCCATTTAATAATGATTTTGATATTGTCGTCATGTTAATTAACCTGAATGTTTAGAAATATAGGAATTTTTAAAAATTATTTTGTCTATATTTACTTGAAATCATGGGTGTTTTACTAAAAATCTCAAAGCCTATTCCCCTATGAATAAGCTTTGAGTCTAGATTTAACTTAGAAACTGTAAGTCGCTTTTAAGAAGTAATTGCGGCCATAAAGTTTGGTATTAAAGGTTTTGTTTTTATCCTCCAAATCAACATCGGTCAGGTTTTTTACACCATAATCCAGTGTTAAACGTGGCGTAATAGGAGAAGTAAATGTCACGTCATAGGTGGTATATGCTGGCAACTCGTTAGTTGCAGAGTACATTTGTTTGCCTACATAACTCACGCCTGCATTGACACGAAAGTCTTGAACTGGTGCCCAAGAAATAGAGCCATTGGCAAGCCATTCTGGACGTTCGGTTAAGTCTTTACCTGTGGTTTTATTTTTTGCGTCGAGATAAGTTGCATTTGCCTTAACACCTAAATTGTCAGTGAAATCATATCCACCTGTAAGTTCAACACCTTTGAGTTCTGCGCGGCTCACATTGGTCCAGATTTTTCTAAAATCACCTACTAAACGCGGGTCACCATCACTCAAGGTAATTGCTTCAATCAAGTTCTTCACATCGTTTTGGAAAACTGTAACGCCAGCATTCCAGTTTGGACGGGTCACAATTAAGGATGCTTCATAGTTTGTACTTTCTTCGGGTGCGAGATTTGGATTACCTCGAATATGACAACTACCTCCACATGAAATCATCGAGTAGTTAATGTCTAACTGAGCAGGAGCCGGAACTTTATAAGCTTGTCCCACGCCACCTTTAAGTATGACTCCTTCAGCGAGTTGATATGCTAAATAGGCTTTACCTGTGGTTTTACCATCAAAGTCATCAAAATCGTCGTAACGACCACCTAATGTTAAGGTAAGTGCGTCATTAATATGGGTATCGTTTTGAACAAATATACCGTAGCTCTTTTGCTGATTCTTTCCAGTGCCGATATAACTTACGACATCTGTAATTTTCTGATCTTTATAATCAAAACCACTGGTCGTATTATTCATGAGCCAGTCAAAGTTGGCAAAAGCACGGCCAATTAAATTTTCTTGTTTATAGTGACGGCTTTGAGGCGCATCGTATTCACTGTCATAGTCATAAATTTTGGCGGTTTCTTTACCGATATAAGCTTCTGTTTTACCCCAAGCCCATTTACCACGGTGAGCAATCCCCACATTGGTACGTTTCATTTCTGATTCTTGAATGGAGGTAGCTGCATCTTGAGTTAGCGGGCGTTTATCGTTGTTATAGCCCAAATCTAGATCTAAGGTTTGCTGGTCATTAATATTCCAGCTTAAAGTACCATTTACATTTTTGGTGTCTTTTTCTACAAAATATGCACCATCTGGATCTGGCTGGCCCTTTCTATACCATGCATCGCGGTTATAAGCATCACCTGCCAGAGTGAAACTTAAATTATCGGTTAAACCACCGTATAGGTTAAACCCGTAACGGTACTGGTTTTTACCATCACCACGGTCTGCTCGGTTATATTGACCAAAAATAGAACCGTGTAATTGTCCATCTTCTGCTTTTTTGGTAATAATGTTAATAACACCGCCCATCGCATCTGCACCATAGAGAGATGACATTGGCCCACGAATCACCTCAACACGCTCAATACTATTTAAAGGAATCGCACTCCAGTCAAAGTCATTGCCTCGCCACATGGCGCCATTAGATGACATGCGTTTACCGTTTAAAAGAATTAAGGTGTAGTTCCCTGAGGTATTCAGCATTCCCCGTATAACGATTTTATCTTGACCACTGTTATAGTTATAAACCCCAGCTTGTTTTTGTAAAACATCGGCAAGGCTGAGTGCCGCGCTACGTTCAATATCTTCACTTGTGATTACACTAATCGATGCAGGTGCTTTATCTACATCTTGTTCTTTTAAAGCAGCAGAAACCACAATAGTTTTAAGTTTTTGAACAGGTTCATTTGTGCCTTGTTGGTCAATATCGATATTTGCTTGGACTGCAAATGGAAGCAGTGTTGAGAGGGCGACCACCAGCGCCTTTTTTGTTAACGTCATTTCTCGGTCCTTATATTTTATAACGATTACCATATGATAATTGTTATCATTTATGATGTGCCGAGCATGATAGCCTCATGACTTTTATTGTTCAAGATAAAAGTAATTATTATTTATATAATGATAATCATTATTGTTTGTTCGGTTTAAAAAAGTTAATATTGCAATTTGGTGTGCCTAAAAACCTATTGAAAACAAGCTTAAAGTAGACATAACAATGCTCTCTCGATTTTTTATTTATCACCCTATTTTTGTATCTGTCATTGCCATCACTATTCTTATTTTTGGTTTTTTTTCTATTCGTGCAATGCCGGTTGAGCGTTATCCAAACCTAGCTCCTCCAAGTGTCACAGTGGTTGCTAATTACCGAGGTGCGTCTGCTGAAACTGTTGAAGAAAGCGTAACTCAGATTTTAGAACAACAAATTAAAGGACTAGATAACTTACTTTATTTCACATCAAATAGTGAATCGTCAGGAACGGCCAGTATTGATATTCATTTTAAAATTGGTACAGATATCGATAAGGCACAATTACAAGTACAAAATCGCATTAACAGTGCATTAAACCGTCTACCTGAACAGGTCCAACGACAAGGGGTAAATATTTGGAAAACCACAGGTGATATGCTGTTAATTGTGGGGCTATACGATGAAACAGGAAAAGCCAGCAATATCGAATTATCGGACTATATGGTCAATCACTTTGAACAACCACTCTCACAATTGCAAGGAATTGGTGAAGTGGATGTGTTTGGTTCAAGTTATGCAATGCGTATTTGGTTAAATCCAAATCAACTTAGAAATTATCAACTTATGCCGAGTGATGTTGAACAGGCACTTGAAGATTACAATACTCAAATAGCTGCTGGCTCAATTGGTGCTATGCCTTCTGCTTCTGATCAGAATATTTATGCCAAAGTTACTGCTGGCTCTCGATTAAAAACAGTCGATGATTTTAAATCGGTTGTCGTTAAAGCTAATGTAGATGGCAGTCTGGTTTATTTAAAAGATGTGGCGAGAGTTGAATTAGGCGCCGAAAACTATGAAAGTATCAATACGCTAAATGGCTACCCTTCCGCTGGTTTAGGTATTTCACTCAGTCCTGATGCGAACGCGATTGAAACCTCTGGTCTAATTAAAGCAAAAATTGAACAGCTCAAGCAGCATCTACCTACTGGATATAAAATTGTTTATCCACGTGACAATACACCGTTTATTGAAGAGTCCATTAAACAAGTCATCATTACTCTGCTTGAAGCTGTGGTGTTGGTCGTCATTGTCATGTATCTCTTTTTACAAAATTGGCGCGCTACACTTATTCCAACCATTACTGTACCTATTGTGATTTGCGGTACCTTTGTTGTGTTGTATTTGACTGGTATGAGTATTAACACTCTTACCCTGTTTGCACTGGTTTTAGCGATTGGATTATTAGTTGATGACACGATTGTAGTGGTTGAAAATGTTGAACGGCTTATGCATGAACAACAATTAAGTGTTCGGGATGCATGCTTAGCATCGATGCAGGAAATTACTGGTGCATTGATTGGTATTACCTTGGTACTAACCGCCGTATTTATCCCGATGGCTTTTTTTAGTGGTTCAACGGGTATGATTTACCGCCAGTTTTCAATCACTCTAGTGGCTGCGATGTTGTTATCTTTATTGGTAGCCATGTTTATTACGCCAGCTTTGTGTGCTGTCTTACTAAAAAAACAAACTCAAAAACCTAAATGGGGACAAAAACTTGAGACTTTGCTTGAAAAAGTTAAAGTTGGTTTTAGTTTTTTAGCAACAAGTTTAATCAAATTTAAAGCACTTTCATGTCTTGTAGTGTTAGCTTTAGTCGCTGTTTTAATTGTGATTTATCGTAGTTTACCGACGAGCTTTATTCCAAATGAAGATCAAGGTTTGTTGGCTGTGCCTTATAGTTTGCATAACAGTGCTTCTATGAGCCAAACACAAGAAGTAGGTAAACTGGTCAATAACTATTTCTTTGAACATGAAGCTAAAAATATTAATACCGTACTAGTAGTTAATGGGCAAAACTTTTCAGGAAGCGGTCCAAATTTAGGCATGGCCTTTGTTTCCTTAAAGCATTGGAATGAACGTAAAGGTGAAGCTAATACTGCAAGTGCTATTCGTGAACGTGCGCAAAATTACTTGCAAAAAAACTTACCCGCTAAAGTTATGGTGGGTATGCCTGCAAGTGTTTCTGGTTTGGGCCAATCTGATGCCCTAGAACTTTGGCTCAGAGATGTAAATGGTCAAGGACGCAATGAACTCATTAAACAATATAAAGCTTTAGAAAAAGAATCTCACAATTATCCTGCTTTTGAAAATTTAAGCCCGCTTGTAAGTGAGAATAAGGCTGAGGTTTTCATTCAGCTCGATCAGAATAAAGCCAAAATATTAGGGATTGATCAACAAGCGATTCGCTCAACCCTATCAACTGCTTGGGGTGGAAACTATGTAGGTGATTTTGTTGAAAGAGGCAAAATTAAACGAATTATTATGCAAGGTGATGCTGAGTTTCGTTCTAAACCTGAAGATTTAGCTTATTGGCACGTCCGTAATAATACAGGTGGAATGCTTTCTCTTGCGCATTTTGGTCGAAGCGAATGGATTGGTGGCCCAGAAACCTTAACGCGTTTTATGGGGCTTGCTGCCATACAACTTGAAGCAAATGTCAGTTCTGGCTTTAGTTCAGGTCAGGCGATGCAACAGTTAAGTGATATGGTGAGCAAACAATCTGGTGTAGATGTCGCATGGAGTGGCCTCTCTTTACAAGAGCAGCAATCGAGCCAGCAAGCCTTATTTTTATACATTATCTCTATTTTATTTATTTTCTTATGTTTAGCCGCTTTATATGAAAGCTGGAAAGTACCTCTTATTATTTTGCTTGGGCTTCCGCTAGGAATTACCGGAACTCTTGTATTTGCTCAAATCTTTAACTTACCAAACGATGTGTATTTCCAAATCGCGTTACTAACGGGTATTGGTTTGTCTTGTAAAAACGCGATTTTAATTGTGGAGTTCGCAACTAAAGCCATAAAACACGGTAAAGGCTATGTTACTGCTGCGTGTGAGGCTTTAGCTTTACGCTTACGTCCAATTTTAATGACGTCTTTAGCTTTTGGTGCAGGTGTTATTCCCCTTGTCGTTGCTACAGGTGCTGGTGCCGTGAGTCGCCATGAAATTGGTATGAGTGTATTTGGCAGTGTAGTTATAGGAACTTTACTGGTACCTGTATTTACGGTCTTTTTCTTTGTTTTGGTACATAGTTTACCGGTTTTAAAATGGTCGCTTGGCCGTGTATTTAGATATAGAAAAGACCATTCATCTTTATAAAATAAAAAAAGCAGATCAATGATCTGCTTTTTTTTTGATTGATTAAATTTAAGCGACTAGTTTCTCAATCCATACTTCTAATGTAGGTTGTTCTGCCAAATCTTCAAAGCTTACCTGAGCACCATAAGCCTGCCATTTACCCACTAAGGTCATTAAGCGAACTGAATCAAGTCCAAGCATAAGTAAATCATCATTTAACTGAATGTCTGAAGCTGGAATTTGTAATTGTTCACTTACCGCGAGAACAATTCCTTCTGGGGTTAATGGCGAGGTTGCTTGTTCGAGTTCCCAAGCACGAGTCACTTGTTGAGTTGTCATCACTTGAGCACAACGTGTACTCGCATATTTTAATGCCATATCGTGCTCTTCGCGACTAAAGTCAGCGAGTGCATCTCCACATAAAAATGGTTGTATGTTTAGCATAAATGCTTCTGCGGCACTCATGAGACAGCCAATATGGGCATAAACACCACAAATAATAAGTTGATCACGGCCCGACTCACGCATGAGTTGTTCAAGTGGGGAAAACTTAAATGCGCTATAACGCCATTTTGTTAAAACAGTATCATTTTTCTGAGGCGAGATTTCCGGCAAAATCTGAGTAATATACGGATCATCTTTTAACCCGGTTCCCCAAAAATCGGTCAATAGCTGGCGATGTTCAGGTGTCTGATTACCGGGCTGTGCAGTATAAACCACTGGAATATTAAATTTACGTGCGGTTTCAATCAGTTCTTTGGTATTTTTAATGAGCTCGGGAATAGGTGCTTGAGTTTGGTCATAAAAATCTAAAAAATACTGCTGCATGTCATGGACCAGTAACACGGCGCGATTGGTATGTAACTGCCAATGGGTTTTATTGGGCGTAAACTCATGGGCTTGAGGCATACTGTAGCTAGCAATTTTGGGAATACTCATTAAATTTTCCTTTTTTATCTTTAGGCAAGAACATTGGTTTTAGTTTCAAGTTGTTGACGTAATCTTTTTTTGTCGATTTTTCCAAAAGCTGTATATGGAAACTGCTCGATAAATTCGACACGATCAGGAATTTTGTAGGTAGCAAGCCCATAGTCTTTCAGATGTTGTCGAACTAACATCGCAAGGCGAATTGGACTTGAATCATCGGGTTGTGATTGCCATGCCACGAAAGCACAACTTTTTTCACCCATAACCTCATCGGGCATAGCAACCAGCGCTGCCAAGCGGATTTGTGGATGAGTTAATAACGCTTGTTCCACTTCTTCAGTCGCAATTTTTTCACCAGCACGATTAATTTGTTCTTTTGAACGCCCTTCCACAACAATGCAGCCATCTTCACGGATACGGACTAAATCGCCTGTGCGATAAAAACCGTCTGGTGTAAAAGAACGAGCATTATGCTCCGGTGCTTGGTAATAGCCGCGAATGGTATAGGGGCCACGAGTGAGCAAATGCCCTACTTGTCCAGCCTCTACGGGTTGGTCATGATCATCTAGTACTAAAATTTCATCATCTGGCGAGATTTTTAAACCTTGGGTATGAATAATTTGTTCTTTTGACATGCCAAAACGGGTGTAGTTCACAAGCCCTTCAGCCATTCCAAAGACTTGTTGCAAACTAACCTTAAACTCATCAATTAAACGTAAGGCAACAGCATCGGGTAAGCGTGCTCCACCGACTTGCAAGCAACGTAGAGTTGATAATATTGAATCTTGATCTTTGGCTGCTTTATCCATCCACGGTCGAACCAAGGCAGGAACCAAACAAGCATCTGTCACACCGTGTTTTTTAATAAGTGGGAATGCAGTTTCAGGGCTTGGATCTGTACCTAAAACCACCGCGCCGCCAGCATAAAAAATGCCTAAAGAACCAGCCGAGCTCATTGAAAAGTTATGTGCCGCAGGTAAAACCATCAATAAACGTGAAGTCTGATTGAGTTCGCAAATTTTGGCACTTTCACGCACACTGTATAGATAATCATCATGAGTACGTGGAATCAGTTTTGGAACACCTGTGCTACCCCCCGAAAGCTGTAAAAAAGCCACTTGATCTGCTGTAGTTGGCGAGATTGCTTCCGCTAGAATTTCTGTTTCTTTTAATAGATTTTCGATAGCAACAAAATTGCCAGCATCTCCAAGTACAAATACATACTCTAAGCAAACTGCTGTTTGCTGAAGCTTTCCGGCAAGCTCTCGGTAGTCAAATTTTTGTGCACCAAAATCAGAACAGAAATAAGCTTTTGCTTGCGTTTGTTTAAAAAAGCTACTGAGTTCAGCATATCGATGGGCAGGCAATGACATGATAGGTAAAGCACCTAATCGAATCAGGGCGAAAAATAGAACATAGAACTGATAGTGGTTTGGCATTTGTACGACGGCTTTATCACCCGCGCGTAAGCCATATTGATATAAATGGCTTGCACAACAGTCAACTAAGTTGTCAAATTTTTCATAGCTAACAGCTTTATCTCCATCATAAATTGCAATATTTTTCGCATACTTTTGAGCACTTTCCCGTAAAAAGTCACTCAGATTTTGCCCAATCCAATAGCCTTTTTTACGGTAAGCCATGGCAAATTCTTCTGGATATGGTACAGCGCCCTCTAAATACTTTATTGTTGTCATCTGTATATTCCTTATCGTGGTAATTGGTCTGGTGAAATGTGCAGGCCATCAAGTACAGTACGGAACTTTGCAGCAGTTTCAGCATGTTCAGCTTGTGGACGTGAGGCTTCCACAATTCCTGCACCGGCAAATAAACGGGCAATATTTTGATAAATACGAGCACAGCGCACGGTCACAGACCATTCACCATTACCTTCGGCGTCGGCCCAACCCATGGTTCCAGCGAATAGTTCACGATTAAATGGTTCAAGTTGCTGAATTAAATTTTTTGCTACGGAGCTTGGCTCACCACAAATTGCAGGTGTTGGATGTAGACGTTCAATTAAGTCAAAAACATGAGTATCGGCTTGCTTAAGCTCGCCCGTAATGTGTGAGGCCAAGTGCCAAAGACGTTTGGTGCGAATAAGTGAAGGTTGTTTGGGCACATGTAGTTGCTTGCAGAAAGGAGTGAGTTCATCGGCAATCATTTCGATGACAAGAGCATGCTCATGTTGATCTTTTTGTGAAGCCAGTAAAGCTCTTGCATTATTTTGGTCAACAATTGGATCATCATCGCGTGCTAATGTGCCCGCAACAGGTTTACTCCAGATTTTATTATTTTGCTTTGCAATTAATAGTTCAGGACTTGCACCAACAAACCAACCTTCGCTTTGAGGGTGTCTTGCGACTGCATAGTTATATCCTTCAGGATTATGCTTGGCCAAGTTATAAAATACATCTGAGACTGGAAGATTCTCTTCAAATTCAAGTTGTAAAATACGAGCAAGTACTGCTTTATCTAGCTTTTGTGCCCGCATTTGTTGTACTAAATATTCAACCTGTTGTTTATAGTGTTCACCTGAAGGTAAATAATCGGCCTGCTTTAAGATTAAGTCATCAAGATTAATATCAGTTTGTGAAAATAAAGCTTTCTGGTAAACCTTGGCATCTTGCATTAGCATTAAATTGACATCTGCCGATGAACTAAATGGCAACCCACCCATAACCTTGGCATCGCTATAACCATCTGCAATTGCTTGTTGTAATTGTAGACGGGCTTCGTTTAGCCACTCTTTTAGCTGAGTGTCTTTTGTAACCTCAATATCTTTAAGTTTTTGATGACTCGATATGATGTATTCAGGAGTCGTAAATATAAAACCAGCGTTATCAGTGCAATTTAAAACTTCTTTTGCGAGTGTAATTCTGCTTTCAGTAAAATTTTCTCGTTGGATAAAATACGGATGCTGTACCGACATCTCGCAACTCCTTATAAAATTATTTTGTTGTGATGAATTAATATTTAAACGCCTAATGTGGCTCCCCCATCGACCACAATTTCTTGCATAGTAATTTGTGCTGCTTGGTCTGAAAGTAAAAAGCTAACGGTATTAGCGATATCTTCAGGCTGGGCAAGTTTTCTAAGTGGAATGCCAGTGCGGTACTGGTTTAAGTCGCCATCAATAACAGCAGGTGGAGGCGAATTCTCTGTCCAAAGCTGTTGTTGCATTTGCGTTAAAGTAGAACCTGGCGAAACGATATTGAGTCTGACTTGATGAGGTGCGATTTCAAGTGCAAGATTACGGCAGTAATGACTCAGTGCCGCTTTACTCGTTGCATACATGCCGAGCTGCATACGTGGCATACGTGCACTATTTGAGCTAATAGTGACAATACTTCCCTGTTTTTTTTCACAAAAGTGCTTGGCAAGTTGTTGACTAATTGCGATGGGTGCCATGACATTCACCGCAAAAAGTGTTTGCCAATCTTCCGGTTTTGCTTCAAGCATAGAACGCATAATTAATACGCCCGCTGCATTTACTAAGCCTGTAATGTTGTGCTTTTCCAAAAGCTCTGCAATCAAATTTTGAGTAGTTTGTTGCTGTGTAATGTCTTGTGAAATTCCTTGCCAACGTGATATTTCACGGTTTTCTAGCTTTTGAATGATTTCCCATTGTTCTGGGTTTTCCTGTTGATCAATACCGATCACTTGATGCCCTTGCTGCAATAATTTTTTTGCAATAGCGGCTCCAATACCTCTTGCAGCACCTGTGACCACGATGGTAGAGCTCATATTTAACTCCTGTTTGAAGCGATATTAAATTGCGCAACATAATTGCAAATAATTATCATTATTATCAAGTGCAATAAATATCAAACATATGATTACAATCTAAATCAAGCTATTTATTAACCATAATTTCAAATTAAGTTATTGTTTTTAATTAATATTATAAAATTAAGCATTTCTTTATTGATTATAATGATAATTGTTTTCATTTACTAATAATAATCATTTTGATAATTTTACCGCGCTTTCTTGTCGAGATGGACTCAAAATGAAGCCATTTTCTCATCCTTTACATCCCCTATTTCAACAACTCAATGTTGGGAGTGAAGTCTGGTGGAATACCATTAAAAAAGTAGGTAGCCCACTCGTTAACCTACAAAAAAATAAAGCGCTATGTACCTTTGTTTGGCGTAGTGCTGAGTCTAAAGAAAGTATCGGTGTTTACATCGATATCTATTCACAGAGCCCTTCTATCTATGAAAAGTGGAATCGTTTTAGCCATATAGCTGGAACGGATGTGTACTTTTTTGAAATAGAACTTCCTCTAGACTGGTCTGGGAGTTACGTTCTAGTTGTCACGAAAGATGAAGCTCCAAACTCAACCTGTACTACTACTCGACGTCAGTGGTGGCAAACACAACTAAAGGAAAACGCTCAAATTGATCCTTTAAGCCACCAAGCAGTTTATACAGGACATTTAGCGCGTTATATCAATCAGATTCAACTCAAAAACACAAAATCTTTAATAGACGATTGCCGAATTACTAAGACATTTAAATGGTCAAGTCGCTTATGCCAACAAGATTACTTGGTTGATATTTTTATTAGTGGTGAATTAGCAGAAGAAAATCTGCCATTAATTATTTTGCTTGATGGCCAAATCTGGAGTCGAGAGCTTTCTCTTCTTCCTGAAATTCAACATTTAACTGTTTCATATAAGATTCGACCAGCAGTTTATGTTTTTGTTCATAGTTTAAATAGCCAACAACGTCAGCGAGATTACGGATGTCATGATCTGTTTTGTCAGGCACTTTTAAATGAGTTAATTGAACAACTTATTCAAAAATACACCTTTATTTCACATCAAAACATCACATTGTGTGGGCAAAGCCTAGGCGGGTTATGTGCACTTTATAGCGCTCTGCTTTATCCAGATATTTTTCAGCGGCTAATTTTGCAATCCGGATCTTATTGGTGGTCGGATTTTTCAAAAAGTGCTTTAGCCAAAGAACACATAGGTAACCTTTTAGAATTCGTTAAAAAATCTCCAAATGCTTTATCTCAAAAAGCACAGATTTATATCAGTGCAGGCATCTATGAAACCGATATGCAAGAAGATGCACTTCAACTTTACCAACAATTGCAAGCATTTAATGACGTGAGTTTCGACTGTTTTGCAGGAGGCCATGATCCTGTGAACTGGCGCCCAGACTTACTTAAAGCATTGCAAGTTTTTCTTTCACTATAACCATTTGTTTCATCAAGGATAACAATACTATGAGTAACTTACAGGAAAATTATATCAATCCATTTGATAACGAAAGTTTGTCTTTTCAAGTTTTAAAAAATCAGCAAGGTGAATTTAGTTTATGGCCTGCGCAGCATCCCGTTCCGTCTGGATGGGATGTGCAGTATGGTCCTGACACACGGTCTTCATGTATTGCTTATGTAGAAAAGCATTGGTTAACCATTAATCCTTTTCAGCAAGCGTAATGGAGAGCAGCTATGAATCAAGCATTACATAATGAGTTTACCCAAGATATTTCTGGTCCAACACGTTTTGAGCTGGCTTCTACACAATTGGGTATATTTCTAGCCGATCATTTAAGTTCTATTAACGATCTATATACCATTGCACACTGTCTTGAACTGCCTAAATCAGTTGATCTTTCATTATTTAAACAAGCCATTCAAATCGGTTTAAATGAGGCTGATACGGTTATTGCTTCATATTCATCTGACCCGTCAAAACCTTTTATTGAGCTTAATCATCAGGTCCAAATACAAATAGAGGAGTTTGATTTTTGTCATTTAACACCTAAAAAAGCTCAGCAACGCTTATGGGATTGGATGCCAACCGATCGGTTATGCGCAAAATCACTCAAAGAAACCGATAATCACTTATATCGTCAGGTGTTATTTATTACTCACAATAAAGTGTATTGGTATCAGCGTTATCACCACATCATGCTGGATGGTTTTAGTATGATTAACCTGACAAAACGTATTGTTGATTTGTACCAGCAATTGCAAGCAGAAAAAGCTCTTAACCCTTCGCCTTTTATTGATGTTCAACAGGTTACTCAAGAACGTCAAGCATATGAAAATAGTCATCAATTTAAGCAAGATCAAAATTTCTGGAAGACATATTGCCAAGATTTACCAAGTCCTGTCACTTTAAGTACTCATCATTTAGCATCAAAAACTACTGCACAATTTGTTAAACATCATCTTCGTTTTTCTTCAGGAATTTTAGGCCTGATACAACAGATTGCTTCAAATCTCAAAGTTGGTTTGAATGACATGATGATGTCATTGTCATTACAATATATTTACAAAATGACCGACAAAACAGAATTGGTTGTCGGTATTCCATTTATGCGCCGTTTAGGTTCAAAAGCAATTCGCTCGACTTTACCCGCGGTAAATGTCTTACCGGTAAAGTTCAGTGTGAGTGAAAAAGACAGTTGGGCGAGCTTAGCGCTGCATGTGCAGGCACAACTGCAACAGATACGTCCACATCAAAAATATGATGCTGAACAAATTTTAAGAGATTTAAATAGTATCGACATTCATGAACGAATGTATGGCCCTATTTTAAACTATAAAGCTTTTGACCAAGATCTAGTGTTGGATGGTGAGAAAGTAAAAACACACCACATTTCTACAGGTCCAATTGATGATTTTGAGTTTTCTTTTATTGTTCAAGATCAAGAACTCATTATAGAACTGCGTGCAGATGCAGAGCGCTATACACAAGATGAGCTCTTTATGCATGGGCAACGTTTAACTCTATTGCTTGAACAAGCGCTGATTCGACCAGAACAACAATGGAATAGTTTTAATATTACACCACAGCAGGAACTTGCTGCCCTGACTCAAAGTGGTATTGGTCCGCGTGTTAGTCATCCTGAACAATATAATAATGTTCTAGATATTTTTTATGAGCAAGTTAAAAAGTATCCCGAACGTACGGCAATCGTGAGTGGCGAACGTCCAAATATTGAGCATCTTAGTTTTGCTGAGCTTGCAGTACGCGTGAATCAATTGACTCGTTTTTTACAAGAAAATGGCGCTAAAAAGCAAAAGGTTATTGCTGGGGCTATTCCTCGTTCGATTGACTCAGTTGTGGTGATGTTATCTGTACTAAACTCTGGTGCGAGTTTCTTGCCTCTAGATTTAGATTATCCAATCGATCGTATGCAAATGATGTGTGAAGATGCTAACCCATTATTTGTATTAACTACTCAAGAACTTGCACAAAAGCTACCGCAAAATATTCCGCAGTTATATCTTGATCATGAAGATGTTCAAATACAAATCCGAAAGCAAGATGCGAGTGATATTCCTGCCGAAAATCGTAAATTTAATTTCCAAGACGTCGCTTATGTAATTTTTACCTCGGGAAGTACGGGCCGTCCTAAAGGTGTAATGAATACACATGGTTCTTTACTTAACCTTATTTTGTCACATAAACCAACTATTTATTGGCCTGTATTAGAAGCTGTAAATCAGCGTTTCCCTAACCGTCCACTACGTGCAGCGCATACACACTCTTTCTCGTTTGACTCATCTTGGTTGCAAGTTTTCTGGATGTTATGGGGCCAAGAGCTACATATTTTTGATGAAAATATGCGGCGTGATGCATTTGGTTTAGTGCAAGAGATTCAGCAACGACAAATCGATACACTTGATTTACCGCCATCTTTTTGTGCGCAAATGATGACGAATGGTTTATTTACTGAAAACCAGCATCAGCCAACGCTTATTTTAATTGGTGGTGAAGCTGCACCGTTAGCTTTATGGCAACAACTTAATGCTCAGCCTGAACTTTTTGCTCATAACTTATATGGCCCAACGGAATATACGGTTGATACTTTCCGAGCAGAATTAAAACAGACAGCTCGTCCTGTTATCGGTAACCCTATTGGTAATACACAAGCCTATGTACTCGATCGTCATTTACAACGATGCCCGACTGGCGTTATTGGTGAGCTTTATATTTCTGGTTTTGGGATTGCCAACGGTTATTTAGGTCGCGCGGACTTAAGTGCTGCCCGCTTTGTAGCAAATCCATTTGAACATGGACAGCGTATGTACCGTACAGGTGATTTAGTTCGCTGGAATAGCGTGGGTAAACTTGAATTTATGGGACGCTGTGATGATCAGATTAAAATTCGTGGTTATCGTGTGGAGATTGGTGAAGTTGAAAATGCGCTTTCGATTTTAGCCAATGTTGAAAGTGCTGTCGTGATTGCAGAACCGATTAATAATAGTCATCGTTTACTCGGTTATTGTGTAGTCAAAAATGTTGAACTTGATGAAAAAACCAGTGAACAATTAAGTCAGCAATATCTAAGTCAGTTACGTCAAAACTTACCTGAGTACATGGTGCCTTCTGCCCTAACGGTTATGTCCGAATTTCCACGAAATGTAAGTGGCAAAGTCGATAAAAAGGCGCTACCACGTCCTCAAATTCGTACCCATAGCCGAATGGCCGAAACACCAGAACAGCAACTTCTATGTCAAATTACTGCATCTGTTCTTAAGCTTGATGCTATTGGAATTGATGACGACTTCTTTATGACAGGTGGTGATAGTATTTCTGCGATTATGCTTTGTACTCAATTGCGCCAACGTGGGTACGGCTTAAGACCAAGTGATGTATTCCAATTTAAAACAGTCGCCGCTATAGCACAGCAACTCACCCGACTAGATGAGCAACAAGCAGCCATTTCAAAACCGTTATTTTCAGCTGAACTAGAACAAAAGGTTCAAGAAAAATATGGTAAAAACAGCACCATTTTACCTTTGCTTCCTTTGCAAAAAGGCATGCTGTTCTTGTCTCAAGTTGAAAAACAATTGAATTATAATGCCTTTACTCGTCTTAGCTTAAATGGAGACATTGATCCGGTACGTTTGCAACAAGCATTAATTACTGTATTAAAACGTCATCCTCAACTAGGTGGACATTTTGATAGCGAATTAGCTGAAGAACCTGTTTTTATTTATTCATTACACCCTACTCAAGCTTGGCCAGTTCAGTTTTGTTCAGTCACTCCCGATCTGCTTGAGCAAAGCATTCAAGAAGTCTTACAGCAGCCGATTCACCTTGACCAACCTTATGGCCTGATTCGGGCAACCTTAATTCAACATGCTCCAGAACAGTCAGAACTATTGATTATGGTGCATCATCTGTTAACAGATGGCTGGTCAACTCCACTATTTTTACAAGATTTTATTAAGGCCTATCAGCAAGTTAACCAGCCATTACCTGCACTTGAACATAGTTATGAAAAGGTCATTAAAGCCTTATCTGCACGTGACCATGAAATATCAAAAGTGATATGGAAACGTGATTTAACTGATTTGCAGCCACTTATTTTATTTAATCAACCACAGAAAGCTGTACAGGAAACTTCATATCGTTTAAGGGCTGAGTTGAGTGCAAAACTTCAGCACAAATTACGCCAGCAAGGCATCACGCTTAATGTCTTCATGCAAATGATTTGGGCAATAACCTTAAATATTTATGCTCATCGTGAAGATATTGTATTTGGTACACCTGTTTCTGGGCGTTCAGCACCTATTAATGGTTTAGAACAGCAAATCGGATTGTTTTTAAATACAATTCCAGTGCGTGTGAAGCTCAACATGCAGCAATCACTTTGGGAGCAATTACCTCATTTACAGCAATTGCATGTTGAACATTTAGAACATGATGGTTTAGGCCTACACGGTATTCAACAATTAATAGCTCAAGGCAATCTTTTTGATAGTTTATTAGTTGTAGAAAACTACCCAGATAGCCAATATTTACAGCAAAAACTTGGTAATGCTGCAATTTCAAAGCTCACAAATCGCGGTTATAGTCACTATCCACTTGCGTTACTGGTCATCCCTGATCATCAAATTGAGCTGTTGCTCGAACAGCGTGGTGTAATTGATCAGCCTGAGCATTTCCTTGAGCGAATGGTTCAATTAATTGAAATCGCATTAAATGAACCGGAGACTTGTCTAGGTCACTATCGCTTACAACTTGCTGGGGAGCGTGATTTAATCCAGAAAGTTAATCAAACTCAACATGAAGTTCGTCCAACAACCTTACAGCAATTACTCAGAGAACAAGCTCGAAATACTCCCGACAAAACAGCTTTATGTGATGAACATCATCAGCTTAGTTTTAGTGACGTACGTTTTCAAGTTTGTGCTTTAGCTCAGCAATTGCAAAAAATGGGCGTGCAGGCTGGAGACATAGTTGCCGTTGCCCTGCCAAGATCAATCAAACTCAGTATTGCTATTTTAGCGGTGATTGAAGCAGGTGCAGCTTATTTACCTATTGATTTACAACATCCGTCTGAGCGCATCAAATTTATGTTGCAGGATGCCAAATCTAAACTTGTGATTGGTGAACAAAAAGATCTAGCTGCTATTGCCCATCCATCAATAGCTACCTGTGCTTTTAATGAATTGTTTGATGACACAAAGGTTGATTTAAGTAGTTATAAAACGACAGTTATTACCCCACAACATCCGGCATATTTAATCTATACATCAGGTACAACAGGCCAACCAAAAGGTGTCATGGTTTCTCACCAAGCCATTGTGAACCGTATTTTATGGATGCAATCAGAATATCCACTGTCAGCCAACGATACGATTTTGCAAAAAACGCCATGCACTTTTGATGTCTCTGTATGGGAATTTTTCTGGTCGTACTTAGTAGGTGCACGATTGGTTATGGCACCTGCAGATGCACACCGTGATCCATTGGCATTATTAAGTCTTATTCAAAAATATCAGATAACGACATTACATTTTGTACCTTCAATGCTGGCTGTTTTTGAAAATGCTGCCACTGAAATTTTGTCACCTGCTCAGCTCCAAAGTTTGCCAATCCGCCGAGTATTCTGTAGTGGTGAGGCATTACCAACGGCTTTAGCAAAATCATTTACCGAGCACTTTAGCTCTGAGCTGCATAACTTATATGGCCCAACAGAAGCTGCGGTAGATGTGAGTTATATGGACGCAACACTGGGATTACACCCAGAAGAAAGTAGCGTTGCAATTGGCTATCCAGTCTGGAATACCCAGCTTTATATCTTGGATCAATACTTACGCCCTGTTCCTGTTGGAGTAGATGGTGAGCTTTATTTGGCAGGTCATCAATTGGCTATGGGTTATTTACATCGACCAGACTTAACAGCAACACGTTTTGTGGCAAACCCATTTGCAGCAGGTCAACGCATGTACCGCACTGGTGATATTGCCCGTTGGCATGCAGACGGCAGTATTCAATATGTGGGCCGTGCTGACGACCAATTAAAAATACGTGGACAACGTATCGAACTGGGTGAAATTGAACAGCAATTATGCTTAATCAGTAGCCTTGATGTAGTTGTACATCCGATCTCTTCCGAACAAAATAAAGCTGATGTTCAGCTGGTTGCTTACTTGCAAACAACAGCACCTGTGGATATTGAGAAGTTAAAGAAACAATTAGCGAAACAGCTCCCAGCTTATATGGTGCCTACACACTATGTGCTAGTTGAGAAATTCCCATTAAGTCATAATGGGAAGCTAGATCGTAAAGCACTGCCGCAACCGCAACTTAATCCTTCAAATACAGAAAAACAGTACGCCACCACTGCTTTTGAACACGAACTGACACGTATTTTCCAGCAAGTTTTAAATACGGATCAAAATATTGGTGTGAATGAAGATTTCTTTGCCCTTGGTGGACATTCTATTTTAGTAATGAAGCTTGCAATTGAAATCCGAAAGGTATTTAAGCAGACCATTCCAATAGGTCAGTTGATGAGTCATGTCACAATTCAACGTTTGGCGGCTTTACTTCTTACACAAGAACGTTTGGCAGAAGTCGAACAAACTGGCATGCAACCCATTTTACCGATCCGTTCTGGCTCTGCGCATCCATTGTTCTGTTTTTACCCAGGTTCTGGTTCCGCATGGCAATATACGGTATTGAACCGTTATCTACATCCTGATTTACCAATTATTGGGTTGCAGTCACCTCGCCCAGATGGCTTATTGGCAAATAGTACAGATATGGATGAGCTGGTTGAAAAACAACTTGAGATTATTCGCAAGCAACAACCAACAGGCCCATATACTTTATTAGGTTATTCACTTGGCGGTACGGTGGCTTATGCGGTTGCAGCGAAGTTAATTGAACAAGGTGAAAAAGTTGATTATCTCGGCTTATTAGACACTTACCCTGCTGAAATTCATCAGTGGTTAGATTTGTCAGTAGAGGAAATGAATGCTGAAGCTGAACAAGAGCAGCTTCAATTCTTCAATGATATTCTAGCCGATGCAGATACGGCATTAAGTGAAGAAACCCGCCGTTTACAAGAGGATATTTTCGCAAACTACCGTGATGCCGTACGTTTATTAAAACCTTATAAGATGCCGCAGTTTAATGGTGAACTACATTTAGTTGTCGCTGAAAAAGACTTGCTACCCTATATCCAACCAGAACAACAATGGTCCCCCTTAGTTAAAAAACTCAATATTGTTCGACTAAGCGAAGCAGACCATACTGATATATTGTCACCGCAGCAGCTTGAAACACTTGGCCCCATTTTAAACCGCATGATCTGTCAGGCACGCGGTTTAGAGGAGCACACGCCATGAGCTTTAAATCTATATTGACCGATTTTAGTCTTTTAAACCGTAATGCTCATTTCCGACATGTATTTATTGCTCGCACATTGTCATTGTTAACGATTGGCATGTTGGTCGTAGCTATTCCCAAACAAGTCTATGACATCACTGGTAGCTCACTTAACGTCGCGATTGCTATGGCTTTTGAAGGCATCGCAATGTTTATTGGTTTATTACTTGGTGGCTTACTTTCAGACCGCAAAGATCGAAAATGGCTGATTCTATTAGCACGTGGTGTGTGTGGTTTAGGTTTTGCTGGTCTCGCCATCAATGCCATGTTTGAGCACCCTTCACTCTATGCCATTTATTTTCTATCCGCATGGGATGGTTTCTTTGGTGCACTGGGTGTAACTGCAATGATGGCAATCATGCCTGTGATTGTAGGGCGTGAAAATATCGTACAAGCTCGTGCGATCAGTATGGTATCCGTACGTCTTGCAACTGTTATTTCACCAGCAATCGGCGGTATTTTAATTGCTGCTAGTGGTGTCGCAATTGTGTATTGGGTCTCAACGGTTGGTACTTTACTTACTGTATTTTTATTGATGGGGCTGCCTGCACTTAAACCACAACATGCATCAAATGGCGAAAGTCCTCTTCGCCAATTAGCCCAAGGGTTTAAATTTGTTTTTAAAAATAAAGTAGTCGGTAGCACCATTTTAATTGGAACATTGCTGAGTTTTAGCAGTGCTATTCGTATTATTTTTCCGCAAATGGCAGATGAAATTTTCCACGGCGGCGCATTTGAACTCGGACTTATGTATTCGGCCGTGCCTTTAGGCTCAACTTTAGGTGCCTTACTAAGTGGATGGACAACAAAGTTACTTAAACCCGGCTTAGTTATGCTCTATACGTGCTTAGGTGTTTTTAGCTGCATGATTATGATTGGACTTTCACCGTGGCTCATAGTGACTTTACCAATTTTATGTGTTTTCGGATATTTGATGTCGATTGCCAATTTGCTTCAATACAGCATTGTACAAGGACATACACCTGATGAATATTTAGGGCGTATTAACGCCATCTGGCTCGCACAAGATGCATTAGGCGATTCGATTGCCACTACAACTTTAGGTCTTTTAACGCGTTTCTTACCAATATCAGGAAGTATCCTCTTCTTTGGCATACTAAGCTTTGCAGTAGGATTTATGTTCCTATTCAACTCTCAAGATATGCGTGAAACAGGATTTCAAGATCCTAAACTACAAGAAAATTAAAATCTAAATAAAAAAGAAGGCAATGCGTTGCCTTCTTTTTCTTTAAACAGAATAGCTTGCTTGAAAAACCCAAGTCATAATATAGTCTTGTTCTACAGCCCAACCACCTTGATATTGTTCTAAGAGTTGATAGCGCTGTTGAATTTCTGGCAAGAAAGTTAGCGTTAATGTTTGATTTTCAAAATTAATATCACCGATAGATGCTTCTAAGAAATCGATATACTGCTTTGCAGTGGGATAAATCGCTTTATATAGACTTTCTTTTATAGAAAAAATTAAGCTCACATAGCGGGCAAAATCAAAAAACTCAGCCGCTTTATTTTTCCATAAATCAAACTCAGATGGTGTTAAAATAAGGTGTGCACTTTCTTTTGCAAATTCTGAAGTTACCCAGTGCTCGATATCAATTCCCAAATAAAGCGCGTTATTTGATAGCCCAACAATTAACTTATTTTGTGAATGACTAATACTACCCAAAACATGAGATGGCCAAATGGGCAAATGTTCATGCATAGAAGTTATTGGCTGATTCAAACTGAAATGATGATTTAAAACAGCCTGTGCTAAGACCCTACCACATAAGTACTCATTTTTACGCTCGATACGCGCTTGAGCAATTTTTAGGGGATGCTCTAACTGTTGATCTATATGCAAATGCTGTGTTTTTGATAAGTCTACCCCATAACAGAATAGCCCCGATGTGAGAAAAATAGAGCTCGAAATTTCATAAATTGATTTGCTGAGTTGTTCAGGAATATATAGATAATGACTCACTGTATTTGGCTTCAAAATAAATACTTTTAATACGTTCTCTCTTATCTTAACTTACGAGTCGCAATTTAATAAATAATTATACTTATCATTTGATAATAATTATTATTTACTTATACTGTTGGGTAAATTTTGACTTTAATTTACTTATAAACATCGATTATGAAACTTATAGGACTTTTTTTGACCCTGTTAGGAGCGGTCAGTATCTATTGTAGTCATAGCAATCAAAATCTGTTGTCTCACCATCTTCCAGCTCTATTTAAGTATTTGGGTCTAGTACTGTTGAGTGTTGGATTGATTGCACTCTTTGCGAGCTTACCAAAAGTTGTTGCTGCTTTCTGCTGGTTCATGCTCATCATTTTTGCATGGTCGTTTCTTCCCTTTATAGCGCTTTTTAAACGGAAATTGGTTTCATGAAAGCTAAAATTCAGTCTCCTATCCAGCCAGACTGGTGGGGTAAAACTTTTGCTGGCGGGGTTTTAGGACTAAGTCTTTCTATCGCGATTGGCAATTTAGTAGTTCTATTAGGTCGTCCTTATGTTGCCATGGATTTATTAGTGCAATTGGGAATGTGGAGTGTGCCTTGGGTTTGGATGCCTATTATGTTTGCCAGTTATTTTTTTACGACCGGACAAAAAGCACTGATCTATTTATCCATTGCGAATGCCCTAGCGTATAGCTGTATTTTCGTATTGCGGGGTTAAACATGAAAGTACGTTCAGACATTATGAAATTAGCAAAAAGCATGCATACTTGGGTGGGTGTATGTGCAGGGATTTTGCTTTTTATCTGTTTCTTTGCTGGTGGGCTTAGCATGTTTCAGCACCACATTAGTAAGTGGGCTACGCCAACGCAGCAAGTTTTACCTAAAGTTTCACCCAACCAATATAATGAGCTTATTCAAAAAGTTCAGGCTACCTATCCTGCTGCACAAAAGAACTTCACACTAAACTTAGCGTCTAATGAATTTCACTACGCGCCTATTACGTGGAGTGAGCATGAACGTGGAGATGGCTTTAATGCTGCTCAGTCTACGTGGATGGCAAGCTTAGACAATAAAGGTCAGTTAATCGTTGCTCAGGAAAACTTATCTAAAGCAGGTTGGCTAATCGAACAGTTGCATGAAACAGCAGGCATACCCGGCATGGCAGGTCATCACGGATTAGGACTTTACGTGATGGGCGTGGTTTCGATTTTATATTTTCTTGCTTTACTTTCAGGAGTGATTATTCTTTTACCAACTTTGGTAAAGGATTACTTTGTCATCCGTCCTGGTAAAAATAAAAAGCGTTTTTGGTTAGATGCGCATAACGTGATTGGAATTACGAGCTTACCTTTTCACATCATTATTAGCATTAGCATTATTGTCTTTGCTTTTCATGACTTTTTTTACGATGCGATTGGTGAGCTGGCACTCAAAGGACAGCCAGTTTTTCAGCGTTCTCCCCCTGCGCTTATTCAACCTAAACAAACACAAATAAATGTGCAGCAAATATTAGCTCAAACAAAAAAAGTAGCACCTGAATATTCAGTTGACTATATCCAGTTCAGTAACCTCGATAAACCTGAAAAAGCCAATGCACGTATAGCCTTGTATAGCCCCGATCAGATGTTACGCGGCGCAAATCAAGACTTTATGCGTATGAACCCCTATGCAGTTGAGCACTTTAACCATAAAGGTATTAATACTCAGACTGACGGAGGTAATAAGTTAATCAATGCCATGTTTAGCCTACATTTTGGAAGTTTTGGGGGTACGGGCGTACGTTGGATTTATTTTGTGTTAGGTGTCGGTGGCGCTTTCTTGTTTTACACAGGGAACATTCTTTGGGTTGAAACTCGTGCACGTAAACAAAAGCGTGCTGAAGATTCTGTTCCTGTTCAACGTAAAGATGTGGTGTTCCTCGCGAACTTAACTATAGGTGCATGTTTAGGGTGTGTTCTAGCTGTCGTAGGCACAATGTTAGCTAGTCGTTGGCTTTTCGCTACACTCAACATTGAAAGTATAAATCACCTCTTCATGTATGGTTATTATGCGATTTTCCTACTGACTTTGATTTATACCTTTGTGATTGGCTACGCAAAAGCTTTACCACAACTGCTCTTAACCTTGGTTTTTGTGTTATTTGCGATTCCACTTACATCTCTTTTAGCCTACTTCATTCCCCAAAGTGGCTTATGGGTACATGGCGGAGAAATCTTAGTAGTTGATTTCTTAGCTGTCATTTTTGCGTTCGCTTTCTGGCGTTTTTATCAACAAGCCCAAGATCGCCGAAAATCTGCTCCAACGGGCAGTTTATGGGCTAGCTAACAACCATAAATCAACATGGCTGAAATAATGTGTGAAATATGAAAAATTATAAAATCCACATTGTTTCGGTCAGTTGTTTAATTTCTTGAATATCATGACTCACATAAATCATCGGAATTTTTATTTCTTGTTTTACTTTCTGAAAAAAAGGAATAATTTCAGCTTTATGATTCGCATCTAGTGCGGATAAAGGTTCATCAAGTAGTAACAGCTTAGGTGAATATAACAATGCTCGACCCAGTGCCACGCGCTGTTTTTCCCCTCCTGAGAGTTTGATAGGCATACGTTGTAATAAGTGGTCTAACTTTAATAACTCAATAATGTAATCTGCTTCAAAGTGACGTTCTTGTTGGGAAAGATGCTTAAGACCAAATAATAAATTTTGCTTTACCGTTTTATGCGGAAAAAGCTGAGCATCTTGAAAAACCAATCCAACATGCCGCTTTTGCGTGCTCAAGTTAATTTTTTGATCTGAATCAAACCATGTTTGGTCCTGTATTTTAATGAGCCCACTACGCGGAGTGTTCAGCCCTGCAATGGCATGTAAAATGGACGTTTTACCTGAACCGGATGCACCAAATAGCCCAATAACAGAAGCATCGGACTGGAAACTAGGCTCAATATGAAATTGACCCATGTGTAGCTGGAAACGGCAATCAATCAACATAATCTTACCGCCCTAAGCGCTTCTTTTGATAACGATGAAACCACTGTGCAAACCATAGCGCTAAAAAAGCCACGCTTAACGATAAAACAATAAGCCGTTGAATAGCGGCCTCGGTATCGGGTTGTTGCATTAAGCTATACATGGCCAAAGGCAAAGTACGTGTTTCATTTGAAATATTACCTACAAAAGTAATAGTGGCTCCAAACTCACCTAAACTGCGGCAAAAGCACAAAATAGCGCCAATTAAAATGCCACTGCTGGCAAGTGGCAATGTGACATGAAAAAATGCCCCTAAAGATGAGGCACCTAATGTCTTTGCTGCCATTTCTAAACGCTGATCGACCAGTTCAATTGCTAGTCGAATAGATTGTACCAACAGCGGAAAACCCATTACTGCGGAAGCAAGAACGGCGCCTTTCCAGTTAAATGCAAAATCAATTCCGAGTGGAGCTAAATATTGCCCAATAATTCCACGGCTCCCAAATACCTGTAATAGCAAATAACCAGGCACCACTGGCGGAAGTACTAAAGGTAAAAACACCAATGTTTCAATGAATGACTTACCCCAAAACTCTTTACGCGCCAAAAACCATCCCACACAAATTGCAGGAATAATACTGACAACAAGACAACTTGCTGCAACCTTACAAGAAAGTTGCAGCACGCTGAGTTCTTCTGGGGTTAAAGAGAACATCATGGTTTATCTGGGGTGAGCACACTAAAGCCATATTTTTTAAAGACAGCTTTGGCTTGGTTGCTTTGTAAAAATTGATAGAACTTTGTTGAGTTTGGATTCTTTTTAACCATTCCTACAGGATAAGTAATTGGCGAATGCGTATTTTCTGGAAATACACCAACTACTGTTACATCTTTACTAATCGCTGCATCGGTTGCATAGACAATACCCACCTGACATTCACCACGCGCAACAAAATTTAATGCCGCTCGAACATCTTCTGTTTCAACTAACTTCGGCTCAATACGGCTCCACCAACCTAGATTAGTAAAAGCTTGTTTAGCATATTTGCCTACAGGTACACTTTTGGTATCTCCTGTACAAATCTTTCCAGTAAAGACTTTATTGGGATCAGTGGTTTTATCTAATTTTATATTTAATGGTCGTCCTTTAGGTGTAATTAAAACCAAACGGTTACCTAATAAATTTATACGGTCATTTGCTGCAACTTGTTTTTTGTTTTGTAGATAATCCATCCACTGTGTATCTGCTGAAATAAAAATATCTGCTGGCGCACCTGCGTCAATTTGCTTAGCTAAGGTCGATGAGCCTGCATATGAAGTCTTAACTTCTACTTTATTCTGTTTTTCGTAAATTTTTTCTAAATCTGCAATCGCATTCGTTAAGCTCGCTGCTGCATAAACGGTAACCGATTCAGCCTTGGCTGGAACATTAAAGATCCCTCCTATGCTGAGGACTGAACAAGCTAAAGCTAATTTTTTTATCTTTGTATTACTTACCATTATGTTTTACCTTTTTTGTCGTTTTTTGCAGCGATATATACTCAAGAATATAGCGATAAGCATAGACGATGAAAAGTAGAAATTATCTATAAAGATGGATATTTTTTCTGAGCAATTGGAAACTATTAGTAGATAAAACTGATTTGCGCTTAAATTCTTTGATTTATAAAGCATTCCTAATCTTATTTCTTTAAATAGCTACTCATAATTTGATAATCATGTTCTAAGGCTTGTCGAGCATTGATTTCCATTTGGCGGTAATGCTTTAAGACTTTGTGGCCCAAAGCTGTGACGGCTGCCCCACCACCATGTGTTCCACCCGTTTGTGTTTCCACTAAAGCTGTTTCAAAGCATTGATTCATGGTGTCGACCAACTGCCATGCACGGCGGTAGCTCATATTCATAGATTTTGCTGCCTGTGAGATTGAACCCGTTCTCTCAATTGCTTCAAGTAAGTCTGCCTTACCCGGACCAAATGCAATATTTTGCTCTAAAAGAATTCTAATTTGTAATTTTAAATTTTTTTCTTTCATAGACTTAGTTCACAAAGTTTCATTTTTATGCTGCTTAACATTATAGGGAACTTTAATAGGTTAAAACACATACAAATTTAAATTTCTACTCTTTCTTCAAAAGAATTCGATTAAAAAATCAAAACTGCACAAAGTGGATAAAGATCTGGAAAAAACGGATAGAGAGCAATGCTTAATCGCGGTTCAATCAGTTAAAAGCTGATTGATTGGAGGATTGAGTAAATGACCTCATCTAATTTAAAACAATGGAATGATTTTATAGATGGATGTATCGACTTCCGTCCTAACGATGGTGTGTTTCGTATTGCACGTGACATGTTTACCGAGCCAGAACTATTTGACTTGGAAATGGAACTTATTTTTGAAAAAGTTTGGATTTACGCATGTCATGAAAGTGAAATTCCAAACAATCATGATTTCCTAACCGTTCAAATTGGCCGCCAACCGATTATTGTAAGCCGTGATGGTAAAGGCGAACTACATGCCATGGTTAATGCTTGTGAACACCGCGGTGCGACCTTAACACGCGTTGCTAAAGGGAATCAATCTACATTTACCTGCCCATTTCATGCTTGGTGTTATAAGTCAGATGGTCGCTTGGTTAAGGTAAAAGCGCCTAGTGAGTACTGTGAAGATTTTGATAAATCAAGCCGTGGTTTAAAACAAGGCCGTATTGCCAGCTATCGTGGATTTGTATTTGTAAGCCTTGATACTCAAGCAACAGATTCACTAGAAGACTTTTTGGGCGATGCAAAACTGTTCCTTGATTTAATGGTTAACCAGTCGCCAACAGGTGAACTCGAAGTACTTCAAGGCAAGTCATCTTATACCTTTGCAGGTAACTGGAAACTACAAAATGAAAATGGCTTAGATGGCTACCATGTAAGTACCGTTCATTATAACTACGTCTCTACAGTCCAACACCGTCAACAAGTCAATGCCTCAAAAGGTGAAGAACTCGATACACTTGACTATAGCAAGTTGGGTGCCGGTGACTCAGAAACTGACGATGGCTGGTTTAGTTTCAAAAATGGTCATAGTGTTTTATTTAGTGACATGCCAAACCCAACAGTTCGTCCGGGCTACAGCACGGTTATGCCATATATGGTCGAAAAATATGGCGAAAAATATGCTGAATGGGCAATGCATCGTTTAAGAAACTTGAACTTGTACCCTAGCCTATTTTTTATGGACCAGATTAGCTCACAACTTCGTATTGTTCGTCCTGTGGCATGGAATAAAACCGAAGTCATCAGCCAATGTATTGGCGTTAAAGGTGAATCTGCAGAAGCACGCCGTAACCGTATTCGCCAGTTTGAAGATTTCTTTAATGTGTCGGGTCTTGGTACACCAGACGATTTAGTTGAATTCCGTGAGCAACAAAAAGGTTTTCAGGCACGGCTGGAACGTTGGAGCGATATTTCGCGTGGTTGTCAGTCTTGGGAATATGGCGCGACCAAAAACTCACAAGATTTAGGCATTCAACCCGTTATTACTGGCCGTGAATTTACCCATGAAGGACTCTATGTAAACCAGCATGGACACTGGCAACGTCTCATGCTCGACGGCTTAAATAAAAAAGCGCTGAAAATGCAGGATATTACTTTTGAAAACAATGCTGTAATGGATGAGGTGTAACCATGTCACAAGAACTACATTTTGCTGTATCTCAGTTTTTGTACAAAAAGGCAGAGCTTTGTGATGCTTATGACTGGGATGCCTACCTAGAGCTTTACGATGAAGATAGTGAATATCATATTCCACAGTGGATTGATGACCATAACTATGTTCAAGATCCAAATCAGGGCTTGTCTTATATCTATTATGCGGACCGTACAGGCCTTGAAGACCGTGTATTCCGTATTCGTACCGGAAAAGCAGCATCTGCAACACCGTTACCACGTACTTTGCACAGCATAAACAATATTCGAGTTAAAACACTGGAAGATGGTCTTATCGAAGCAAAAGTTGCATGGCAAACGCTTTATAACCGTCAAGGTTTAGAAGGCTGTTTTTACGGACATGCCGCTTATCTTTTACGTCAAACCGCTGATGGTTTCCGTATTCGTCGTCAGCACAGCATTTTGCTGAATGACAAAATTGATTCCGTTTTAGACTTTTATCACGTTTAAGGGGAATGAAAATGGGACATTCAGTTGCACTTAACTTTGCCGATGGCAAAACCTTTTTCATTTCGGTAAATAACGACGAATTGTTGCTTGATGCAGCAGTTCGTCAGGGAATTAACCTGCCGTTAGACTGCCGTGAAGGTGTTTGTGGTACCTGTCAGGGACATTGTGAAACCGGCATTTATGAGCAAGAATATGTCGATGAAGATGCATTAAGTGAACGTGATTTGGCCGAGCGAAAAATGTTAGCTTGCCAAACAAGAGTGAAATCCGATGCAGCTTTTTATTTCGATCATGATTCTGCTATTTGCAATGCTGGTGATACCTTAAAAATTGAAACCGAAGTGACTGCGGTTGAGCTGGTTTCAGAAACAACAGCAATTTTACATCTTGATGCGAGCAGTCATGCTGAACAACTTCAGTTTTTGCCAGGTCAATACGCTCGTTTGCAAATACCGGATACTGAAGACTGGCGTTCTTATTCTTTTGCAAATAGACCAAATGCGACCAATCAATTGCAATTTCTCATTCGTCTCTTACCAGACGGTGTGATGAGTAATTACTTACGTGACCGTTGTCAGGTTGGACAACGCCTACTTATTGAAGCACCGCTTGGTAGTTTCTATTTACGTGAAGTAGAGCGACCACTGGTTTTTGTGGCGGGTGGAACTGGTTTATCAGCTTTCTTGGGAATGCTTGATAACTTGGTTGAGCAGCCTAACTCACCTGCCGTTCAGTTGTACTACGGCGTAAATAGTGAAACCGACTTGTGTGAACAACAGCGTTTACATGCTTATGCTGAACAGTTACCAAACTTTAGCTATCACCCGATTGTGACTAAGGCAACGGAAACTTGGCAAGGTAAAGCCGGTTATATCCATGAGCACTTAAATAAAGATCAACTGGCCGAGCAAGCTTTTGATATGTATTTATGTGGCCCACCGCCAATGATTGAAGCCGTTAAAAATTGGTTAGATGAGCAAGCTCTGCAAAACTACCGTATCTACAGCGAGAAATTTTTACAGAGCAATACCTCACGTTAAAAGTATAAATAGCTTAAAAACTACTAAACCTGAAATGATTCAATATACTCTTATAAGGGGTATATTGAATTTTTGCATTTAAATTAAAAGCTTTTATATATCAATAATATAAAATAATGAATTCCGACAAAATAAATTGACCAGTTCGCACGGATTTGTTATAAATTTTGATAGATCTTAAGGAATAAGATCATGATGAGATTAAGTTATAGCACCTTTTATATCCCCCTATTCTATTTCTCGAATGTATTAAATTGATAGACAAAATCTGACTTAAAAATTTGAGAAAATCATATTAATTAGCGGTTAAATTGGTCTGTATTTTGCTTATATCTCATTGTATTTTACGCGTAACTTAATTTTTTTAAGTGCCGTATTTACTTGATGTACAGCGAAGTTTTAAAGCTTTTGCAACACAGGTAAATACAGGAGTGAGCCAAAAGGGATAAATATGAACCAAGCCAACTCCCACGAACTCAATGGACGTCATTTTCAAAATGAGTCTATCTTTACTGATCATAATTTGGTGTTCGATCACCACGATTTAAGCGAAACCTGCCGCAATGTAAGCCAAATTTTTAAACCGCATGATCTTAAAATCTCTCATCAGAAGCGAGATTTCAGTGCAACTATGCACCATGTTAAAACAGGTGCATTGTCTATTAGTCGCTTGGAATATGGTGCAGATGTCATTATTGAACCAGATCATCTGGATAACTTTTACTTAATACAAATTCCAACTCAAGGCTATGCAGAAATCGAATTTGGTTCGCAAAAGTTTATTTCTTATTCTCAAGTTGCTTCTCTTATTTCACCTCAGCAATCTTTACGTATGCGCTGGCATGCGAACTCACCGCAGCTCATTCTAAAAGTGTCAAAGGATGATTTTACTTACCATTGCCGTCAACACATTGCCGATTCAGAAAATAACTTACTTATTTTTGATCCAAAATTAGATTTTTCTACCCAAGGTGGAGCCTATTTTTTACAGCTTGTTAGAACCTTAATGGATGCTTTAGCATGCGAACAGCATCCGCTTCATCATCCATTAGCCTTTAAACAGTTTGAGTCAAATTTATTTAATGCGCTCATTTATGGTCAGCCCAACAATGCATTACATAAGCTTGATCATTATAAAGAAAAAACCGTTTCTCCTTATTTCGTGAAGCGTACAGAAGCCTACATTAAAGAACATTTGCATGAGCCGCTCAATGTCGAGATTTTAGCTGAACATGCAGGCGTGAGCGTAAGAACTCTATTTACTGGTTTTAAAAACTATTTGGGGACCACCCCAATGTCTTATTTAAAAGAATTACGCTTTGAACAAGCTCATTTAGAACTCATGCATAATGAAAATCTGTCGGTTACTGACGTTGCATTTAAATGGGGATTTACTCACTTGGGTCGTTTTTCTCAAGAATATAAACGCCGTTATGGTGAGTTACCTTCGTCTACTCGCCGTTCTGGTCACAGTGAAGGTTCAGGCTTAATTACTTCAATTTTTTCTTAAACTAAAACAGATAAAAGCCTTTTATATTTGTTGATATAAAAGGCCTTTTTTATGACTTAGAAATGATGAATATAACGAACTTGTAGTCGCGTACCTTCTGGACGATTTTCAGCATCTTGCTCAAAATATGCATTTGCAACCAAGTGATCATTTTTAGAAAAACTATACATCGCACCGGGACCAATTGCCCAAACTTGTTCACGTCGACCTTTGACTTTTTCACCATCGACTTCGGTATCTGTAACTTGTTTTAGCCAATAGCCATTGAGCCCTAAACGGAACTGTTCGGTAATGGCATAGTCTGTTGCAAAGTTTGCATGGATTGCTTGCCCTGCCTGCATATCATTTGCTCCAGCAAACGCATAGCTTGGGTCATTATTCTTAAAGTTATAGAGATAATGGATACGTGTTGAAGCTGTCCATTTTGGATTAAACCAATATGTGGCAGCCCAATACGGGTCAAATGAAACGGCGTTATTACCTGGGTTAATATCTTTTTGCTGGTCGTATTCGCCAGTAGGTAAATTCACCTGAAACTCAAAACGATGTACAAACTTCGGTCCTTGTGCGCCCATGACTGGATCGAACTGAATAAAAGGCCCAATCATAATGTCCCCAAAGCCACTTTGGGCTTTAATTGCCGCATTATTCAAGCCATCATCCATGTCCATTTTACTGACAAAAGGAATCAGAAAATTTATGCCTAGACTGGCTTTATCTTTTACTCGGATATTCGATAAATAACTAATCTGCTCAACCAGTACTTGATAATTTAAATCTGTTTTAGGTAAACCGAGTTTTTGTCCATTGGCATCGACCAGTTTATCGCTATTGTAATTTTGAAAATAGGTTTGAGCATACCAACCGGGTCCTGCGGGTAATCCACCATCGAGAAAGCTGGTCATACCTAAGTTTACGGTCGGTAAATCATAGGCATGTGCAGCCAAAGGCACACCCAACAATGTCCCTGCTAAAAAGCCATGTTTAATTAAAGTGCTTTTCATCTTCTTATTTCCTATAAAAAAAATCACGACCGGATTGATCGTGATTGTGGTGAATTAATGGGCTAATTCTGGATGCTCAGCAGCAATCCGATACTTTCCTGCGTGAAATACCAATGGTTCACCTTGGCGTTGTTGGTATTGTTCAATTTGACCAATAAAAATCAGGTGATCTCCGCCTTCATACTGATTTACATTGCGACAAACCAAGGTTGCGAGTGCATCAGTCAAAATTGGAACGCCAGCATTGCATTGTTGATGAGCAATGCCTGCAAATTTGTCTTCGGCACCTCGAGCAAAATGCCCCGAAAGCTGATGATGCTCTTGTGCCAACATGTGAATGGCAAAATATTCAGCTTCTACAAAATCAGGCAAACTTGGCGCCGTTTTTGAAAGGCTCCACAAAATTAATGGCGGATCTAAAGACAGTGAGGAAAATGAATTGGCTGTCATACCTATCTTCCGGCCATCTTTGCCACGAGTTGTAATCACGGTAACGCCAGTTGCAAACTGACCAAGCAAATTACGGATTTCTCTTGGGTTTTCGGCATTAATCGCTTGTAAAGCTAAAGTTTCAATTGTGTCCATTTTTAAATCTTCCTTTACTGTTTTGCCCTTAAGCTACTTTTGCTGTGGTTTTTGAAGTTAAGAATGCTTGAGCTTGATTTGCATCAAACCACCACGGAGCAAAAGAGCGCGGGTCATCAAAGTTATTGGCCATAATTGAAGCAATGCTCTGGTTTTGGCTTGCAGCTGCTAATAGCTCAACAACATGCGGTTGTGGCGGTACGAGCAAGCTATTGGTCCAAGCCACGACTTTTTCTGCATAAGCCCAATAGCGTTCAAAAGTTTGAACCATCCATTGTTCGCTAAAGCTTTGATTATCATTGGCTAAAATGGCATCAAAATAGATCTTGCTACACTTAGCCGCATTGTTTGAGCCTTGACCAGTAATTGGATCATTGACCACTAAGGCATCTGCCATACCAAAAATCTTCTTGCCAGACGGTAAGGTTAAAACGGGTTTGCGTACGGTCGGCGGGAAGCGCCCTGCTAAATATCCACCAGCATCGGTTAACTCAACATTTACGCAACGTTCATATTCCCAAGGCACAAATTTCTTGAGTAAATCCAGACTGCATTGCAGGTGTTGTTCAGGTGTTTTGACATCTTGCCAGCAGTCCATTGGTCCATTTGGAATACCTTCAAACACCATAATGTCGCAAGGCCCATTCACGGTAAGTGCCGGAAAAGAAAAGTACTCACCGACTTCGGGAATAATGTTAAAAGTTACACGTGAATAAGGTGAAATTGGCTTCATGTTTTTGACGTAGGTCAATGCCAAAGCGCGCTGCGGTTTATCGAAAACACTTCGTGCATCATCACGCTCAAACTGTTTAACAACTTCACCTTTACCAGCCGCGAGTAATACAAGCTCGTAGTCGTTTGCGAGTTGTTCTAACTCTTCTATTCCAACATCCTGAATCACCAATTGACCGCCACGGCGTTCAAATTCTTCCATCCAATATGGCATTTTGACGCGTTGATCGACCGATTGAGCGTAGCGCTCAAGACGAGCACTCCATTCAAATGCTTTACCACCATTTTCAGGATTAACTAAAGCTAGCCCAATGCCTTCTACGGCTGGACATTGTTCTTCCCAAAAATTTAAACCTAAATCACGTTCAGTTTGTAAAGCAGTATGAAACATACATTGGCTTGACATGACTTTACCTTGACGGATTTCATCGGCAGTTCGGTTGGTGATCATGGTCACGTCATAGCCTGTATCTAATAAACCCAAACCAAGCTGTAAACCAGACTGTCCTGCTCCAACAATTGCAATACGGCGCATAATCTTCTCCATAATTTTTAAATGTGCTTTTAAAACGCTGTGCTATTCGGCTAAACGCGGAATAGCGGGCTGTGATCCTTCAGGGCCCATCACTGAATAGCCACCGTCGACCGCATAATCTGCTCCGGTGACAAAGCTCGCAGCGGGTGACAATAAAAACAAAACAACATTGGCGACTTCTTCGGGATGACCCAATCGGCCTAGCAAGTGATAATCGGCTGCCACGCTATCGGCTTTTTCACGGTTATTGCCGCTGACTTCTGCAATGACTCGTGACCATGTCCAACCCGGTGAAACAGAATTGACGCGAATACCATCGGCAGCAAAATCCATTGCCATACTTTGTGTGAGTTGACGTATCGCGGCTTTAGAAACTGGATATAACCAGCGTCCTGTTTGTGCCACTTTGGCCGAGATAGAAGTAAAATTGACAATTGAACCTTGCTGCTTTTTTAAGTCATTGTATAAAGCACGGCTCAGCTCAACGGTAGAGACCAAATTAAGATCGAGTGCTTGTAACCAGTCCTGACGTGAAGATTTAAAACCGTCATCTAAATATGTACATGCCAAATTCACCAAGTAACTCACTTCACCTAAATGTTGATGAATATCTGCCACAGCTTGTTGAATAGCCGCATCACTGGTTAAATCGGTTTGAATAAACATCACATCATGGTTAAAGCTTTCGGCAATTGCCTTGCCTTTGGCATCAATATCTAAGATAGCGACATGAGTACCTGCACTCACCAAAGCCTGTACAACAGCTTTACCAATCAGTGTTGCACCGCCGCTCACCACAGCGACTTTTCCTTTTAAATCTATATTCATTGTCGATACTCCTTAATTGACTGGCTTGCCTTCACTACTTGACCAAGACGGCATCAACGTATTTGAAGGAAGATCTTCATCAAGAAGTTTTCGTGCGGTCTCGACACCTGCAACGGGTAAGCCCGTTGGGTCTAATAGACCAATTTGAACCAGTACCGACGCTTGGTCCCAATAAATATGCTCATGGCACAGCTTTGAGCCTCTGAACTGAATTACACCCAACATTGGAATTTCTACATATTTACCAGTCGGTTTTACACCCGGTAATAACCAGTCAATTTCAGCGTCGTGGGTAAAACTCATAATGAACTCGTCTACCACTTGCGTTGAGCCAACCGTACGAGAGATTGAAGTAATCTTCATATCTTTTGGGTTTTGATGAACAAAGTGATATTGATAAAAACGGGCAAGCTGGCTTTGGCCTACACCACCAGTCAAGGTTGGGATATGGTTGACATAAGGCTCCGCGACCATCGTTGCCATGGTTGCAGGCACGTCACGCGTATCAAACTCATGACGAATATGCTCTTCCCATAGTGCGACCAGGTCATATTTCGGCCCAATCGTTTCATGTAGAGCTGTTACTGTACGCTCGTGAGCAAAGCGTGCTGAAGGTTTGTGGTAATGGTTGCTTTTTGGTCGTGCAAAGGCATGATCAACACCTTCATAAACATAGGCTTGTACATTTAAATATTGGTTGGCTGCATCGACAATCGCTTGTCTCGCATCTGGCGGTGTAAATTGGTCCAGTTCAGCAATATGTAAAACCAAGCGCCCTTTTACGTTAGCTAACTCATCTAACGCTTTTTCAATGCCTACACCGTAATAACCTATGGCACATGCCACTTCCGAAAGTCGACAGCCTGCAAGATATGCAAGCTTTCCACCTAAACAATAGCCAACCACGCCGAGACCTGTAGAGGTATCACATTCTGGTCGTGTCTTTAAAAAAGCTAAGCTGTCTTGAATATCTTCAACACCGAGGTTTTCGTCATATTGCTGATAAAGTTCAAAAGCTTTTTGAAAATCTTCTGGTGTGTAACCCAGTTCAATATTAGGTGCTACACGCCAAAATAAATCAGGAACCAAAACGGTATAGCCTTCTTCTGCAAGAAAATCTGCCTTTTCCCGCATTGCTGCATTCACCCCAAAGATTTCCTGACAAAGCACCACACCGGGTCCTTTTCCTGTTTCTGGTGTCGCTAGATATGCACCGAACTGCTTTCCAGATGCAGTTTGAATTTGAATGGTTTGACCAGCCATAGTGTCAACTCCTGACATTGTTATGGCTTTATCTTCTATCTGAAAATTTTTTTAGACTGTCCAAAAGCTGCAAGCACTATCCAATCTCTGCGCAATTATCAAAATCAATCAAACTGGATAGAAAAATTAAAAATAAGAAACACCTATATTTCAAACGATTAAATTAAAAAATGAAATGAATGTTTTTTATCTCATTTGGAAAAAATGGATGAATATTCGGACTTATTGGATAGTGAATATTGGTTAAAAATAGTTCAATTAAAGACTCAGGTTTTGTAACGAATACATTGAATTACTCAGGGAATTAAATAATTTTAAGAAGGAATACATATGAAAACGATAGATGCAAACACGATTATCAACCGTGAAAAACTGTCTCTACTACAGTGGATAGTTTTTATCCTAGGCTTTTTTGTCTTTTTCTGTGATGGTCTAGATACAGGAATTATTGGTTTTGTTGCACCGGCATTATTGGATGATTGGGGAATTACCAAGCCTCAACTTGCTCCCGTTTTAAGTGCTGCTTTAATCGGTATGTCAATTGGTGCAATCATTTCTGGCCCCTTAGCCGATAAATTTGGCCGTAAAGGTGTTATTGTTTTTACAAGCCTTTTGTTCTCAATATTTACGATTTTGTGTGGCTTTGCTAATTCAACTCAAGACTTAATGATTTATCGCTTTATTACTGGCGTAGGTTTAGGCGCAGCTATGCCAAACATTAGTACCATTGTCTCAGAATATATGCCTGTAAAACGTAAAGCATTTCTCACAGGGCTTGCTGGCTGTGGATTTATGCTGGGTATTTCTTGTGGCGGTGTGTTATCAGCTTATCTGTTAGAAAGCTATGGCTGGGCCAAAGTGATTATTATTGGCGGAAGTATTCCCCTAATTTTAGTGGTTGCTTTATTACTTAAATTACCTGAATCAACTCAATACTTAATTACACGTCATCAACAAGATAAAGCGCAGCGTATTTTAGAAAATATTCAAGGCCATTCCTTCCAAGAACCGGTAAAACTTATTTTAGCTCAAGCAGAAAATCCTTCAGATGAAAATCCAGTTAAAGTGGTTTTAGGAAAATATCTGTGGGGTTCAAGCATGCTTTGGATCTGCTGTTTTACCAGTCTTTTGGTGTTCTATCTTTTAACAAGCTGGATGCCAACGATTTTAAAAACAGCAGGTTTTAGTACCCAACAGTTTAGTTTAATTGCTGCGATTTTCCCTTTTGGCGGTGTAATTGGCGCAACCATTATGGGATGGTACATGGATAAACTGAACCCAACTACAGTGATTAAATATTCATATCTCATCGCTTTCAGCCTATTTATTGTTGCTGGTCTAGTGAGCTCAAATATTTTCTTATTAGGCCTTACTATCTTCTTAATTGGTGCATTACTGGCTGGTGCACAGTCTTCATTACTGCCACTTGCAGCTATGTTCTACCCAGCGGTATGCCGCGCGGTTGGTGTTTCATGGATGCATGGTATTGGTCGTATTGGTGCAATTGTAGGTGCTTTCTTTGGCTCACTCATTTTCACCTTTAACTTAAGTTTAAGCGGTATTTTCTTTATTCTCGCTTTACCAACTTTCATCTCATTTATTGCACTTAGCCTGAAAGTGATCTATGAAAAATCTAAACACAAACAAGTATTAAAGTTTGAGGAAAGCCTATAAATATTAAGCAATAAATAAAAAACTGATTTAATTACTTAAATCAGTTTTTTAATGGCAAAAAGTAAATATCAGAAAATTTTGCCTTTAGTCTCACTTGGATTTTCGCCAAACTCTTCACGATATTCTTGAGAAAAACGACTTAAATGATTAAAGCCCCAGTCATAGGCAAGCTTTGAAATAGAAATCTTTCTATCTGCTCCTGTAGTGCTCAAGATTTTGTAAATTTGTTGGAGTCGATATTTTTTCAAATACGACATTGGGCTGGTGCCGTAGTACTGTTGAAATTCGTCATACAATTTTGATTTTGAAACCCCTGCCAGACGCTGCAAGTCTTCTGCACAGATTTCTTCGTGAGCATGTTCAATAATAAAATTACGAACCTTACGAATATAAGCTGGCTCATCTTGATGTGAAAGTGACTTTAAAGCTTCAGAGTAGTTGTTTTCTTGAGATAATAGTAAGGCTTTAATTACAAAATTTTCATAGTCTTCAGATAACATCTGCAAACCATAAAAATTGCTATATTGCGATTTTAGCTGTAAAAAATTCTGAATATTCTTCCACCACGCTCCAATCAGTTGCTCAGAGTCTAAGTGCATTTCAGGATTAAAAATGATAGGCGTTTCTATAGGTTTATTGAGTAGATCCGCAAGGACAATTTGCATACTCCGCTCAGGAATAACCACCTGAAATTTTCTACAGTCTTTATCGATAATCAGATCTTGCTGGTCGTTATTTGAAACAATAAGGCCTCTGTTTTCATCAGATTGATAATGTGCACCACGAATGTTGAGAGCTTGTCGCCCCTGTATAGGTAAACTAATGCTATACGCTTTTAAATTTGAGATGTTAATAGCGACGTTAGCACCATAACTGATTGTGCCGATTGCCATTTTTTTATTAGGCAAACGCATTCCGTCATAGTGGAAATCGAGATTGTCTTTGTAAATCGTGTCTAGACGGTGTTCACCACAAATTGTGGACATCAGATTCTGCGCAAATTCAGCTTTGCGTGAATAATGATTGAGTTCCATCTGTTGGCTGAGTGATATCATATCCTTTTCACCTAGCTAAAACTTATTGCTAAAAAAGCAACTTGTATGCCAATTAATACCCTTTAATTGACGAGTTTTCCTGAAAGTATTTAATCAGGACATGCGTAAATATTACTTTCTCATACTCTATTAAATTTTAAAAATGGAAATAAGTTAAATACCTTTAAAGTATAAATTTATACTTTAACGAACTTATTTTATTGGTTTTTTTATAACGAGTTATAGTAGAGATAAAGCATTATTTTGAACAGTAGACGATCGTAAATTTTTAAGAATAAAAAAACCGCTTATTTAAAAGCGGTTTTTTATAAAACAATTAAATTATTGGGCCGTATAACCGCCATCCATCAAGACAGCTTGGCCTGTTACCCCACCGGCTTTTTCACTCGCAAGGAAAATTGCATAGTCAGCGATTTCTTCAACAGATAGCAGACGCTTTTGAGGAACCATTGCCAAAATTACATCTTCAAGTGCACTGTCTAAACTTACATTACGGGTTTTAGCCAAATCTGCAATTTGCCCACGAACCAATGGTGTATCTACATACCCCGGACATAAAGCATTTACAGTAATACCGTCACGTGCACATTCTAATGCGGCAACTTTTGTTAGACCGATCACGCCGTGTTTAGCGCTGTTATAGCCTGCCTTTCCAGCGAAACCAATCAAGCCATTAATTGAAGCCATATTAATGATACGACCATATTTTTGAGCTTTCATGATTGGGAAAACATGTTTAATACCAATAAATGCCCCCGTTAACATGACTTGAACTAACTTTTGAAAAACGGCCGTTGGAAACTCTTCAATAGGCGCAACATGTTGGAAACCAGCATTATTAATTAAGATATCAACCGTACCAAATGTCTTTTGAGTAAGCTCAATTGCTTGTTTATAAGCGTCTTCATCAGTTACATCACATGGTGCAGATAGTGCTTCAAAGCCTTGCTCTTTAAGTGAGTTCGCCGTTTCTTGGCATTTTTCGGCATTCATATCAGAAATAACAACTTTGGCACCTTCTTGAGCAAATTTCTTAGCAATCTCTAGACCGATACCACTTGCAGAACCTGTAATAAAAGCAACTTTACCGTCTAAAAGTTTAGTCATCTATTTACTCCTTAATACTTATAACGTGCTGATTTAAACAATACCCGTTACGGTAAAGACCGTAATCACCACAAATACTGCTAATGTTTTAATTACCGTAACTGCAAATATATCTTTATACGATTGTTTATGGGTTAAACCTGTAACAGCGAGTAAAGTAATGACAGCACCATTGTGCGGTAAGGTATCCATACCACCTGACGCCATCGCAACTACACGGTGCATAACTTCTGGTGGAATACCCGCAGCTAAAATCGCCGCATTATAGTGTTCAGCCATCGCACTTAAAGCGATGCTCATACCACCAGAAGCTGAACCGGTAATACCTGCTAAAACAGTTGTCGTCACCGCCCCATTTACTAAAGGATTTGTAAAAGTACTGCTCATTGCATGACTAATCATGGCAAAGCCCGGTAATGACGCAATAATGGCACCGAAACCGTACTCAGAAGCCGTATTCATCACGGCTAAAAGTGAGCCGCCGATACTCGCATTAATACCTTCTTTAAAGTTCGTTACTACACGTTGGTAATCAAACAAAATTGCAGTAATAATCCCTACAATCAGCGCAAGTCCAACCGCCCATATCGCACCAGTTTTCGCAACATCTACGGTGTAATCAGCTAGACCAACTGAGGCAAAATCAAAGCCATTTGGATACCATTCTTTGATTGCTTTAGATAAATATTTGTTCATTACTGCAACAAGAATGAGCGGTACAAATGCTAGAAACTGACGAGCCGAACTTCCATTATTTTGCAAGTTCATATCAGCTTCAACTTCTTGAGACGGTGTATTGTCTATACCAAAACCAGAGAATCCTTCCCCCGCTTTTGCAGCAGCGCGGCGACGCCATTCTAAGTAACTTAAACCCATGCATAGAACAAAAATAGCACCAATAATTCCTAGAAATGGTGCGGCATAAATATTGGTACCAAAAAAAGTGGTTGGAATTACGTTCTGGATTTGTGGGGTACCTGGCAATGCATCCATAGTGAATGTAAATGCACCAAGCGCGATGGTTCCCGGAATTAAACGTTTTGGAATATTAGCTTGTCTAAATAGTTGGTTGGCAAATGGATAAATTGCGAATACAGCCACAAATAAACTCACGCCGCTGTATGTTAAAATTGCACCTAGTAATACAACCGTTAAAATTGCTTTTTTTGCGCCAATCCATCTCACAATGGTTCGAGCGATAGACTCAGCAATCCCTGACATTTCAACGACTTTACCAAAAATTGCCCCGAGCAAAAACACAAGAAAGTAATCTTTAATAAAGTTCACCATTTTGGGCATAAAGACACCCGAATAAAACGGTAAAACATTGGCTGGGTTAATGAGTAAAACTGCAAGTAAGGCACAAATTGGTGCCATGAGAATGACAGAAAACCCCTTGTAAGCTGTATACATTAACAGCCCAAGCGAAAGTAGAATTACAAATAATTCCCACATATATTCTTTCTCCCTAAAGAATAGATATTAGGTTCAACAAAATTACCAAAAGATATTTAGGTTATCCCAAACCTAAAATGATAAAAATCACAATATCTACGATTGGTAATAGATAAATGAGCTTAAAAATAAAATATCACTAAAATATTTAAAAACAATGTAATTTATTTAAATTTTAAAATATCAATAAAATACAGGTATTTATATAAATTTCTTGGTAAAGTAAATTATTTAAAAGCCATTATTAATTTATAAAACTTATTAATTATTGAGTAAATTAAATTAATAATTTCATATTATTTAGTAAAGACAATTAAATAATATATTTTTTAAAATAATTTAGTAGATATTCATAATTTAATCTTAAGAAAATAGTGAGAAAGCTGTATCTTAAACATCAAATCGCTATCCTCCCTACATTAAAAACTAGTCTTTACTAATTTATTAATTTGAGTTTTTTGAGAGCTATTTATAGATTGAGCCAAAGGCTTTTTAAAGAGACTGGTTCTGAAATGACTTATCAGTAAGAATGAATGAAAAACAAGCACGAACACATAAAAATTTAATGAATGGTCATATTTTTTTATGAATAAATTAGGGTCTAATTATAGTAAAGGCGTTAAAATATAAAATTTTAATTACTGCGACCAACCTATGAGTCCAATAAAGATGAAGAAAAAGATATTGTTTACAGGAAGTATATTGCTGACTTCTCTATCTGCCTCAGCTACACCATTAAAGTTACCTGATGACTGGACACAAAATACTCAGCCATTCCAAATTACTGAAAATATATACTATGTAGGTACTCACGGTCTTGGAACCTATTTATTGACCTCTGATCATCAAGCTTTATTGATAGATACAGGTCTTCCGGAAAATACAGAGCAAATAGAGCAGAATATTAAAAAATTGGGTTTTAAGTTATCAGATGTAAAAATTATGGTTACAAGCCATGCTCATTGGGACCATGTAGGTGCACTTGCCCGCATTAAACAAGACACTGGCGCCAAATTAATTGCTATGCAGCAGGATGTTCGAGCTTTAGAAATAGGAAAACCAATAGGTGAAAACACCTTCCAAAGTATTCCTTTTACTCCAGTTAAAGTTGATAAAGTCATTCACGATAGAGAAGTAGTTAAACTAGGGAAATTAAAACTAAAAGCTACTCTTACCCCAGGCCATACTCCGGGTTGTACAACTTGGTCAACTGAAGTTAAATCTAATGGTAAGAACCTAAATGTTGTTTTCCCTTGCAGTCTCTCTGTTGCTGGCAATGTTTTACAAAATAATCATCAATATCCAAATATTGTAGAAGATTATCGTCAGAGTTTTAAGCGTTTAAAAAATATGAAGGCAGACATTGTGCTTACTAGCCATCCAGAAGTTGCAGATGTTATGGGAAATAAAGCGCGCAAAGATGCAGGTCAAGTTAATGCATTTATTCAACCAGAAAAACTTTCTGCTATTGTAAAAGATGCAGAAATGGCATTTGAAAAATCATTAGTTAGTAGTAAGCCGTAAATGTAAAATAGTACTATTTATATTTAATATAATTTTAAAAGCCCTGATTGTGCAGGGCTTTTTTAGAAACTTTAATATCATCACCCTTCAACATTTTCTTTTTGGATCTATATCCAATCAAAAAATATATTTTTGGTTAAACTTGATATTGATCCGCTTTCAAATTGGGTTGATCTACAAGTAATTCAATAAAAGATGGGATTGAATTAGTGTTAAGTAAATACGGATTAAACTCATCAACATGATGATGAAAAAAGAAATCTTTTATTTTGGTATTTATAGGCGCAAATTTCATACTCCAATGTTTAAATAACCGCTGTTCGGACGGTTCCAAAAAGATAATTTCGCAGTTTTGATGTCTCGAATCTTTCAAAATTGATTTATAAAATAGCGTCTCAACTTGTTCTTTCTCCCCTTCTAAGTATTGTAAGAAGTATCCATTACCATAGTAAAGCACACCAGTAATGTCATTTTGAGAGTTGAATTTGACTGCTTCTGTGAGGATATCAATTAAATCTTGTTTTATTTGACTATGTTCACTATTGGTTTTACTTGCATACATAAAGCCTATTAAACTCATAGCGATAACTCGAAGATAAATGTCAACGTGCATTCTGACACTTAGATATAAGCCTTACAATGCAACCTACTTAAAACCTTGTATTTCAAGAGTAAAGATTATTATCATTTTGAAAATGACAAACTTTAACAAGTAGAAATGTTTTGTAAATGAATGCCAACCTAACCAATTAACCAGAAAATCTTATTTCAAGTACACTTAAAACCTGTTTTTTAATTTGTGGCGGTCTAATGGAGAACCATGAAATTATTCTTCAACACGAACACCATAAACAGCTTAAGATTGTCAAAGTCCAAGATGTTCGTTTTGATACTCATACACTGAACCATAGCTACCAATGGTTATGGGTATTTGATCATAGCTCAGAGTTTTTTCCATTTGAGCTGTGGGATCAACTCGACAGTGCAACCGTCCATCAAAAAATAAAGCTGAATAATCAGGTCTTTAAGATTATTAAGATTTTGACAAAGAAAACCAAATTAAGATATTCGTGATCAAAACTTTCTTTAACTAATTTTAATTAATAGAGAAGCTCCCGAAAGTGAGCTTTTCAAAACTTTGTCTAGTGTAAAATTATTAATTTAGCGTACGTAATTATGGTGTAACCATTAAGCCAGTGAGAGCTCCTTCTGGACTTAAAAAACTATTAACTGATTGTCCCCACAGCACACAGCTGCTTAATCAGACGATAAAGAAAATTTTATTTATAGGAATTTTCACCAAAAATATTCCGTAGATAACGGACTGGAGTAGTACCTGTATATTGGCGGAAAAAAACGATAAATGCACTATCACTGATAAATTCTAATTGCTGCGCTACCTCACTTATTTGTCTTCCTTTTGCTAGCATTTCCATCGCTCTTAATAATCTCCATTGCTGTCTCCAGTTTTGATAATTCATTCTTGTATCACGAATGAATATTCGGCTAATAGTGCGCTCACAAGCACCTACTATCTGAGCTAGTTGGCCTAACCGTGGAGGTAGTTCACCAAAACGGACATGCTCTAACCACGATTCTAGACGAGCATCTGATGGATATATTAATTGCCAATTTTCACTTCGTTTGGCTGGACAGGATTATTATTAGCAATCTCATCTCTTATGGGTAGTTTATTAAATCGAAAACTACTTGCCTCAAATATTGAACCAGAAATATTGGTAAGACATGCTTGTCACATCGCAATGTTATCAAGCGTGATTGTTTGGATATTACAAACAACCGTATGGATCTTGATTCCGATGGCTGGGGTCGTTCTAGCCTATGGTATTGCCATCCCAAACATACTTAGTCGGGCACTCTGTCATTATCGAGAACAAGCAGGTAAAGCTGGTTCATTGTTCGGTCTAACATATTGTTTACTTTTGGGATGTATGCTTGGACTGGCTGGGCTAGTACAACAATTGGGCCTTGTTCTTACAGTCTGTGCATCGTTAGCGTTACTTCTGCAGCCAAAGCTAGAGTCGAGTTAATTGAAATATCTAACTAGATATAATCATTTATTTTTTAGATTTAAAGTATATCTATTGAAAGCATTCTAGTATGTACTCTAATAAGAGTAATATAAATTTAAAACACTATGAAAGCATTGAGCGTACTTATTTCAAATTCTGTATAGCTTAAATTTTTTAAATTCAACTTTTGGTTTACAAGCTATGAAATCTTTGGATCTTACTCGCTTTGATCTTAATCTTCTGGTTGTACTTGAAGCTTTATGGAATGAAAGACACGTTGGTCGTGCGGCAGAAAGCTTGCATATAACACAATCTGCAACTAGCCATGCTTTATCAAGGCTACGTAATACTCTAGAGGACCCTTTATTCATTCGTAACCCTAAAGGAATAGAGCCTACTCCACTAACAGTTGAATTAATGCCACAAGTAAAAACAGCTCTTGAATTAATAAGACAAGTTGCTACTCCTAGAGGGCAATTCGATCCCATGAACTTAAAGAGGCCCCTTGTACTGGCAGTTACTGACCATGCAATATTAACAGTTATCAATCCTGCATTTGCTCAGCTTCAGAAGGCTGCTCCTGATATAGTTTTGAAGTTAAAACAAGCTAATACTGAATCAGCTTTAAGCATGTTAGATAATGGAGATATTGATATTGTAATTGGCTCAGGATCTTTTTTCCAAATCCCCCAGCGTTTAGATTGCCAATTTGTCCATCAAGAAAGATTTGTAGGGATTGCTCGTAAAAATCACCCAGCTTTAATCAAACGCGACAACAAAAAGTACATAGATATCAAAAATTTTATCAAATTTTCGCATATCTTAGTCTCACCGAATGGAGATATACGGGGAATTGTAGATGAAGTACTAAAAACTCATAACCTTACACGCAAAATTAGCGTAATTTGTCCTAGTTTTTTGGCTGTACCATTCTTAGTTGGTAATTCAGATTCAATAGCAGTAATAGCTGAGCGAGTAGCATTAAAATTACAAGAGACTGCTCAATTGAGCATTTTTGAGCTACCTTTGGTATTACCAACTTGGGAGGTTTATATTATTCGATCGAGAGATAGGATTAATGAACCTATGATCGAATGGATTACAAACACACTAATATCAGCGCAATCAGCCATTTAAAAAATTCTTTTTTTAATTATTAATTTTATGCATGCATTCAATGAATGAATGCCATTAGAGATCATAATTTCAGCTGATTAGAATCACTCTAATATGATTATATAAATTATTGGAGTAATTCATGAATAACCAGCCAACCCTAGTCATGATTCCATGCTTCTCAGGAGCAGCATGGCAACTTAATCAACTTACTGAATTAAAAAATTATAATATGCGCACTTTTTGTTTACCGAATGATATTAATAAAATAGAAGAATTAGCTGATTTCATTATGGATCAAGTAATAGATCTAGATAATTACGTTTTAGTTGGTGATTCTTATGGTGCTATAGCAGCAATTGCTGTTGCAATACGTCAACCAAAAGGTTTAACAGGTTTGGTTATTTCTGGCGGTTTTGCTAAAAGTCCGATTACTTCTCCACTACTCAAATTTTTATCAATGCTTGCCCCTTTCTTTTCAGGTCCATTTTATCGACAACTAACACTTCGATTTCATTCTGCACAGCTCACTTCATCTTTTGATAAAGAGGGAGAAATACCCTGGTCAACAAATCTAAGTAGAGATTTATTTATTAAATCCACGCCTCACAAAGCGTATATCAATCGTATTCAATCAATTGAAGAAATCAACTATATACCTCTCTTAGGAAACATTTTAGTACCCACATTAATTCTTACACCTGATGAAGACAAACTGATTGGAGAAGAAGCTTCTAAAACTCTTTTAAAGAATATTAAAAACTCAGAAGAAGTGATTATCAAGCGTACGGGTCATATGTTTCGATTTTCACATCCTTTCAAATACTCTCTTGAAATAAAAAAATTCTTGAAAAAATATCAAATGTAAATATTTAAAAGAAAGCCCTTCAAAGGGCTTTGACACATAAATCTTGCATACTTGGTATTAATAATATTAGTGGTATATCTTAATAAGCATATACAGAAAGCTAAAATCCTCGTTAGAAAATTAGCTTTAATATCTGTTCTTTACCATCCTACAGTTTCTGCTCTATCAAATAAGTCCATGATTTTTATTTTTCATAATTTTTTGTCAAAAAACATCATATTAGGCAAATTTTCGTATAAATTACTCTTCTAGGTAAGTTGAGTAATTTAAAGGAAAGAAATGACGCTTAAACAACTAAAAGCTTTTTTAGCCCTTGCACGTACACTCAACTATGCCAATGCTTCTTTGGAGTTACATTTAAGCCAATCAGCTTTAAGTCTCACCATCAAAAGTTTAGAAGAAGAGTTAGGCGGTAAACTGTTTAACCGTAATACACGCCGTGTTGAGCTTACCCAAGAAGGCAAATCCCTCATTCCGTATGCAAAAAAATTACTCGCCAATTGGGATGAAATGGAAAATGATGTCAAACAACGCTTTAAGCTTAATCGGGGAACTTTAAGTATTGCATCTATGCCCTTTGTGACTCACGCAATTTTGCCTGAAGTAATTCACCAGTTTTTAGCTGTTCACCCTAATCTTAATTTTTCAATTCACGATATTCCAAATGAGACCATTATAGAAAAAGTTCAGGATGGTATTTTTGAGCTTGGTATTTGTTTTGAACCAGATCTCACCGAAGGTTTAGAGTTTAAACCCCTATTTGAAGAAGATTTCTTGGCTCTTTTGCCAAAGACTCATCCACTTGCTCAATCATCTTCTATTACATGGCATGAGCTTTGTTCAAACCCATTTGTGACCTTACAGAAACCTTCAATTGTTCGATATTTAGTGGAGCAAAATTGTTTGCGAAATAATATAACGCTCGATTTAAAAGTTGAATGTCATCAAATTTCATCACTCTCAAGTTTTGTGGCTTACGGTATTGGAGTAAGTGCAATTCCAAGACATTTTGCCAAACACATTGATAAGGAACATAACGTACTGATAGATTTAAAAGATGAAGCCATTCATAAAACAGTAGGAATTGTTTATAAAAAGAACTTTGAAATTTCAAATATTTCTGCTCAATTTATTGAAGCACTGGTTCAATATAAATTTTAAAAAATTAAAGACTGTCTTTTAAGATGAATTAAGCACACGTTTAAGATAAATTTATTAATTATTATATTTTTCAGTATATTGCAATCAGTTTTTAACATTTTTTGCTCAGTGTAAAACTGTTATTTTGTTGAGAGTTTGATACCATTCATTGATTATACTTATTAATCCTTTAAAAAAATTAACTTCTATAACGCAAAATGTGATGCTAAAACTAAATTACTAAGGGATATAGGAAAACAACAGAATGAATAAAGTTTATGCCAATGCAGAGGCAGCACTGAAAGATGTTATTGCAGATAATCAAACACTTGCTGTAGGCGGTTTTGGTTTATGCGGAATTCCTGAAAAACTGATTATTGCAGTTAAGCAAAGTGGCGTGACTGGTCTCACATGTATTTCTAATAATGCAGGTGTAGATGATTTTGGTTTAGGTATTTTGCTTCAAACCAAACAGATCAAAAAAATGATCTCTTCTTATGTGGGTGAAAATAAAGAATTCGAGCGCCAGTATTTAAATGGTGAACTAGAAGTTGAACTAACTCCACAAGGTACCTTAGCTGAAAAGCTACGTGCAGGAGGCGCTGGAATTCCTGCGTTTTACACACAAACTGGCGTAGGTACACTCATTGCCGAAGGTAAAGAAGAACGTACTTTTCATGGCAAAAACTACATTCTAGAAGAGTCGTTAACAGCAGATGTGGCTCTTGTTAAAGCATATAAGGCAGACAAGGCAGGTAATTTAGTTTTTCGTAAAACTGCTCAAAATTTTAACCCTGAATGTGCGATGGCTGGAAAAATTACAATTGCGGAAGTTGAACAGGTGGTTGAAATTGGTGAATTGGATCCGGATGAAATCCACTTGCCAGGTATCTATGTAAACCGCATCGTATTAAATGCATCACCTGAAAAACGCATTGAGCATAAAACTTTAAGCACGGAGGCAGTATAAAATGGCTTGGTCACGTAATGAAATGGCACAACGTGCTGCAAAAGAACTTGAAGATGGTTTTTATGTCAATTTAGGTATTGGCTTACCTACTCTTGTTGCCAATTATATTCCTGAAAATATTAATGTTTGGCTTCAATCTGAAAATGGCTTATTAGGTATTGGTGAGTTTCCAACCGAAGAAACTGTTGATGCAGATTTAATTAATGCCGGGAAACAAACGGTTACTGCTCGTCCTGGTGCAGCCTTTTTCTCAAGCTCAGAATCTTTTGCCATGATTCGTGGTGGCCATGTCAACATTGCAATTTTAGGTGCAATGGAAGTTTCTGAAAAAGGTGACTTAGCGAACTGGATGATTCCGGGTAAGAAAGTCAAAGGTATGGGCGGTGCAATGGACTTGGTTGTTGGCGTCCAAAAAGTTGTTGTTCTAATGGAACACTGTGCAAAAGACGGTACACCAAAAATCGTGAAAAGCTGTAGTTTGCCTTTAACAGGTAAAGGTGTTGTTCATCGCGTGATTACAGACTTAGGTGTAATGGATATTACGCCACAAGGTGTAGAGCTCATTGAACTAGCTAAAGACGTAACGCTCGAACAAATTCAAACTGCTACAGGTGTTGAGTTTTATAAAACCTTAGTTGCGTAAATTCTAAGATTTAGTTAGCTGTACAAGACTCAAGTTAGTAAGTGAGCTTGGGTCTTAACCCTTTTAAGCACCGGATGTGCTGTTTATAAATAAGAACGAGAAGGATTTTTCAGTTATGGAAAAACAGCAAGGAAATTTTGAAAGATTTGCGCTTCGGATTAGTGACTGGTCTGAAAAATGGTTTCCTGATTCATATATTTTTGCTCTGCTTGGCGTCATTATTGTCTCTGTCGCTGCTTTAGCTATTGGCGCCCCAATCCACGATGTGGCCACTTCATTTGGTAATGGCTTCTGGAGTCTTATTCCTTTTACCCTGCAAATGACGATGCTTATTATTGTAGGTTATGTCGTTTCTGTATCTAAGCCCGTTAAATACCTCATCCAAAAAATGGCACGTATTCCAAGTTCTGGTCGTGGTGCTATTGTTTTGGTGGCAACCGTCAGTTTATTAATTTCACTGGTCAATTGGGCTGTTAGTACAATTCTTACTGCACTTTTAGTAATTGCATTAGCAAAACGTAAAGAGCTGAATATGGACTACCGTGCTGCGGCTGCGGCAGCAATTATTGGTATGGGGGCGACTTGGGCATTAGGAATTAGTTCTTCGGCAGCACAGCTTCAAGCCAATAAAAGTAGCTTGCCTGAATCAATTTATAACCTGACTGGTGTTATTCCATTTACCGAAACGATTTTCCTTTGGCAATCAATCGCAATGACCATTATTTTGGTGATTGTTTCAATTGCAATTGCTTACTGGTCAGCTCCAAAAGGTAATAATGTTAAAACAATTGATAGTTTTGATGTGCAGTTTGAAGAAGAAAAAACAAATGAAGCAAAATCTACTCGTCCAGGTGACTGGTTAGAAAATTCGCCTATCTTAACGATTATTGTGGTGGTTTTAGGCTTAATCTGGATGTTTTTTGAATTCTCAAAAAGCAATCCCATCATTGCCATTTCAAGTCTCAACACCTACAACTTCGTGTTTTTAATGCTTGGGTTAGCTTTACATGGCACACCACGAAACTTCTTAAATGCTGTCGCAAAAGCAGTTCCAGCCGTATCAGGAATTTTAATTCAGTTTCCACTTTACGGAAGTATTGCATTTATTATGACGCAAGCTTTAAACAGTCAGGATTTATCACTATCACATTACGTTGCCGAGTTTTTCGTTTCAATCGCATCAAAAGAAACCTTTGCGATTGTAATGGGAGTTTACTCTGCGGTACTTGGATTCTTTGTACCGTCAGGTGGTGGAAAATGGATTATTGAAGCCCCATATGTTATGCAAGCAGCAAATGATTTAAAGGTTCATTTGGGCTGGTCTGTACAAATTTATAATGCAGCCGAAGCTTTACCAAACTTAATCAATCCATTTTTTATGCTTCCAATGTTAGGCATTTTAAAACTAAAAGCAAAAGATGTGATTGGTTTTACAGTGACTCAGCTCGTTGTGCATTTTCCTTTAGTTTTATTCTTGCTGTGGTTCTTTGGTAGAACGCTCAGCTATACCCCTCCAACTTTTTAATTTAGTGGCGCCTTTAGTTTAGGCTGAAGGCAAATTTAGCAAATACACCAATAAGAGATATTAAGATGAGTTCAATTGTTATAGTTTCAGGTAGCCGTACTGCAATGGGTGGTTTTCAGGGTAGTTTATCTTCTCTAACTGCTCCAGAACTTGGCGCTGCTGTCATCCGTGAATCGATCCAACGTGCAGGTGTTAAGTCTGAACAAGTAGATGAAGTAATTTTTGGTTGTGTACTCAGTGCAGGTATTGGTCAAGGTCCTGCTCGTCAAGCCATGCGTAAAGCTGGTGTGCCTGATCATGTCGGAGCTGTGACCATTAATAAACTTTGTGGCTCTGCAATGAAAGCGGTGTTAATGGCATCAGATACCTTAAAAGCAGGCAGTGCCAATATTATTGTGGCTGGCGGGATGGAATCTATGACAAATGCACCTTATATTTTGCCTAAAGCTCGCGGTGGGTATCGTATGGGACACGGTGAAATTAAGGACCATATGTTTTTAGATGGCCTTGAAGATGCAGAAACAGGTCGTTTAATGGGTTCTTTTGCGCAAGACATGGCAAACACCAAAGGCTTTACCCGTGAGCAAATGGATGACTTTGCAATTTCTTCACTTAAAAAAGCGCAAACTGCAATTACGGAAGGTTATTTCAAAGAAGAGATTGTTCCTGTTGAAGTAAAAACCCGCAAAGGTGTTGAAGTTGTTGATCAAGATGAGCAACCATTAAAAGCAAATCTTGAGAAAATTCCAACTTTACGTCCTGCTTTTAGCAAGGACGGTACAATTACAGCCGCTAACTCAAGCTCGATTTCTGATGGTGCTGCTGCATTAGTACTAACCACTGAAGAATATGCTCAAAGCCATGGGTTAAATACCTTAGCAAAAATTGTGGCAACTTCGACGCACTCTCAGCATCCAAGCGAATTCACAATTGCTCCAATTAGTGCAATTCAGAAAGTACTTGAGCGTGCTGGTTGGTCTGTTGATGAAGTAGATGCTTGGGAAATTAATGAGGCTTTTGCAATGGTGGCAATGGCACCAATTCATGAACTAGGTATTGATGAAGCTAAAGTAAACGTCCATGGTGGTGCATGTGCATTAGGCCATCCAATTGGCGCTACAGGTTCAAGAATTATCCTTTCTCTTATTTATGCGTTAAAACGCTTAGGTAAAAAGAAAGGCGTTGCGGCTCTATGTATTGGTGGTGGTGAAGCAACAGCCGTTGCGATTGAAATTTAATTCAAAATTAAAAGAAGATGTAAGGATTTTTCTTACATCTTCTTTTTTATAAGTAAAATTCCTAAGCTGTTTTAAATAGCTCATAACAAGTTTGACGGAACCATTTATGGCTACTCTTATGGTGACAAGACATATGCCAATGTTGCTTAACATCATAAGTTGGAAAATCAAGCGGTGCAGGTAAAATTTGTAAGTTCTCTCTAACCAATAAAACTTGGCTTAAATAATATGGAACAGTGGCAATCGCATCTGTTTCCTGAACGACTAGACCTACACCTAAGTAACTTGGTAACCGAATTAAAATATTTCGATCCAACCCTTTATTTTGTAGCTCATTTTTAATGTGATAATGCCCAATACCTGCATCAATATCGATATGATATTCGCGCATATAATCTTCTAAAGTAAAATTATTTGGATCTAAACGCGGATGGCTTTTTGAGCTAATCACAACATAGTGTTGACGAAAAAACTTCTGCTGATAAAAACCTTCTTCTAATTGTGGTAAAAAACCTATCGCCAAATCAATTTCACCATTTGCCATTTGATAGCTGGTTTCTGGCGTAATAGGCCTAATATTTAAACGGATGAGAGGTGCTTTTTCTTTTAAATAGTTGGTTAACTGAGGCAGTAAAACTAAATGTGACACATCAGTCATTGCAATCGTAAACAGCTGGTCTGATGTCAATGGATCAAAGTTCACATTAAAGTTATTAATACTTTCAACTTTATCAATAACTTCACTAATCAGAGGAAAAATCTGCTTTGCCAGTTCGGTCGGAATCATTTCATTGCCGACTCGAATAAACAAAGGATCATTAAAATGTTGACGAATTTTGTTTAGACCGTTACTTACACTCGGCTGTGTTAGACCAATAGCATCTGCAGCCATTGAAACACTTTTGAACCGATAAATATGATAAAAAATATTTAATAATCTACTGTCTAGATCAAACAAAATTGTCTCCGCTTGGACTTAATAATCCATTGAAATAAGTTCAAAAGCAGTTATAAATGATAGAAAAATTCTTCTACCCTACTTTTGACTTATTGAATTTTACTCTAAATTAGCAAAGAATTCAGACGAGGGGCAATGCTTTATCATGCCTTTCATCATAAAGACCCAAGCATAATCTACTTATTTGCTTAATTTATATATAAATATCGTGTACTTCACCCTTTGAATGAGTATGCGTTATAGTTCTTGCTGGGCTTTAAAACCATTCCATATTTGTTGTACCGATTTATTATCACTCAAATTATTTTTGAAAATATAAATATCTTGAGCAAGGCAATATTCTTGCTGATCTAAAATAACCAATTTCCCAGCTGCAAGGTCTTCTTCAACATTAATTTTCGGAATCCAAGCAACCCCTAGACCTTGTAAAACCAGCTCTTTTAAATTGGTGGCATTATCAGTTTCATATAACGTTTTATATACGAGCTTACCTTCAATCAGTTGGTCCACTAATTTTCTTAAGTATGCGTGTTTACTATACGCTAGTAGAGCAAAGTTACTTTGTATTGTATGTTTTGGGCTATGGTCGGGTTCAGTTGCAGAAACCGGTACAATGACCGTTTCAGCAATTTTAATACCACTTAAAATATCATCTCCAACTTTTCTAATATTGCTTTTATCTGCATAGCAAATCATGAAATCACAGGCGCCTTCTTTTAACAAAGATAGACCTTCTCCACTATTCGTTGCGACAATTTCAATTTTTAAATCACGAATAAGAGTAGGAAATTTCTTTAAAAATGTTGTTAAAAAACCTGAAGCTAATGAGTGGACCACACAGAAACGAATGGTAGATTCAGTCTCATTCTTAATATTTTTAATGAGTTTTGCGGTTTCCTCTACCTGTTTTTCAATATTCTTAGACATCACTAATAAAATTCGGCCAATATCTGTAAATTCGATGTTGTTTTTATTGTTCCTAATAATGACTTCAGCACCAATCATTTCTTCAATTTGTTGAATTCTTCGAGTAAATGCAGACTGACTAATAAATCTTTTCTCGGCTGCTTTTGAAATTGAACGTTCACGTTCTAATGTGAGGAGATCCTCTACCCAACGGACTTCTAAATTCATCTTATCTATTCCCTTTTAGATTTGTAATTTTATTAATTGATATTTTTGGGAAGAAGCATAAATAAATTTAGGGATGAGAAAGAATGATAAAACATAGGGAGTACCTGCAAAAATGCGAGAAGTGAAAGGACAAAGCCAATCTATAAAATTAAGTATTTAATAATTCTGACATAGAAAAGAAGATAAGAAAATAATAGGTTTTGTTTTCACGAGACAAGAGATGAACATAAGTACAGTTCAGCTAAAAAAATTATTTAAATCAATCAATAAAAACCCATCATAAAATTAAATAAGTGATCTTAACAAGATAACTTTTAGAAATAAGCACGAAATTCTATTCGTACATTTTAATGATAAAAAAAGTCCGCACCTTGGGGAAGAATGCGGACTGTAAACTGTTTCAATAACCAATCTCTAGGTTATTGATTGAATTTTAAGAATCTTAAATTAATACACTATTCCACTATAAAAAGTATCTAAAAAATCTAGTTTTAGACTCTTTCTCACTTCATCTAATCATCAAAAAAAGAATTATTATTTACTCTTACTATGATTTGGTAAGGTAATAATTGATAAGTAAATGATTACCTTACCTCATTTCAGGATTTAAGCAGTATTAATAATTAATTGTATTTCATACAATATTTAAGGTAAGTATAAATTAATAAGATAATCCCGACTATTATACTAAAGTATCTATAGACTGACAGGGAGTGCATTAATTCATCAGTAAGAGCGATAATTCATCCACATAATGATCTATAGAAAATGAACTAATATTCACCAATTAAGTAGTATAACTTTCTTGAAATTTCAACCATCATGTTTGAGGTATATTGGCTGATTTCAAATATCTGTTTTTTCTGTGGGTTAAATACCATATTGTCTTTTTCATCACTAAAAAAAACATAAGTTGTGTATTTATCCATGTGATGAATATGCTCTTTCAAGCTTAGTTTTTCACCAGAGTTAGGGTCATATGCAATAAACTTCATTCTCATGCATTTGTCTCTTTACAGCGCTGACATCTTAATAAAATTTCAGTCAGAAGATTATTTAATAGACAATAATCTTCATTACCTCAATTACTTATACGATGCAGTAGGGATATTTTGTTTTGCTTTTTGAATAGATAACTCAGCATTCTTAATCGATTGCTCAGCTTCTTTAAGCATGTGTGAACTTTTGGTTTCAGTTTTTTCTTCATTTCCTATAAGGAGATAGCAAGTAAAACTTCCCAATATTAGTAAGGCACCAATTACTTTTAACATAAACTTAATAAATCAAAATTTTCTGTATTATAAGTATTTTTATGTGAAATGCATCACAATTTTATTAAAATTTATTAAACGAAACTCATTATTTCTTTATATAAATTAATTTTCACATGAAAATTCAAATAATTTAATAACGTTCCTGAATAAAAATCATTATTTAGTTCGCTTCAAATTTTTTAATTTACTTAATTCTTGTTGAGCAACTCACTCTAAAGAAATTATACAAGCAATTGAATATATTAAATTTTGTAAGATATATAGCTTCCAAGACTCATCAACTATTCCATATTCATTTTAGTGTAATTCATTTTTTGATATGCAAAAAATGCATAATTACTTTAATAAATGCATTAGAAGTGAAGCATTTCGAATTCTAAGATGAATCATCTTTAATGAATCGAAGTTTAATGATGAACGCAGATATTACTACCCGTATTGAGAAGGATCTTATTGGTCATAGAGAAATCAACAATGATCATTATTACGGAGTTCAAACATTACGTGCTTTAGAAAATTTCAACTTAACAAATAGCAAAGTTGGAAATTTCCCTAACTTAATTAAAGCATTAGCTATGGTTAAACTTGCCTGTGCTGAAGCAAACTATAATCTTAAAAACTTAGATCAAACTAAATTTGAAGCGATCGAATATAGCTGTAATCAGCTTATTCGTGGAAACTTCCATGACCAGTTCCCAATCGACATGATGCAAGGCGGTGCTGGTACTTCAACCAATATGAATGCAAATGAAGTATTGGCAAACGTTGCTTTAGAATATATGGGACATTCTAAAGGTCAATATCAGTACTTACATCCAAATAACGACATTAACATGTCACAGTCAACAAATGACGTATACCCTACTGCAATCCGTTTAGGTTTGTTACTTAGCCTAGATGAGTTAAATCTTCCATTTAACAATTTGATTCTTAGCTTCCTAAATAAGTCTCAAGAGTTTGCACACATTTTAAAAATGGGACGTACTCAGTTACAAGATGCTGTGCCTATGACATTAGGTCAAGAGTTTGGTGCTTTTGCGGTAACTCTACAAAAAGACCTTGAGCAAATTAATACGCTTATTCCAAATGTTTTAGCTTATATGAACCTTGGCGGTACAGCGATTGGTACAGGAATTACCACTGAATATAGTTACCGTGAACTCGCGATCCAAGCACTTGGAAAAATTTCTGGTAAGAAAATTAAGTCAGCTCCAGATCTAATCGAAGCAACTTCAGATATGGGTGACTTTGTTCTTTTATCTGGTTTATTAAAACGTACTGCAACTAAACTTTCAAAAATTGCCAATGACTTGCGTTTACTTTCAAGTGGTCCACGTACTGGCATTAATGAAATTAACTTAGAAGCACGTCAACCGGGTAGCTCGATTATGCCAGGTAAAGTAAACCCAGTTATTCCTGAAGCAATGAATCTTGCTTGCTTCCAGATTATTGCAAATGATTTGGCTGTAACTTTAGCTGCTGAAGCTGGTCAATTACAGTTAAATGCAATGGAACCACTTATTGCATTCAAACTATTTGAATCGATGGATTTACTTGGTAAAGCAATGGCAATGTTCCAAAGTAAATGTATTGATACGATTACGGCGAACCCTGAGCACTGTAAAGCTTTAGTTGAAAACTCAATTGGTATTGTGACTGCGCTTAACCCATACCTAGGTTATGAAACGACAACTCGTATTGCTAAAACAGCAAATGAAACTGGGCAAAGTGTATTGGCTCTAGTTCAGAATGAAGGTTTATTATCAGCACAAGTGCTTGATGATATCTTGTCGATTAATAATATGGTTAAACCAAAAATGTCGGCTTAATTCCTGAAATAAAAAAGGAGCTTTTAAAGCTCCTTTTTTATTTGTCCTGTAACTTTTAAAAGCTAAAAGTTGTAGAAAATTGAGCTGTGCGAGGATTACCTAAGAACACATAGTCATCCCCCATAAATGCCCCTACATCACGCCAATATTTCTTGTTAAATAAGTTATCAATATTGAATCTAAAAGTTGTGTCATGCCCAGCAAAATTTGTTTTATAGGCAGCACCAATATTAAAGACACTATATCCGCCTACTTTTACAGTTCCCTCTTTGTTTGCATATTTACTGCTACTATATTGCATACCACTGAGTAATCTTAATCCTTCAACTGACGGTACTTTATAAGATAACTGTGCAGTTGCGCGTACCTTTGGTACATTTTGAGTTTGATGACCTTTGTAGCTGTCAGTATCAATATCAACAAGACGAGATTTAGTAAAGGTAATGCCAGAGCTTACATCAAGTGTATCGGTTAAGGCGCCTGTTAAACCTAACTCAATACCTTGATTGTGTTGTTCGCCTTGCTCAACAAAATCAAAAGTCCCATCTACATTCACTTGGCTATATTGATTGTCTTGTTTTAAATCAAAAATAGCTGCTGTTAATAAGAAGTTGCGTAATTGTTGCTTAACACCAAGTTCATATTGTTCAGAATTTCTAGGTGATAATATCTGGGGACCAGTGCCATACATGACATTGTTTGTATACCAAGGAGCTTCGCCACCATCTGATAAACCTTTGGTATATGAAGCATAAAGATTAGTCGCGGAAGTTGGGCTATACATGAGTGCTAATTGTGGTAAAAACTTGTTTAAATCCGTATCACGGCTTTGCTGCCCATCTGGCTTATAGGCTTGCTCATCAAGGTGAATCAGTTTTCCACCGAGTAGAGTTGACCATTGATCATTAAATTGAACTCGGTCAGAGATTGTAAATGCAGTCTGATCACTCTCTAGAGCTTTGTAACGATCGCCTGGACTTTCCGATGACGGACTATAGTCAATCGTATCTTCATAGATATTGCCTGTTCCTACCGCTACATTCAGTGGTGTATGGTGCTTTAAGGTTTTATATGTACGTTGTAATTCGAAAGCGATTTGATGCTGGATATTAGCAGTGTTGAATTGACCATTTAACCCAGCAGCGAACTGGTTAGTAATACGTGTATCATCTGGGCTGCGGAAGTCATAAATGTCATAATTTCCGTGTTTATCAAAAGTATTGCCCAAACCAGAATATTCACAAATATCGTTATAACAGCCCCATGGGAAAGCACTATTATCATCAATTACAACACGGCTTTGCGATGCATTTAAGCTACCACTCCATTGATCATTAAATGCATATTGATATTTCAAACTTGCATTTACACTGTTATTTACAACAGGTTTACTCCAAGACTGGTAACCCAATAAACGGTCTTGATCTACATTTGTTGGTACTTCTTGCCCATCAAGCAGTTGATAACCTGGTACTGAACGTTGACTTTGATGCTGAGCTTCAATATCAAACAATAATTTAGAACGCTCATTAATTTTCCAGTCTAAAGCAACTGAACCAAACTCACGTTTACCATTTGCATGGTCAACATTTGGATGAATACTTTCATGCGCTAAATTGATTCGATAACCAAAATTGTCATTAACAAAACCACCTACGTCTGTTGCCAGTGTATAACCGCCTTCTGAATTTGCATCTACAGTAATGTTTTTAACATCGGCTGGTCTTTTGGTTACATAGTTAACCACACCACCCGGCGTCGACATTCCAGATTGAATTGCAGAAATACCTTTTAAGATTTCAACTTGTTCTTTATTTTCTAAAGCCACGTTTTGTTCGCCACGTATAGTATGGCCATTAATGAGATAACTTGAGCCTAAATCAAGCGCAAAACCACGTGCTACAAAATTTGGATAGTAGCCAATTGCAGCATAGCCATCCCCTAAAGAGGAATCATTTTTAATAACATCAGTTAAAGTTTTTGCGTGTTGGTCTGCTATACGCTCAGAGGTAATGGTTGTAATAGATGCAGGAACTTTCTTTACATCACTAGTTTGAAAACCAGATAAATTAACTTTTTTAGACGTATATAGTGCATCATTATTTTGTGTAGCATTCACAGTAATAGTTGGGAGCTGCGAAACCTCCGCTTCATTTGCATAGACGACAGATGTTATGAGTGCAATAGATGAAGCCAATGCTGTTTTAGAGCATGTCATGAAGTGAAGATTTATCGAACGTCTTTCCATTGAATAACTACCTGCCATACCGTGCATAATTCTAAAGCGCTAGAAATGAGTGCGGAGTCTATTTTTAGCCACGCAAGAATACAGCTACATATATTGAGAAACAATACATTCTGTACTTTTTCGATTAAGTGTATTTGACACAAATTTTATAAACTTATCATTATATAAATTTCATTTATTTTATTAGGAATTGACGCTATAACTTTTTAAGTATTACCAAATATTCAAATTACACTTAAGCTCAAAATGGAACCTAAAAAGGAGAAAGAGAATAGAAAAAATACTGGTATTAAATTAGCTCAATGATTTTAAATATAATTCATTATCAAATTGAGCGTAAGGAAATGTTCGATCATTGGTTAAAATATCTTTAAATCGAACAAAAGGACGTAATCTCACTAGAAACGAATTTTAAAATTAGAAAAAATGAATGGTTAGGAATTTTAAGGACGTGCTCAGGGTTGAGTAACTTTTACTGTTTCATTCTCTTTTCTGTTTAGCATACCTAAAAAATTCCTAGTTTTTGTCTACAAAACGATGGATGTAATATGACATATACTCAGGAAGAAAAACGTAGTCGAATACGTGGGATTGTAGGCGCAGCCTCTGGTAATTTAGTCGAATGGTTTGATTTTTATATTTATGCCGTATTTGCTGCTTACTTTACTCAAGCTTTAACCGCACCTGATATGGATAGTACGACCAAGTCTATTTATGTTTGGGGGGTATTTGCAGCAAGCTTCTTTATGCGTCCGATTGGAAGCTGGCTATTTGGTCGTATTGCAGATCGACATGGCCGAAAGAAGTCGATGATCATATCAATCTGTTTGATGGCTTTAAGCTCCTTTTTGTTTGCAGCTTTGCCTACTTATGATCAAGTCGGTTTATTTGCTCCTTTTCTGTTACTCCTTGTTCGTCTACTTCAAGGCTTATCAGTGGGTGGTGAATATGGCGCCGTTGCTACTTATATGAGTGAATTAGGTTTAAAAGGTCAGCGTGGTTTTTACTCATCTTTCCAATATGTCACTCTCTCTGGTGGTCAATTGCTTGCAAGCTTACTGGGCGTTATTTTGTTGACGTTCTTAAGTGAACAACAATTACATGATGGCGGTTGGCGTATTCCATTTGTTATTGGTGGTATCGCAGCAATCTTATCTTTGCTTGCACGTAGTCGTTTAGAAGAAACGCTTTCTCATCAAGATAGCGAACGAAAAGAGTCTGGTAGCTTAAGAGAACTTTTTAAAAAGCACTGGAAAACCTTTTTATTGGTGGTTGGATACACTTCTGCCGGTTCATTAACGTTTTATGTAGAGACCGTTTATTCAAAAACCTATTTAACCAACTTAGGGATGGATGGAAAAACCGTTGGTTATATCATGACCTTCGCCCTATTTGTTTATATGTGTGCTCAACCTGTATTTGGTGCAATTTCGGACCGTATTGGGCGACGCTCATCAATGTTGGCATTTAGCTTATTGTCCGCTATTTTTATTTATCCCGTCATGGTGATCGGGATGCGTACCTATATTGATTCGCCGATCATTATTACCTTACTACTCATCTTTATGATGATGTTACTCAGCTTCTATACTTCCATTAGTGGTTTGGTAAAAGCTGAAATGTTCCCACCTCATGTGCGAGCTTTAGGTGTAGGTTTCTCTTATGCAGTAGGTAATGCGCTGTTTGGTGGTTCTGCACCTTCGGTTGCCTTACAGTTTAAAGCTGCCGGAATTGAAAATACCTTCTTTATATATGTCATTGTCATGCTGATTATCTGTTTCTTATGTAGCCTTGCGCTTCCGAAAAAACCAGATTATTTAGAACATGATCATTAATTAAATAAAATGCCTTCTGTCCCAAGCAGAAGGCATCTTTTAGCTCTTAGCAAATTCTTTTAAAAAAGCCCACGGAAAAATCCCTTTATCATGCCCATCACTAAAGCAAATTTGAGCACCATAACCTTGATCAAACATAGCTGTCACTTCAACATTTTGATGCTCTATTTTAATTTGTTTAATTCGCTTCGTTCGACAAAAGCCACATGGGCAAATTTCCCTTAAACTTTGATGACTCAGATATACGCTTGAGCCATCGGTCCATATAAAGTGAACCTGCTTATTTATAGTGTCGACACGGATATCAGGTCTGATTTGCATACTTCACCTCACCAATTTGATTTAATCCAATACGAATCGCTTTTCGTACTTCAGGATCTAGATCATTTTGATGTTGTTCCAATAGCTTCTGAGCTTCTGCTGTACCAATTTCACCGAATGCTAAAGCGACTTCTTTACGCAAGTTACTAATTTCATGCTTAAAGTTTTCAGACAAATGAGCAATTGCCAGATGCGATTTGATTAGTCCTAAGCTTCTTACTGCTGCAATACGTACTTGCCAATACAAGTCAGATAAAGCATGAATTAAGGGAGTTTCAAGCTGAATGATATGTAATTTTCCAATCGTAAGTGCAGCTTCGACTCTTAGTTGCCAACTTTCCGAGGTTAAAGAATGTTGAAGTGCTTGGATCACCTCAGCTGATATGCTCTGACTATAGGCCAAACCACCTGTTGCAATACGGCGGACCTCATCATCTGTATCTGTTTCTGCAATTTTTGCCAATATCGTAATTGCTTGGTCTTGTTGTAACCAACTTAATGCACTGACTGCCTCACGGCGTACAAATGCATCTTCGTGATGTGCCAAAGCAGATATCTCTTCAAATAATTGCTGTGGTCGTAAAGGTTTTAAAGCACGCAGAATTGCACTAAGAGCAAAAGTATTCGTATGCTTTAAATAAGGCGCAAGGATTGGGGCTGATGCCGGATTTTTGAATTCACTTAAACTCTGGCTGGCAGCTTGTCTCACATTCAGATCAACATCAAATAAGGCTTGCGCCAATACTTGCAAACTGGTTGGGTCTTCCCAGCTTTCTAAGTTTTTTGCCGCTTCTTCCCGGACTAAAGCTGAAGAGTCGTGTTGTAGTGCTGTATGCAACCAAGGAAGTAAATCTGGATTTTCTTCATCACCAATATTCATTAAAGCGACGAAGCGAATCTTTTCATCTGGGTCATTGAGCTGTGCGAGAAATTCCTGATTATATTCATCGAGGTCATCTAAAGCTTGATAATAAAAACTCATTCGTATTCCTTAATTTGTGATTTCTTTCCAAGCCCTAATGGATTTAAACGGCTTAACTCTTCTTGTTGAGTAGCTTCTTTTAAAGACTGGATGCAATGTTTTTTAATGGCGGTAAACTCACTACTTGTTACAAGCTCAACGTCTCTTGGACGTTCAAACTTAAGCGGAATTTCTTCAATAATTCGCCCTGGTCGATGGCTCATAATCAACACTCGATCGGCTAAAAAAAGTGCCTCATCAATATCGTGGGTAATAAATAAAACCGACGTTTGGATTTCTTGCCAAATTTCGAGTAATAGCATTTGCATTTTTAAACGAGTTTGAGCATCTAAGGCACCAAAAGGCTCATCCATTAATAAAATACGAGGTTGATTAATCAGTACTCTCGCAATTTCAACCCGTTGCTGCATGCCACCAGAAAGTTCGGCTGGAAATTTATGTTCAAAACCTTTAAGTCCGACCAGATCAATCATTTTCTGAGCTTGTTCAATACGCTTTTGCTTAGCAATGCCCTTCATTTTCAAACCAAAAGCAATATTTTCAAGCACGCTTTTCCATGGAAATAAGGTATGTTGCTGGAACACCAAACCTCTATCTGGATGCGGTTCAAATATCGATTCATCATCGACCGTTAAAGACCCAGAACTAATTGGTAAGTGCCCTGCCAAAGCACCTAATAATGTTGATTTACCGCAACCCGATGGGCCAAGTAAACAAATAAATTCGCCCGGTTGTATTTCGAAATTAATCCGATCTAGTGCCTGAAAACGATTTTTAGCTTGCCCTAAATGTAGCGATAGATTTTGAATACGAACATGGCCTTGTGTAATTGACATTTTAAGACTTCCTCAATTGATACCATGGAGTAAATCGGTTTCCAATCACACGCACCAATGTACTGCTAAACATACCTAACGCTCCTATTAGCACCATGCCAACCACGATATTGCTATAGTTTTGCAAGGTGAAAGATTCCCATGTGAAATATCCAATTCCATGTTGCCCAGAAATCATTTCGGCAGTCACTAAACAGAACCAACAAGTACCCATTCCAATAGATAAACCAGTAATAATGTTCGGTAATGCACCTGGAATAATGACTTCATGAATAATGGCAAGATCAGAAGCGCCTAGACTTTTTGCAGATGCAACGAGTCTTGGGTCAACTGCACCAACACCATGTACGGTGTTTAATAAAATTGGAAATAAAGCCCCAATAAACGTAATAAAAATCATGGAAGCTTCTGATGAGGGAAAAATCAGAATTGCTAAAGGAATCCATGCAACTGCTGGAATTGGACGTAATACTTCTAATGGTGGCATTAGAAATGCAGCCAGTTTTTGGTAACGTCCTGCCAACAAACCAATACCTACACCAATTAGAGCCGCAAGCACAAAACCAATCACTACACGAAACACACTAGATTCAACATGTTCAAATGCAGCGCTGAGTTGAAAAAAAGCCCAAAGCGCATGGATGACATCTAAAGGTGTCGGGACATTGCTAAAGTTCACGAAGCCTAAATTTATTTTAAACTGAGCAAGTCCTTGCCAAATTGCTATCCAAAAAGCTATAGATGTGAAAGCAATGACATAGCTTTTCAAACGCGCTGGATATGATCTCAACTGCCGAAAAAATTTAATCAAAAATGTAATTTGGTTATTAGGTTTTGTCTGGGCTAAACTACTCATTTATTACCTCCTGCTCATTAGGTAAGACAACACATCAGCTCTGTGTTACAAGCTGAATAGCTTTAAAGTCATATACTTTTCCACCCTGTTGTTTAGCCCATTTTTCAGCATCATCTTTTAATAAAAAGGCTTGAATTTGTCCTGCTTTGTCTGTGGCATACCATGCCAAATTAGCAAGTAACTTAATGTCGGACTGATGATCTTGGCTATAAACCACACGCACTGTTTTTCCATTGGCTTGTATTTTCTTTAAATCAGAAAAAGCATGCTCAGGCGTTTCATAGCTACGAACTTTTTCTTCACCCTTTACCCAAATTTGAGTCACCCGATCAAATGTCTTGATGGGTTGGCCCGTTAATGCGTCATTGGCAACCAAAGGTGATTTTGCATAGTCGGCCAGTTGCTGGCTGTAATTAAGTCCAGATGCCTGAAATGCATCCTTAATATATTGATCATCAATAAATTTATTTACATCAAGCGTACCGTCGTTTTTGCCTAGAACTTTTAAGGTGTCTATCGCAATTTGAGTCGCTTTTCGATATTCAGGTTTCCACGTTAAGTCACGAGTTTGCAGACCTAAAGGGCCATGAAAGAGAAAAACGACTTCGGCGGGAATACCGGTTTTTTCAGCAATCAGTTCACTATATTTTTCTGGCTGTTCTCGAATCAAACGATTCGCTTCAATGGTTGCTTGTAATTAAGCCTTTATAACTTCTGGATGCTGCTGTGCATAATCCTTGCTCGCAAGCGAACCATGAAATGTCGGTGATTTTGCTTGAGAACCATCATAGATTTTTTTAGCAAAACCTTGGTAAGCAAATAACTCTCCAAATGGTACGAAGTCAGCATGCGCAGCAATCTTATAACTTTTTAAGGCAGGCCCTGCTACTTCTGGCGCCTGAGCAATCACTTTAATATCTTTATCAAGTTGCCAGCCTTCTGCCTGAATCGCTCGTAGCAACAGTCCATGAGCAGTTGAGGCAAAAGGTACAGAAATGGTTTGTCCTTTTAGTTCTTTAAGCGATGTTACTTTTGAGTCAATTGGAACAACAATCGCATTACCGCTACCATTAATACTGCCTGACAAAGGGGCTAAAAATATGCTTTCTTTGCCAGCTTTTTTAAATGCCGCTAAATTATTCACAGCAGGAAAGTCAGCCATTGCTCCCAAATCTAGACGCCCAGCTACCATTTCACTGGTAAGTGGTGCACCAGAGGTAAAGTTTTTCCATTGAATGTCATATTTAACGTGTTTGTATTTACCATCTTTAGGCAAATATTTTGGTAATAAATTCAATTCACGAATCAGCAACCCACCTGTTGCACAATTAATGGTCGTGTCTTGTGTACCAATCGCTACACGCACAGTTTCTGTTTTACTACCGCACCCCAAAGTGCCAAGTACAATGGCACCAATTAAGCTACTTAGTAATAGTTTTTTATTGATTAATTTATTTTGTCTCATGTTGCGTATTCCAAATTAATTATTTGAGTAGGTATGGGATATTTACTTTGACTGCATCTGTTGGACAGTCCTTTTCACAAGGCATGCAATACCAGCATTCATCAAATTGCATATAAGCTTTTTGGGTTGTTGGATCGATTGCTAATAAGTCCATTGGACAAACATCTACACAGACTGTGCATCCTTTATCAGCAATACATTTATCTTCATCGATAATGACGGGTGCGACAGTACGGTGCTGTACTTCTTTAAAAATAAAAGCCATGATTTGAATTCCTGATTTATTTAGTCTGCTAGAGCAACATCTTTTTGAATGCGTAAACGGTCATACGACACAGCTTCATCTTGATTAATCGGAACCACATAAGGCTCGATTGGCTTTTTGAAACTAACCATGTTGCCATGTTCATCTTTTTTCAAATGTGCGTGACAGAACCAATCCAAGTTATTTTTCTGAGGGAAATCTGCTCTATAGTGGTACAGTCCCCAGCGGCTTTCTTCTCTAAACAGTGAAGCTCTAGCTGCCATTTCCGCACAGTCTCGAATAAAAGAAACTTCAGCGGCACGCATCAGCTCATGCGGGTTCCTTGCAGAAATTTGCTTAATATCCTGTTTAATTTCTTCAAAACGCTTGAGCCCAATTTCCATTTTTTGGCGAGTTTTAGGGGGCTGCAAATAGTCATTTACAAAACGGCGCAGCTTATATTCCACTTGTTCTGGAGGTAAACCTTCTGAGCAATCTAGTGGCGCAAATATTCGTGCTTTTTCTGCTTCTATTTCGCTTTGGTTTAATTCACTATCTTCAACTGCATTCACGTATTGCGCGGCATTTACACCCGCAAACCATCCGTAGGTAAATGCACCAAGCATATAGTTATGAGGTACAGCCGCCATATCACCAGCACTGTATAATCCCTTAACCGAAGTCTCGGCTTTTTCATTAACCCATACGCCAGAAGCACTGTGTCCGCTACAGAAACCAATTTCTGAAATATGCATTTCCACCATATCTTGACGGTAATTGGTTCCTCGGCCCTCGTGGAAACGTCCACGGCTTGGGCGTTCATTGGTATGCAAGATTTCTTCAATGGTTTGAATGGTTTCTTCGGCCAGATGATCTACTTTTAAATAAACAGGGCCATTACCACTTTCCAGTTCTTGGTAAAACTCCCACATCATTTGACCACTCCAGTAGTCACATTCAATGAAACGTTCACCTTTACTATTGGCGGTATAACCTCCTAAAGGTCCGGTCACATATGCACAAGCCGGACCGTTATAGTCTTTAATCAGTGGATTAATCTGGAAGCATTCTAAATTGGCTAGTTCAGCACCGGCATGGTATGCCATTGCATAGCCGTCACCTGCATTGGTTGGGTTTTCATAAGTACCCATTAAATAGCCGGAAGCTGGCAAACCTAAACGCCCTGCGGCACCACAACATAAAATGGCAGCTTTCGTTTTAATGACATAAAAATCACCACTACGACAGTCAAAACCGAGTACACCATTGATTGCACCTTGCTCATTTTTTAAAAGCTTTGTGGTGACAATCCGATTATTAATTTTGACTTGAGCACGCTTTAATTGACGATATAAAACTTTTTTAACATCATGTCCTTCGGGCATTGGTAAAACATATGCCCCCATGTGATGTACTTTTTTTACTGCAAATTCACCTGTCTCATCTTTTTCAAACTTAATGCCCCATTGATCGAGCTGTTGAATGGTTTTGAAACTATGCTTTGCATATGCATATACAGTGGTTTGATTAACTACCCCATCATTAGCAATGGTAATTTCTTTGGTGTATTGCTCAGGTGTCGCATATCTCGGAATAACAGCATTATTCAGCCCATCCATTCCCATTGAAATCGCCCCACTACGTTTTACATTCGCTTTTTCAATGAGCAAGACTTTTAAATTCGGGTTTTCTTGTTTTGCTTTAATCGCAGCCATTGGCCCTGCAGTTCCACCACCAATCACCACAATATCAAACTCAAGATATTTAGTTTCCATTATAAAATCCTTATTTTTATTTGAGTTATTAACGATGAATACGTAAACGGTACTGGAAGGTATCGCCCGAGAAATAGAGATATTCATAGTCAATCGGTTGACCATTTGCATCGTGAGTCAAACGTTCGACCCGTAATACCGGAGTTCCGATTTCGACTTGCAACAAGGCCGCTAATTCTTCATCCGCTACAGTGGCATCAATACTTAAATCTGCATGCCCTAAAGGAATGCCACATTCTTGTTCTAATGCTTTGAAAATATCGGTTGTGCGTAAATCAATCGCTTTTTCTTTAAGTTTCAAACCAATATATTCTGGCAAATAAGTCAACTCATACGATACTGGCTGACGGTTGAGTAAACGAACACGTTGAATTTCATACACATTGGCTTTAACAGGTAACTTTAATTTCGGTACTACATGCATCGGGACCTGCTTAAGCTCGGCCGAGATGACGCGGTTTAAAATTTCGTGACCAGCAGATGACATTGCTTCTGCAAAACCTTGCAAACTTGAAATGTTCTGGAACGTTTTTGGTTTACTTACAAAAGTTCCTTTACCTGGCACCTTAAAAATATAGCCTTCTAACTGTAATTGGTTGAGCGCTTGACGAACTGTGATTCGGCTTACACCGAACTGTTCAGCAAATTCGTTTTCAGATGGAATTTGACTCAGTACGGCGTATTCGCCATTTACAATTTTGTTAAGGATGAGTTCCCTTAACTGATCGTAAAGAGGCTTATGATTTTTAGCATCTGGGGGTAGCTGGCTCACGGCTCACAACCTGTTATAACAACTTGAGCAAATAATGTTTAAAATGTTTCAGCTTTGGAAATAATTTAAAGCGATAACTTTAGTTAAAAAAATAATTTCAATGAATATCAATAAATTAATTAATAGCTATCTATAAAAGTTAAATGGTTATCATAAAAAATACATTTGTGTTTGTTATGCTATAAAACATACTCCGTTATGCCATAAACGTAAAAATTACTATTATTTTTTAGGGGATAATATGCAACAAAAACAATTAAATACCCCTGATGACTCAGTGGAACAAGTCACCTTCTGGCAAGCCTTCTTATTTTGGCTCAAGCTTGGTTTTATTAGCTTTGGGGGGCCAGCTGGACAAATCGCTGTGATGCATCAGGAATTGGTTGAACAAAAGCGCTGGATATCAGAAAAAAGATTTTTACATGCACTGAACTACTGCATGTTGTTACCTGGACCTGAAGCACAGCAGTTAGCAACCTACATTGGTTGGCTCATGCACAGAACTGCGGGAGGTTTAGTTGCCGGTATTTTATTTGTATTACCCTCTTTATTTATTTTAATTGGGCTGTCTTGGATTTATATAAAATTTGGAGACGTTCCGGTTATTGCGGGTATTTTTTACGGGATAAAGCCTGCTGTTACCGCAATTGTCTTTCATGCAACGTACCGTATAGGTAGCCGTTCGCTTAAAAATAGATTTTTATGGTTCGTCGCAATTGCTGCTTTTTTTGCAATCTTTGTCTTAAAACTTCCTTTCCCGCTTATTGTTTTATCAGCAGGCATTGCAGGTTATTTAGTTAGTAAAAAGTACCCTGAGCTACTTTCCTCAGCAGCTGGTCATAAAGCCAGCCAAAAAGATTACGGCCCGGCATTTATTGATGATGAGACTCCAACACCAGAACACGCTAAATTCCACTGGTCACGGTTAGCTAAACTTATTTTTGTGGCAATCGCTTTATGGTTATTACCAATTTTAGCTTTAGGCGTATATTTTGGATGGCATCACTCTTATACCCAAATGGCATGGTTCTTCACTAAAGCTGCGCTGCTTACGTTTGGGGGCGCTTACGCGGTTTTACCTTATGTCTATCAAGGCGCTGTCAATCATTTTGGATGGCTTTCACCTACACAAATGATTGATGGTTTAGCACTTGGTGAAACTACTCCTGGTCCACTGATTATGGTCGTTGCCTTTGTTGGTTTTTTAGGAGGTGTTAATCATTCACTACTTGGTTCTGAGCATCTATTTTTTGCTGGAGCACTCGGTGCAGTTATTGTGACTTGGTTTACCTTTCTCTTTTCTTTTGTATTTATTTTTGCGGGTGCGCCCATTATTGAATCTACACATAATGAAATTAAATTTACTGCGCCACTCACTGCAATTACCGCGGCTGTGGTCGGTGTAATTTTAAATCTCGCACTATTTTTTAGTTATCACGTGTTATGGCCACAAGGCTTTTCAGGGCATTTTGACATTGTTGCAGCCCTCATTACTCTTGCTGCATTTATTGTTTTATTCCGATTTAACATTAATGTGCTGTATGTCATTTTTGCTTCGGCACTGATTGGTTTAAGGGTTTATCTTTTATAGAAATTAGTCATGAGTTCTTTAACGTAATTGTGAAGGACTCATGCCATAAAACTGTTTAAAACGATGGCTTAAATGACTTGCTGAACTAAAACCACATACTAGGGCAATGTCTTGTAAAGAAAGCTGAGATGATTGAATGAGTCCTTTTGCCTTAGTTAAACGTCTTTGCATGACATACTGGTGAGGCGCCATATTCATGGACTGTTTAAACATATGAGCAAAATGGTATTCGCTTAAATTCACAACATTTGCCAAATCAGACAAAGTGAGAGCCTGATCTAGATGATCTTCAATCCATTCCTGAATATATTTGAGCTTATGAGGTGCCAACCCACCTTTAATAATAGGCTGTTGCCATTGAACACTGCTGTATCTTCTAATTAAATGATTTAGCAATAAACTTGCTGTTGTGCTCATTTGCAAATGATTTGAAGAATCTTGCCAATCACAATCTAGCAAGAAGAACTGATAAAGTGCTCGAATCCGTTCATCGTCATTAAAGACAACTTCATTTAACTCAATTTGATTAGGTTCTTTGTCCCATATTTTTTCAGCAACATCACGTAAATGTTGGTCGGTATAATACAAGTGAACAAATTTAAGCCCACCTCGTATATCCCAAGTCGACTCTTGATGCTCAGGCAATAAACAAAAACGCCCTGGCCCGCCACCATTTTTCCAGCCTGCAGGTGTTTTTTGATAACTTTCATAACCATCTTGGATATAGAGACTCAAAGTATGGTGGTCGCTACAGACACTTACACGATCTTGCTGATTAGACCAAAATGCAAGTTGCATATTTTCATCAAGCACCACAGTTTCGTGAAGCTTGGCTTTAGATTGCTGTAGCTGTTCTAAAGTTTGATAGGCCATGCAAAATTAAAACGAATATCATTGAGCTTAAGTTAACCATATTCAGTAAAATTCAGCTAGTTCAGACATATAAAAAACGCAAGATCTTGCATGTACTACACAAGAATATATACGTGAAAAATGAAGCATTCCTAGATACTTAAGCTTGGTAATCGAGGATAAAGTTATGAATATTTTACTCTATGTTGCGGTGGTGTTGATTTGGGGAACAACATGGATTGGAATTGCCGTTCAGAGCCATTATGCAACACCCGTCGTTGCAATTTTATGGCGTTTTGCCATTTCAGCCTTATTACTTTGGGTTGTTTTACTATTTTCCGGAAAATTACAACGAATTGCTTTAAAAGATCACTTGTTCTGTATGCTGCAAGGCCTTTGTGTTTTCGGTCTAAACTTTATTTGTTTTTATACCGCCGTTAAATATGTAAATAGCGGTTTAGAGTCTGTCATATTTTCCATGGCTGTTTTCTTTAATGCTATTAATGCACTTATCTTTTTTAAGCAAAAACCCTCCCCAAACTTTGCGCCGGCTGCACTTTTGGGTCTAAGTGGTATTGTTTTACTGTTTTGGCATGACCTGATTAATAGTCAGTTTAATGCACAGTTATTAATGGGTATTGGGCTATGTGCAATAGGCACTTACGGTTTTTCTTTAGGGAATATGATTAGTGTTAGACACCAAAAACGTGGCCTAAATATTTTTTCAACAAATTGTTATGCCATGACTTATGGGGCATTGGTGATGCTAAGTCTAGCTTTATTTACTGGACAAGATTTAATGCCGCCGATGAATTTCCCATTTTTAAGCTCGGTACTATACTTAGCTGTATTTGGTACGGTTATTGGGTTCTCTGCTTATTTTTCTTTAGTTGGACGAATTGGCGCAGCCAAAGCAGCCTATAGCACGTTGCTCTTTCCTTTAGTTGCTCTAACAGTTTCTACTTTCTTTGAAGGATATGAGTGGACTTTAAATGCTGTATTTGGAATTTTGCTAATCTTGCTTGGTAATTACTTAATGTTTAGTAAGTTTGAAATTGGAAAGAAGTTATTTAACACTCAAAAAAATTGTGAGAAGCAGGCTTAAAGCCTGCTTTTTTTATAAATCATAATTAATTTTAGTAGCCTGTTTTTAACATCAGCTCAAAATCTTTTAAAGCTGCGGCTGCTGTGGCTAAAGGCGCAGATGCCCCTCCACTTACAACAAGCTCACCCATTTCTTGTGTTAACACCCGAATGCATTTTTGAGAACCTTGCAGATGAGCAAACGCATGATTTGCTGTAACTAGTCTTAATTCCACACCTGTTAGAATTTGCTGCTTTTTAATATGAATAAAACCGACCAGACGAGGAATTACATTTTCTTTTTTCCAGTCACGAATATGATCGGCAGTCACGTGACTGATTCCTTGTCTTGGAATATCTTGAATTTTTATATCAGCCCCCAAAACAGTGTTGGCTAATATGGTAATTTTAGCCGCGGTATCCCATCCATCTACATCGAATGAACTGTCAGGTTCCGCAATACCTTTTGTTTGAGCTTTTTCAAGAGATTCTGTAAATGCACATTCGTGTTGCAACATATCATTCAAAATAAAATTTGTGGTACCTGTAAACACACCTTCTATTTCTAAAATTTGACAGCCTGCTAAGTTATATTCAAACAAATCAACCGTCGGTAAAGCTGCTGCTGTCGCACCGCTAAAAAATAATTTTTTATTGTGTTGATATGCCAAGTTAACTAATTTTTTACCTTCTACAACTAAAGCACCTTTAGATACCGCAATCGCATGCATGTTATGTGTTAAAGCATAATTTAAATAAAATAGGCCTTTCCCACCTGTCACATAGTCACTTGGTCCAGTTTCAATAATGACATCTGCTTGAACCTGTTCTAAAAACTTTTGCTCAGTTAGGCCTACTTGATATTGTGTTTTATCTAGCCACTTTGAAGCCTGTAAACCCTCTTGATCAATTAAACCTGATGATGAGTTGCAGACACCCACTAAACGGGCATCAATTTGATATTTTTGTTTATAGTACGTCGCTCGATTTAAAAGGAGCTCTGCAATTTGTTGTCCAATCCGTCCAAAACCACAAATTGCCACGTTAACTCGCTTCATATCGCTTTCTCAAAAATTTGAATGTTTTAAATGAAATTTCCAAAGATAATTTAAACATCTTATCTCTGGAAATTTAGTATTCATGAGGATGGTTAAAATACTATATATCTTAGATATTTGTTAGATTAACAATCTTAATGACCATATAAATTGCGACAGCGAAAACCATTAAAGCAAAGACTTTTTGTACAATTGATGCTGGAATAAAACGAATAGCTCGGCGCCCTAATAACATACCTGCCATACATGCAAGTGCAAATGCGCTGGTAATGGCAACTGGATAGTGAAAACCCTCTGCAATATGCATCACAATACTTATGCCACTGATGAGAAAAATAATCATAAGTGAGGTTGCAACAATGCTATGCATATCCAAATTGGTGACTTTTCTCAGCGCGGGCACAATTACAAAGCCGCCACCCACCCCTAACATACCAGTTAAAAGCCCAGCAATAATCCCGATGCTGGCAAGCACGCCACCAGTTTTAAAATTCCAGATAAAACGTCCCGTACTTGGGTTGACCTGACACGGCGGGTTGTGAAAATCCGAAACACGGTTACTGATAAGTCGATAGCCCACTGTAAACATGACCAAGCTAAACATTAACATGAGCCAAACAGGTGAAATCGCGTTGGCTATTAAAATGCCGATATGTGCCATAGGGGCACCAATTAAGGCAATCCAGATTGCAGCACGATAACGAACTATTTTTTTAAATAAACCTTCAATAGTTCCAATGAGTGTAGATAGCGCAACAGCCAATAACCCTATCGGTGCGGCTTGAGCCACGCTCCAGCCTTGACTGGTCATAAGTGCGGGTACAGCAAGAATGCCACCACCCGCACCAGTAAGACCAAGTAAAAAGCCAATCACAATGCCTTCAACGACAAGTAATAACATATTAAAAGCCTAAAATTGCATATACATTGTTTGCAGTAGACTGCTGGTTAATGAGTAAGTGGATTTTCGTCTTCTTCCGAAGCTTTAATCGCTTCTCAGGACAAAGGTTGCTTTGTTTATCCTCTTCCGCTCAAGCACAGCTTTCGCCTTGCGCTCGGGTAAAGATTATTAATCTTTACTCATCCTCGCTCAGGTTTGACCATCCACTCGCGGCCTTTGAGCATGCCTTGCCAATAAATTGGCGGTAAAATCTGCTCTTTAAGTAACCATGCCAAACGAGATGGCTTTTGCCCATCAATTACCCATTTCGGAAAACTTGGGAGTAATTTTCCCCCGTAACCAAATTCAGCCAGAACAATTTTTCCATGCTCTACGGTGAGTGGACATGAGCCATAGCCGTTGTATTCACAGAAGTTCTGCTCTCCCTTGAGCTGCGCTATCACATTTACAGCAACGATTGGGGCTTGTGCTCGCGCCGCAGCAGCAGTTTTGGCATTAGGTGCATTCATCACATCACCTAAAGCAAAAATATTGGCATGTTGTGTGTGTTGTAAGGTTTGAGGATTAACACTCACCCAGCCTGCTTCATCAGTAAGAGTACTTGCACGAATAAAGTCGGGCGCTTGTTGTGGTGGAACAACATGCAACATATCGAAATCTGTTTCGACCAATGCTGCATTTTCATCATTCACGACTTTAAACCATGCTTTTTTTTCAGGTCCGTCTACTTTGACAAGTTGATGGTTAAAGTGAAGTTCAGAGCCATATTTTTCGACGTATTGCATGAGTGCAGGTACATATTCCTTCACACCAAATAAAACACCGCCTGAGTTATAAAAATGGATAGATATATCTTTAAGTTTGCCTTGCTTTAACCAGTAGTCGGCTGAAAGGTACATCGCTTTCTGAGGAGCACCCGCACACTTAATCGGCATAGGTGGTTGAGTGAAAATTGCCTTTCCACCGTTTAGTTGTTGCACAAGTTCCCATGTATAGGGCGCTAAATCATAACGATAGTTAGACGCCACCCCATTTTTACCTAAGGTTTCGACTAAACCTTCAATGCCATGCCAATTCAGTTTTAAACCGGGACAAACCACCAAAGCTTTATATTGGATGGGCTGGCATCCTTCCAAAATGACTTGATTATGTTCAGGGTCAAATCCAGCAACGGCAGCTTTCATCCATTTCACTTTTGAAGGAATCACACTTGCCATTGAGCGTGCAGTTACTTGTGGCTTAAAAATACCGCCACCGACCATGGTCCAACCCGGTTGATAATAATGGGTGTCTGCCGGATCAATAATGACAATATCTAAATGAGGTTCCCGAGATAGTAAGCTCGATGCTACAGAAATTCCTGCTGCTCCAGCGCCCACAATCACAACGCTATAACAAGGAATTGTCGCTGGTTCATGATCACGTTTTAAAATACGTGGCACTAAGCCTTTTAAGTTAAAACCAAGTTTGTTACCCACTTCTACTAGCAGTGCTACATCTTGTGGAGCAACTTCAGCCAAAGCCCACAAACTGATTGCACGCATACCAGAACGGCAATATGCTAAAACAGGTTTTTGGGCATTCTGATAAAGCTGTTTAAACTCGGTAACTTGTTGATCGGTAATTTTGCCACTGGTAACGGGCTGGTAGATTACGTTTAGGCCATGTCGCTGAGCTGCTTCTTCAATTTCAATTACATTGGGTTGATCTGCACCTTCTCCATCTGGACGGTTACATATCAGAGTTTTTATTCCTTGGTCTGCAATTTTTGCAATATCGACGACTGTAATCTGGCCAGCAACATAAAAATCTTGATTAACTCGTTTAAGTTCCATATTGCCACCTTCTTATGATTGTGAAATTGAGCCGCAAGCCTGATTGGCAGGAAGTGCTTTATCGATTTGTTTTGGATATGGAAGATTTAAATTATTCATTAATTTAATAAAATCTTCACGCGAGCGATTTTGACCTAAACGTGAGTTATTTAAGCGTTCATAACCAATCGTTGAAGATAGACGACCTTTGTAATCGTGTCCCGGATATACAATAGTCTCGTCAGGCAAGCTGAAAAGTTGTTTATGAATACTGTCATAAAGTGTGCCTGCATTACCTTGCTGGAAGTCAGTGCGACCACAGCCATCAATTAATAATGCATCACCAGTGAAAACCATATTTCCAACTAGGTAACTCGTACAAGCATTGGTATGACCTGGTGTATAACGCGCTTCAATACTGAGGTTGCCGACTTTAAGCATGCAGCCATCTGTAATTAAAATATCTCCGCAATTTACATCTGAGTTTCGGTGTAAAACCGATTTGCAATGAAAGCGTTCACGAAGTAAATTTGCGGCCGTAATATGATCTGCATGAACATGAGTATCTAAGGTGTAAATGAGCGTAAATTGATGCTGTTCTAATTCTTTTGTGTAAACCTCTATATCTGATGCAACTGGGTCAATTAAAACAGCCTCTCGTGTTTCTTCACATCCAAGCATATATGTATAAGTCGAACTTTCCTGCTCAAAAAACTGCTTAAAGAACATGATTTATACCCTAATAATTTATTTCTTTCCTATATTTTGCAAATAAGATGCCAATTATTTAAAATTAAATAATAAATATAAAAATTAAATACTTATAACATTTAATAAAATTAAAGATAGAAAAAGGAATCAACTTGATGTTCCTATGAAACTCAAGTATGTTTCAATGAAACGATTGTGAAACAAATAAAATGGCAAAGCTAAATTTTGAGTCAGAACAGGATTTTTATATTTTATTTGAGCAGCTTAAGGCTCTCTTTCCAAATGCGAGTCTGTTTTTAGCAGACACATCAACTAAAGCAATTCATTATAAGTTTAATACAGATGACATTTCTGTTGAGAGCATGGCAGCGCTTACTCAAGACCATCACAATCAATATCTTGAGATCAATACTCCTAAAATGAGACAGCGATTTATCTATCAAGAACATGATATTTATATTGCCGAGCATCGCATTATCGGAAAGCTACATATTTTACAGCCTATTAGCATAGAAAATGATATTGCTAATCAAGTAGAGCTAACAGAACAGTTGCAAGACTTGGCCAAGGTTTTTAATAGCTGCTCACCAGAAATGACCCGTATGTTTTCAATTATTCAAAGAGTGGCAATTACTGAATTTCCAGTGCTTGTTCGCGGTGAATCTGGCAGTGGTAAAGAGCTTGTGGCAAAAGCAATTCATGATTATAGCCAACGTAAAAATAAGATTTTTGTAGCGATTAACTGTGCTGCTCTCAATGCCAATATTTTAGAAAGTGAATTATTCGGGCATGTGAAAGGTGCTTTTACGGGAGCAATTCGTGACCATAAAGGCGTGTTTGAACGTGCTGCTGGCGGAACGTTGTTTTTAGATGAAATTGCCGAGATTCCTTTAGAGCTTCAGGCTAAATTACTACGGGTTTTAGAAACAGGGGAATTTACTCCTGTCGGTGGTGAAAAACCGATTCAGGCCAATGTCCGAATTATTACCGCAACACACAAAGCTTTACGCGAAGAAGCTAAGGCTGGGCGTTTCCGCCATGATCTACTCTACCGTTTGCGTGTGATTCCAATTTTTATACCACCACTTAGAGAACGAAAAGTCGATATTCCTCTTATTGTCGATCAAATTTTAAAAGAAAGCTCAGCCCAACTCGAATCGATGCCTCGCCATATTAATCAAAAAGCCATGCAAGTTTTATTGAACTATGACTGGCCGGGAAATGTTCGTGAACTAAAAAACACTCTGCTTTATGCATTAACCATGGCAAATGGTAAGGACGAAATTGAAGCCGAAGACTTACCAAATGAGCTTTTGAATGCTGACGATTACGTTAAATTACCCGAGACAAATACAGAGCTGAGTCCAGAAAATGTGCAAGCTGCTTTAGAAAAATATAACCATAACTTAAATATGGTCGCGAATATTTTTGGAATTAGCCGCACTACTCTTTGGCGATACAGACAAAAGCACAAGCTTTAGCTAGGTATTTAACTCATCTAAGGCGTATCATATTGCAGTTGGTTAGGTCCGTTAGTTCAAAGGCTTTCTATGATTGTTCGCGATAAAAGCAGCGTTTTTAAACTCTTATTTGCATGGAAAGGAACTGTTCTACCCAAGGTTTTGCCAGCATTAAGTTTTGTTGTACTTATCTCAGCATGTGTGGTCTGGCTCTCTTATTATCATTGGATTCAAATTCCTACTGTACCCGCGATTGGATTTACTATCTTTGGCGTGATTCTTTCCATTTGTACGGGTTTTCGAAATAATGCCTGTTATGATCGATGGTGGGAAGGTCGCAAACTTTGGGGCGCATTAATTGCCAATGCCAGACACATTGTTAGAGACAGCCATGTTTTATCCAATGAACAACGTGAACATTTAATTCATCAGGTCTTAATTTTTAGCAATTTATTGCGTGATCGCTTACGCCAACAAACCGCTGAACCAACCAAATTTCTTGAACATGCCTATTTAAACAACTCCTCACTTGATTATTTAAATGAGCATATTAATGCACCACAATTTGTACTCGAAAATATTCAAAAAGATTTAGTCAAGGCTCTAAAAGACGGCGAAATTAGTGACATTATCTATAGCACTCTGACGCGTCATATTGTTGAGCTAGGCAATATTCAAGCGGGTTGTGACCGTATTGCTGGTACACCTTTACCCTACTCATATTCAGTACTTTTACATCGCGCTGTTTATTGTTTCTGTTTTATTTTACCGTTTAGCCTTGAAGCAGCTTTAGGTATTTGGACACCGCTTATTGTTGGCTTAATCGCTTATATGTTTTTAGGGCTAGATGCTTTAAGTGCTCAAATTGAAGAACCTTTTGGTTTACAAGAAAATGATTTACCGCTCGATTCAATTGTTCGCTTAATTGAGCGAGAGTCTCTAAGTTCTTTAGGGCAGCCATTACCACCCATTATTGAAGCCCAAGACAACAATTTACTTTAATAAAAAAGAGCGAATCATCGCTCTTTTTTATAGGCTCAAGTACCTATTTATTTATGGATGTACAATAATCTTAACTGCCGACTCATTGTTATGAATTAAGGTTTCAAAACCCTGTGAAATCAAATCATCAAGTTGAATACGCTGAGTAATAAAAGGTTCCAGATTTATTTTACCTTCTTCAACCAGTTTAATGGTTTCTTGATGGTCATTTACATAGGCAATTGTGCCTCGTACATCAAGTTCTTTCATTACAACACTGTGCACATTAATTGATGCTGGATGGCTCCAAATCGAAACAATAACTATAACGCCTGTTGGTTTCATTGCCGCAACCAAAGTATCTAATACCTTGTTAACGCTACTACATTCAAATGCAACATCGACACCATCGCCATTAGTGATTTTCATGACCTCAGAAACAACATCAACTTCTGAGGGGTCTAAAATATAATCTGCGACTCCCGACTCTTTGGCTTTTTCTTTACGTTTTGCACTTAGCTCAGTAATGATAACCTTAAGCCCTTTCGCTTTTAAAATTGCCGAAAGTAATAAACCAATTGGGCCAGCTCCGCCAACCAGTGCAATATCACCAGCCTTTGCACCACTACGTACGAAAGCATGATGACCCACCGATAACGGTTCAATTAAGGCCGCTTGATCTAATGGAATTTTATTGGAAATTGGATGTACCCAACGGCGTTTAACTGCAATTTTCTCCGACAAACCACCACCACGGCCGCCTAAACCAATAAAGTTCATATTTTTAGAAAGATGATAATTATCGCCGGGTCCAGTTGGTACATCATCAGCCACAATATAAGGCTCTACCACCACATGTTGACCAATTTCAATATCATCAACACCTTCACCTACGGCATAGACTACCCCAGAAAACTCATGTCCCATGGTAATCGGCGCAGATTCGCCTGAAATAGGATGCGGATGTCCACACGGTGGAATAAAAATCGGCCCTTCCAGAAATTCATGCAAATCTGTACCACAAATTCCACACCAAGCTACCTTGATACCTACAGTGCCGGGAGTGACTTCTGGTTCAGGGATATCTTCAATACGGATATCACCTCTGTCATAAAAACGCGCTGCTTTCATTATTATCTCCCTCAAATCAGGATGTTATTTTAGCGATAGACAATTCCGCCGTCCGTTAAAATGGATTGACCCGTAATATAGTCCGAATCTTCACTTGCCAGAAAAGCAACTAATGCAGCTACATCGTCTGGTGTTTGGGCTCTACCTAAAGCAATGCCTTCCACATATTTTTTATAAGTTTCACCAATTGCTGCACCCGTAATTTCAGCAAAACGCTTATCAATTTCAACCCACATGTCCGTTCCGACAATTCCGGGGCAATATCCATTTACCGTAATACCGTGACTAGCATATTCTTTTGCCGCGGCTTGGGTAAGTGCTCGTACCGCAAATTTAGTTGCCGAGTAAATACCGAGTAAAGCAAACCCGTCGTGGCCTGCAATTGAGCAAGCATTAATGATTTTACCTTTATGTTGCCGCTGCTTAAATTTTGCAGCAGCAGCCTGTATGCCCCACAGCACACCGCCAATATTAATATCAACAATTTTTTGAAATTCGTCGGGTGTGATATCAGCAATCGCTTGAACTTGGGCAATTCCAGCGTTATTAATCATGACATCAAACCCACCAAGGGTCTGCTCAGCATGATTTATAGCGGCATACACTTGCTCGCGGTCACTTACATCAGCAATAAAAGTGCTCGCATTTACACCTAAGGCCTGAATTTCCTGCTGCACATCGTTTATTCGTTCTTGTTTCATATCCACTAATGCAATATGTGCCCCTTCTTGCGCCAAGCGTAGGGCAATCCCACGGCCAATGCCTTGAGCTGCCCCAGTCACTAAAACGACTTTATTTTTTAATCCCTTAACCATGTTCAACTCCTGTAAATGTAGAATTTCTACATATGAATCGCTCGTTGCATGGAAGCCAAAATGGATTCATGCATGGCTTCTGATAATGTTGGATGCGGGAAAATCACTTTAGCTAAACTTTCATCAGTTGCTTCTAGATATTTCGCAATGGCAAATCCTTGGATATGTTCGGTCACTTCATGGCCGACCATATGTGCACCAAGTAATTCACCCGTCTCTGCATGTACCACCGTTTTAACGAAACCTGACGTATCTCCAATTGCCAAAGCTTTACCATTTGCAGTTAAAGAAAACTTGCCAATTCGTATAGGTAAATTCCGAGCTTTTGCTGCATTTTCTGTTAAACCAATACTCGCCACTTGTGGATGAGTAAAAATACAACCCGGAATCTGGCTACGATCGAGTGAATGGACGTTTGCTACACCAGCAATTTTCTCGACACAGACCATGGCTTCATGGCTTGCTTTATGGGCAAGACACGGTGCACCAGCCACATCACCAATCGCATAAAGCCCTGCTACGTTGGTTTTACAATAGTCATCAATTGCCACAAAACCTTGTGGATTCAGTTCTACACCTAAACGTTCTAGTCCTAGCCCTGTGGTATTCGGCTGTACACCAATTGCCGAAAGTACACGCTCAAAAACAAGCGTTTGAATATCATTTGCCGTTTCAACCACACAGTGAACTTGACCATTTTCAATTTGAATACTTTGAACGACAGCATCGGTTAAGACTTTCATTCCTTTTTGTTCAAACTGTTTTCTGACAAATTGAGCAACTTCTGCATCTTCGGTTGGTAAAATTTGTTTAGCCAAATCAATTAAAGTTACCTGACAACCCAAGTCTTGATAAAGGCTGGCAAACTCACTACCAATTGCACCTGAACCTACAACCAGCAAACTTTTCGGTAACTGCTCTGGAACAAGCGCTTCTTTATAGCTCCAGACATATGTTCCATCGACAGGAAGTTGAGGAATATGTCGAGCTTTAGCTCCAGTTGCCAAAATGATATGTGGTGCACTCAAATCCTGACTGTTACCTTGAGCATCGGTCACTGCAATTTTTTCTTTTGCCGTAAGCTGAGCACGACCATTAAACACGGTCACCTGATTCTTTTTAAGCAAGTAATCGATGCCTTGTACTAATTGAGCTGACACTTGTCGGCTATGTTGCACAAGCTTTTGAATATCAAAATCGAGTTGGGATACCTGAAAACCAAACTGTCCGGCATGTTTAAACTGTGTTGCGAGCTCTGCGCCTGCAAGCAAAGCTTTAGTTGGTATACAGCCCCAATTTAGACAAATTCCGCCTAAATGTTGCTCTTCTACAATTGCGGTTTTTAACCCGAGCTGGGCTGCACGAATTGCAGCCACATACCCACCCGGTCCCGCGCCAATCAAAATTAAATCAAATTGAGCTTCTGACATGCGGGTTCTCCTACACCAAAATTAAAGCAGGGTTTTCAACAAACTGCTTAAAGCTGGCCAAGAATTTCGCCCCAACTGCGCCATCAATGACTCGGTGATCGCATGACAACGTCGCTGTGACAATCTCACGAACCACTACATTGCCATTTTCAACAACAGCACGTGATTCAGAAGCACCTAATGCTATAATTGCACCTTGCGGTGGGTTAATAATGGCATCGAACTGTTTAATGCCTAACATTCCTAAATTTGAAATACTAAAGCTACCTCCCTGAAACTCATCCGGTTGTAACTTGCCAGTCTTGGCACGCGTTGCCAAATCACGCATGTCATCGGAAATCTGTGCTAAAGACTTCTGATTCACAGCTTTCACAATTGGTGTAATTAAACCGTTTGGAATAGCTACGGCCACCGAAATATCCGCTTGAGAGAACTGTAAAATTGATTGAGTCGCCTCATCAAATTGAACATTCACCTCAGGTACTTTAATCAGCGCGGCGGCAGCTGCTTTAATTAGCATGTCATTAATCGAAAGTTTCACTTGTGGAACAGTCTCATTAATCTGCTTACGTAGTTTTTGCAAAGCCTCTACGTTAAGATCGACCACTAAGCGGAAATGCGGTGCGTTACGTTTTGCAGCCTGTAACCGTGAAGCAATTGCTTTCCGCATCCCATTCATCGCCACAGTAGTAATGGTCGATTGTGGTTGAGCTACACATTGCACAGGTTGTTCATTTACCGATGTTGGGTTATTACGATAGTAAACTGCCTCAACATCTTCTTTACAGACACGGCCACGAGTACCTGAAACACGGCAATCATTTAGGTTAATGCCCCATTGTTTTGCTAAACGGCGTGCTACAGGTGTCGCTAAAACTTGGCTATCATCGGCCGTAGATTTAACCACTTTAGCTTGAGTTTGCTGCTTAACATCAGGCCATTGACCACCAGCAGCCTGTACAGCCTTCTGGATGTCTTGAATACTAATACGTCCTTCACGACCAGAACCTGTGACTTTTGCCAAGTTTACATTATGTTTTTCTGCAAGCTTTAACGCATGCGGCGTTGCAAACAACTCATTAGATGTTTGATAGCCTTGTAATGACTCTGGTACAGCGTAGTCATCTTTCGCTACCTTTGCAGGAGCTGAAGCACTAGCTACTACAGTCTGTGGTTGTTCTGCTTTTTCAGCAACAGGTGCAGATGTTTCCGCTTTACTTTGCTGCGAAGGTGCTTCAGATGCTTGAGCTGCTGAACCACCTAGTGATGCGATAAACTTTTCAATTTCTGCATCAGAAACTTCACTATCAGCACATACGGCAATAAGGCCACCAACAGGTAAAGTATCACCATCTTTCGCTAAAATTTTACGGAGCGTTCCAGCAAAAGGCGCTTCTAACACATTGACGATTTTTGTGGTTTCAATTTCACAAATTTCATCGCCCTTATTAAAGCTATCACCCTCTTTAATCAACCATTGGGCAACCGTGCCTTCTTCCATGGATAATCCCCATTTTGGGATCTCCAGCGTTTTAATTTCGCTCATCCTAAGCCTCCAATGTTTTTCGCACAGCTTGCTCAATACGCTCTACACTTGGAATCCATTCTTTTTCTAAAACTGGAGAGAATGGAACAGGCGTATGTGGTGGCGTTACGAGTTCAACAGGTGCTTTCAAATAGTGGAAACCTTTTTGGGCGATCAGGGCAGCAACATCATGACCAAAGCCACAGCGTGCTGCTGATTCATCCACAATAACCACACGCCCAGTCGATGCAACAGACTCTAAAATTCCTTCTTCATCCAGAGGTGAAATCGTTCGAGGGTCGACCACTTCAACCGAAATACCATCTTTTGCCAGTTTGTCTGCTACTTCATTGGCGCGATGTACCATCAGGCCTAAAGCAATAATGGTCACGTCTGTCCCTTCGCGGGTGTAATTTGCTACACCAAAAGGAATGGTATAGGCCTCATCAGGAACTTCGCCTTTAATGTCATAAAGCATTTTATGTTCACAGAACACTACAGGGTCATCATCACGAATAGCCTGAATTAATAGCCCTTTCACATCATATGGGCTAGATGGAACTACAACTTTTAAGCCCGGAACCGCGGCAAATACGTTATATGGCGACTGAGAATGCTGAGCTGCTGCAGAAAAACCTGCGCCGATCATGCCACGTACAACCATGGGTGCTTTTGCCTTTCCACCGAACATATAACGGAATTTAGCGGCTTGGTTATAGAGCATGTCATGACACACGCCATAGAAATCCATAAACATTAAATCGGCAACAGGACGTAAACCTGTTGCTGCAGCACCAGCAGCCATACCGATAATTGCAGACTCGGTAATTGGCGTATCAATAACACGTTCCGAACCAAATTCTGTCCATAAACCTTTGGTTACGCCCAATACACCACCGAAACCTTCTAACTGGTTTTCTTCAGTATTTTTACCGCCGTGCCCACCGCGAACATCTTCACCAACAACAAATACGGTTGGATCACGGCGCATTTCTGATTCAATGGCTTCTTTAATTGCATTACGAAAACTTTTATTTGGCATCTTTACTATTCCTTTAGTAAGAGACATAGACGTCAGTAAGGAGTTGTTCTGGTTTCGGATATGCCGCAGCACGGGCTTTTGCAACGGCATCATCAACATTTGCCTTTGAAGCTGCATCAATCTCGTCTAGTTTGGCTTCATCAATTTTGCCTTTGACTTTCTCACGGAAAATTTTCAAAGGATCTTTATTTTCTTTAATGAACTCGACTTCTTCTTTAGAACGAATCAAGCCAGGGTCACCTTCGAAGTGGCCATAAAAACGGTTTGTGATGGTTTCAATCACGCTTGGACCTTCACCACGGCGCGCGCGTTCAATGGCAGTTTGAGCGGCTTCATAGACAGCAAAGAAGTCTGTACCGTCAACTTTAACTGCCGGTAAACCAAAGCCTGCTGCACGGCCAGCAATGTCTTTGCTTCCTACTGCGTAATCATGACCAGTACCTTCACCAAAGCCGTTATTTTCAAAAACGAAAATTACTGGAAGTTTAAGAACAACAGCCATGTTCATCGCTTCAAAAGTAAGACCTTGGTTTGAGCCGCCGTCACCTGTAAAAGACAGTCCGACGCCACCAGTCTTTAAGGTTTTTGCTGTCAAAGCTGCACCAATTGCTAAAGGAGGTCCACCACCCACAATCCCGTTGGCACCGAGCATACCTTTGTCTAAGTCGGCAATATGCATAGAACCGCCTTTTCCACGGCACAGCCCGTCATCTTTACCGAAAATTTCCAGCATCATGGCGTGAATGTCGCATCCTTTTGCAATACAGTGTCCATGTCCACGGTGTGTTGAAGTGATATAGTCTTTGTCGGTTAGATTTTCACAAATACCGACTGCAACAGCTTCTTCTCCGCTATATAAGTGAATAAAGCCGGGAATATCACCATTGGTATTTTCTTCATGAAGTCGATCTTCAAATTCACGAATATCACGCATGCGTTTATATGCTGCGAGTAATTGCTCTTCCGTTAATTGCATATCCTTTTCCTTTATTATCTTGATTATTAAAAATCAACCAAGTTTCAGCGAGTTCTATATATTTCGCTATAAATAATAAAGCTCAATTTAATTTAATATGCTATTAGACTAAAAAGTTTAAAATAAGTTTTTTAGCTATTATTTTTTATTTTTCACTAACTTACACCGCAAAAATAAAATTAAAATATTTTAATAAATTTCATATGATTGCAAAACAAACCTTTAACCAACCTTTATTAATTTATAATATTTGCTGTGCACTACACGCATTAATAAATTCTTTATTTTTTTGTTTATATAAATAAGGTTTTTATTATAAACAGTCTAGTTGAAAATTTATTTAATATAAAATGGAATTTTATATATGGACTTAAAAAGGCAAATAGAAACAGGTATTAAATTAAGAGGAATAGATAAAGTTTCTCGTATTCCTATTAAAATTTTACCTACCGAAGAATTACCTAAAAAACCTGAATGGATTCGAGCAAAAATAACTGATTTCGAAGAAATTCAACGTATCAAAAATTTATTACGCCAACAAAAGCTACATAGTGTTTGTGAAGAAGCCGCATGTCCAAATCTACCTGAATGTTTTGGTGGTGGTACAGCAACCTTTATGATTATGGGAGATATTTGTACAAGACGTTGTCCTTTCTGCGATGTAGCACATGGTCGTCCAATGCCTTTAGATGAAAATGAACCTAAACATCTAGCTGAGACGGTCGCTAATCTAAACTTAAAATATGTAGTCATTACCTCTGTAGACCGTGATGATCTACACGATGGTGGCGCAGCACATTTTGTGAAGTGTATTGAAGAAATCAGAAACCGTTGTCCAGACACGCTAATTGAAATTTTAGTTCCAGACTTTCGTGGCCGTTTAGAAACAGCACTCTCTACATTAAGCTTATCACCACCCGATGTGTTTAATCATAATATTGAGACAGTGCCACGTTTATATAAAGCGATGCGTCCCGGTTCGGACTATCAGCATTCACTAAATTTATTAAAACGTTTTAAAAAATACTGTCCAGATATCAAAACTAAATGCGGCCTAATGGTAGGGTTAGGAGAAATTGAAGCTGAGGTTATTGCTATACTCAATGATTTAAAAGATCATGATGTAGATTTAGTGACTATTGGACAATATTTACAGCCCTCTAAATCACATGCCACTATTCACCGGTTTGTGAATTTACAAGAATTTGAAAGATACACACAGCATGGTAAGCGTTTAGGCTTTAAAAATATCTGGAGTGCACCAATGGTCCGTTCTAGCTATTTTGCCGATCGGCAATATTTCGGTGAACCTGCACCAAAGCCATTTTCAAGAGAGGACGTTTTGTCATAGGACGAGGCGAAATAACAAAACTTACCCAATAGGATAATAGTCAAACTGTTTAAAATTATTTAAGGTAAATGAAATAACGAGGAAATAGTCACAATAAGAAAGCTAAACCTGTTGAGCGGCCACGGATACGCCATTTCAACGATAAAGGAACTTCGATATGGATATGTCAAAACAATTATTATTGCCTTCTACAGACAACCTTCCGTCTTTCTTTAGACCGGAAACAATCTCGGAAACACCTTGTTTAGGAAAAAAGCCGTCACTCGATCTAGATGCGGCTCCTATATTTGTTCTAGATCAGGAATGGCAACATTCCTTATTTGGTCGTTCAATCCAAGAGTGCCATAGAAATTTGATGCATATTGCTGAAGATGCAGATATGGCAATTGGGGTAACTGACCCCCATGGTACTTTACTCTGGACATGGAGTAGTACACCTATGCGTTCATCTGCTGAACAAGTCCATTTTGTTGAAGGTGGACAATGGTCAACTCAAGCAGTTGGTCAAAATGCAATTGGTCTTGCCCTGAATACACATTCAGCAAGCTGTGTTTATTCACATGAAAACCAGATGAACAGTGTTAGAGACTGGGTATGTTATGCAGCTCCGATCACCGATGCAAACACCGGCCAGTTTTATGGCATTATGAACTTATCAACTAAGTATCAAAAGCATAATTCACTGGGAATTTTAGCGGTTGAACGCTGTGCCGATATTGTAAAACAAGCCATTCAACTTCATCAAAAGAACATTTTATATATTAAGGCGCTAGGCACACCTAAAATTCAATATAACCAACATGGTTTAACACTCACGCAGCGCCAAATCGAAATTTTATGTATTCTTGCTTTATGCCCGGAAGGCATAAACCTAGAAGAGCTTCACTATGCCTTATATGGCGATCGGCCAGTGAGTACCACTACACTAAAAGCCGAGCTTTCACAGCTTCGAAACCTGATTCCCGATGTGATCGAGTCACGACCATATAGACTTAACTGTGAAATTCAATGTGACTTTCTTATGGCTGAGCAAGCACTAAACTTAGGTTTTACTGCCACCACTTTGACACTGTATAGAGGTAGTTTTTTAGCCAAATCAGAAAGCCCATTTTTGTGTGCTTGGAGAGATTGCTTTGATGCCCGCTTGAGTCATGTTATCTATCAAATTGATGATGTAGACCAACTATTACGTGTGGTTAGCCGCGTTCCTGACCGTGTTGATGCCGTTGAACGCTTACTTGAGCTTCTGCCTGAAGAAACGCCTTATCGGGCAAAGCTCTTAAAATTGCTTGAATAAAATAAAAGGGAGAATATCTAACAATATTCTCCCTCTTTTAAATGAAATTAAGCGGAGGCTTGAAGCTGTACCCTATAGCAATCATCTAAAGCTAGTTCATAATAACGTAACCCTTCTTCAGCAGCATGAAATGCTTTTTGCTGCCAATCAGGTCGGTCATTCGACAACCGCTTAATCAACTCCATGGCTTCATAAGGATGTAAATCATCATAATGAGCATGAGCACGTAACCATGCTAAAGAGCGTTTATCAATCGTAACTTCAGGGTGATCTGTATAAGCGTGAATACCTTTATAAACTTGAATAGACCAATCACCTGTCGCCCATTCAATTGCCAAATTGGTCGCAGCCAAACATTCAGCCAAGTTACCGCGATGACTCATATTCCATAAAAAGTGATTCACAGCATTCATTGCAGCTGGGGGGCGCACGCTATCAAGCTGTTCTACAGTTAATCCAAAACCTTTAGCCCAATCACGATACCACTGTAAATGGCGCTCTTCGACCTTAATATTTTGAATTAACCAGTCTCGTGTTTCTGTTACACCTGGTTCTGCAAAAGCAGTTGCTTTAGCTAACGCACCAGCCATATATGACGGGAAATGCGCTACCAATGGATAGAAATTAAGCAAAGCATAGCGGAAACTTTCTAGGCTCAATCCCCCATTGGCCATTTCAGTAAAAAACGGATGTTTACTCACCCGTTCCTTAACTGGTAAAAGATCCTCCCAAAACCGCTGAGACCATCCATTATGCGGCGTAATTTCTAAACTCATTCCATATTGATTTAGAGCAGTCATTGCTAATTTTCCTATTTATATGACAGCAATCATCTGTACTTCACGGCTATAAGTCTATCCGAAAATGATAAAGATACAATCTTTAATCGACCATTTGTAATTTTTTCTCAAAGGTTTTGAATCTTTAGATAATTGTGACGCTAATCATTGAAATGTCGTGATTTTTATCACAATAAGGGCCTATAAAAATCATTACTTTTTTAAAAAATCTGTATTATTATTTTGAATAAACCACACATTATATAACCAATACTTTTAGATGGAACTTTAATAAAACAAGTCGCATTTTATGCCAACTTCCAATATAGAGAGCATTAATTATGAAGTTGCAAGGTTCCAATATATTGGGACAGGAACAAATAGATTTATTAACCACACGCGGATTGAATTTCGTATGGTTTCCAAAGCAACTTGAAACGATCTATCGTTTTCAATATCAAAATGGTGCAGCCTATGAGTTTCGCTATAGAGCACCTATTATTTTAATATTATATTTATTTTTAAGCTTTGGTATATACCAAGTTTTACCAACCGACCAAGTTTTGTCCTGGTTAAGCTATTATTCTTGGGTAGGCATAATTGTTTTAATCGCATGGATTTTATCATTTATTAAAAAATTAAATCAGTGGTTTGATTATTATGTCGGAATTGGATCTGCTGCTGCAGTTGCCATAACATTTATTTTAATTAACGTTTTAGAAAATGGCCAAGATAATGTTCTTTTTCATGCAGCAATGATGTATGCAATTGTGATTATCTACGGTGCGGTAGGTATGCGCTTTTATACTGCCATTATTGCAGGATGGGTCGGTGGCCTTGTTGGTATTTTAGTCAGTACCTATGTAAAAGGCGATATAGATTGGACGTTTTTGAACCGCACATATACGTTTAGTAGTTTCTTAGGAATGACGCTTGCCTACGCTACAGACCGTCAACACCGGGAAAACTATTTACAAAACTGTATGATTGAGCTCAACCGTATTGAACTCATGCAACAAGCGCAGCAGTTGTCTTTGCTTTCACAGCAAGATGCTTTAACCGGACTTGCTAATCGGCGTTATCTTGATGAAACACTTGATAATGAGTGGCGTCGTGCACTGCGCCATGAAACACCACTGACTATTATGATGGTTGATATTGATTTCTTTAAACCCTATAACGATACCTTAGGACATCTTAAAGGCGATCAGTGTTTAAAAGATATTGCGACTGCTATTTCTTCAATTGCTGCTCGTAGTGGAGATTTAGTTGCTCGCTATGGCGGCGAAGAGTTCTTGCTGCTCTTCCCTATGACGAATGCACAACAAGCTCAAATTCAAGTCGAAAGATTAATGAATGCAATTAAAAAAATCGCCATTGTTCATCCATGTAGCAGTGTTTCACCATACGTAACCATTAGTGCGGGTGTGGCAACAACAATTCCACGTTTAAATGATTCAATTTCTGCTTTTGTTAGTCGTGCTGATCATGCGCTCTATCAGGCAAAAACAAATGGCCGTAATCAGTATCAAATTGCTGTAAATCAAGAACAAATCGTAGATTTAACCTAATAATTAGTTAAAAGATATATATTTAATTAAAAAATTGCTCTCAATAAAAAAGCCACATACTTTAAATTATGTGGCTTTTTTTAGTTAACGAGAGCTAGAACTATGGTTCAATTGGTTCAAATGGAGGAACAACATCGGCATTTTGAGCACGATGACGTAAAAAATGATCCATTAGCACAATTGCTAACATTGCTTCCGCAATTGGAGTTGCTCGAACACCCACGCATGGATCATGACGGCCCTTAGTCAACACATCGGTATCTTCACGGTTTAAATTAATGGTTTTACCTGGAGTTGTGATACTTGCAGTCGGTTTTAGTGCAATTGCTACACGAATGGTTTGACCACTTGAAATACCACCTAAAATACCACCAGCATGATTCGCTAGAAAGCCATGACTAGTCAATTCGTCACGTGTTTCATGTCCGAACTGTCCCGCTACAGCAAAACCATCGCCGATTTCAACGCCTTTAACCGCATTAATACTCATCATTGCATGTGCAATATCAGCGTCTAAACGGTCAAAAACAGGCTCGCCCCAACCTACAGGAACTTTCTCAGCTAAAATTTCTAACTTGGCGCCACAGCTTGTACCTTGTTCACGTAAAGACGTAACCAATGCTTCAAAACGAGGAACAGCATCTACATCGCCACAGAAAAAAGGATTATTTGGAACTTCATTCCAATCTAACTTTTCAGCAACTTCATTACCAATTTGAGTCACATGACCACGAATCGAGACACCAAATTTTTCTGCTAAATATTTCTTTGCAATAGCACCCGCTGCAACACGCATCGCAGTTTCACGAGCACTTGAACGACCACCACCACGATAATCACGAAAACCATACTTTTGTGTATAAGTATAATCCGCATGACCTGGTCTAAAGGTTTGCGCAATATTTCCATAATCTTTCGATTTTTGGTCAGTATTACGAATAAGCAAACCAATTGGCGTACCAGTCGTCTTACCTTCAAATACACCTGAAATGATTTCAACCTGATCAGGCTCTTTACGCTGAGTCGCAAATTTTGATGTACCCGGCTTACGACGGTCCAAATCTATTTGCAGATCTTCTTCGGTTAATGCAAGACCTGGCGGCACGCCATCAACAATTGCCATTAAACCAACCCCATGCGATTCACCGCATGTAGTCACACGAAAGAGTTGTCCAATAGTGTTCCCTGCCATACGTACAACTCCTTAAGCTTGTTCTGCAAATAGTTTTCTATAACGACGACATTGTTCAGCAGTGAGGGCAAAAATGCCTGAACCACCTTTTTGGAAAGTCAGCCAGTTAAACTCAACTGTATTGAAGTTTTGACGCATAGCCCATTCAGAGTTGCCGACTTCAATTACAATTAAACCATCTTCCGTTAAGTAATCTGCCGCTTGAGCTAACATTTTACGAACCAAGTCTAAACCATCTTGACCTGCTGCTAATGCAAGTTCAGGCTCATGTAAAAACTCTTCCGGTAAATCAGCCATATCTTCGGCATCAACGTACGGCGGGTTACTTACAATTAAATCGTACTGATTTTCAGCTGGAATTTTGGCAAACAAGTCAGATTCAAGTAACGCAACTTGATATTGTTTATTGTGATGTTCAACGTTAATCGATGCTACTTCTAAAGCTTCTTTAGAAATGTCGGTTGCATCGACTTCTGCATCTGGATAAGCATAAGCTAAAGCTACTGCAATACAACCAGAACCCGTACACATGTCTAAAATACGTTGCGGTGTCTTAGGCTTGCTATTTTCTGGTAAGTTGTTAAGTGCTTCACGCATTTGACCATTTTCATCTAAGCAATATGGTGCAAAACGTTGCTCAATTAATTCTGCAATTGGTGAACGAGGAATAAGCACACGCTCATCGACATAAAATGGCTTATTGAAGAAGTAAGCTAAATTTAACAAATAAGAAGTTGGAATACGCTCATTAATACGACGCTCCAACAAGCTTAAGAATTCTGCTTTTTCACTTGGTAAAAGTTTAGCATCTAAAATCTCTGAATCTGCTGACCATTCAAGAGATAAGGTTTGTAAAACTAATGCAGAACTTTCTGCAAAATAATCTTCAGTGCCTTGTCCTAAATGTGCATCATGTTGACGTAATGCTGATACCCCAAAACGAATAAAATCTCGAATTGTTGATAAATTTTCAGCAGCTTCCTGTAAATGTTCAGGGCTAATCGTCGGTCGCTCCACTTAGGCGTCTCCAAAGGCAAATTTTGCAAAGTGACTATTCTACTGAGTGAGACAAAGCAACGCAACGCTTTGCCTTGTGAACCAGTGTTTTACATCTCAATCTGTAATAATCTCAACTTAAAATTAGAATACTTTGTTTTAGTTAAGAAATAATGAAGTTTATAAGTAGCAGTATTGTAGTCTCTAAAACAAAAAAGCGGCCATTATGATTGACCGCTTTTCTTGTTTAGTTGACTTAAAGCTTAAGCTTTTCTGCAACATAGTCTGAATCTTTGTCTCCGCGACCAGAAAGATTAACCACAATCATGGTTTCTTTCAGCAGCTTTGGCGCTTCACGTATTGCCCATGCCACAGCATGTGAGCTTTCGAGTGCAGGAACAATACCTTCAACTCGTGATAGGGTCATAAACGCATCTAAACATTCTTGATCTGTTGCAGTGCTATATTCCACACGTCCTAAATCTTTTAAGAAACTATGTTGTGGCCCAACACCAGGATAGTCCAATCCTGAAGCGATAGAATGCACCGGCAAAGGTTCACCAGCCTCATTTTCAAGTACATAACAAGCCATACCATGAATTTGGCTCGGTTTACCTAAGGTTAGGGTTGCGGAATGCATCTTTGTATCTAGCCCATGTCCAGCGGGTTCAACTCCAACAAGTTTTACATCTAGATCATTTAAAAATGCTGTGAAAGCACCGATTGCATTTGAACCACCACCAACACATGCCACCACATAATCTGGACTTTTACCAAAGCGCTGATGCGTCTGTTCTTTAATTTCATTACCGATAATTGATTGAAAATCACGAACCATTTTTGGAAATGGATGTGGCCCAACCACAGAACCAATGGCATAAATAAAGTTTTTAGGGTCTTTTAAATATTCTTCAAATGCGCTATCTACAGCATCTTTTAAGGTTGCTGTACCACGAGTTACCGATACCAAATGAGCGCCCAAAATTTTCATTTTGACCACATTTGGATGTTCTTTTTCAATATCGACTTGACCCATGTGGATTTCACATGGAATACCCACTAAAGCACATGCTGTTGCCAAAGCAACCCCATGCTGACCCGCACCCGTCTCGGCAATCACTTTCTTTTTGCCCATATACTTAGCAAGAAGAGCCTCACCTAAACAGTGATTAATTTTATGAGCACCCGTATGGTTTAAGTCTTCACGCTTTAAATAAATTTGTGCACCACCTAACTGTTCTGAAAGGCGTTTTGCATGAAATAAAGGACTTGGACGACCTACATAATTTGCAAAGAGATCTGATAATTCATTTTGAAACTCTGGTGTATGGCGGATTTCTTCATAAGCAACATTAATTTCATCCATTGCTTCTTTTAAATGTGGAGGAATAAATTGCCCTCCATACTCACCAAAAAATCCTTGCTCATTTGGTAAAGCAATACCATCAATTTGATGTTGCATATCATCCCTCTTTTTAAATTATTAAAGTTATCAAGTTTATCGAGAAAGGTAACGCGTTAAATCTTCAATGCCTTTTAAAGTCATGGGGTACATGTGGTTTTCAAAAATCTCTTTAATCCAACCAATTGTTTGGGTGTAATGCCAATACCCTTCTGTTTCAGGGTTTAACCATGCTGTTTTATCAAAATGCTGACGTAGACGACGTAACCAAACTTCACCTGCTTCATCATTCATATACTCAACCGAGCCACCTACCGATTTCAGCTCATACGGTGCCATACTGGCATCACCTACGACAATTACACGATAGTCACGTCCATAGGTATGAAACAAGTCCCATGTGTTCATGCGAGTCGCTGTTCTTCGGTAGTTATCTTTCCAAACGTAGTCATAAAGACAATTATGGAAATAAAAGTATTCAAGTGTTTTAAATTCTGTTTTAGCTGCGCTGAATAACTTTTCACATTGGGCAATGTGCGCATCCATCGAACCGCCGACATCAAACAACATCAGTACTTTAATTCGATTACGGCGCTCTGGCACCATTTGAACATCCAAGATACCTTGCTTGGCTGTTTCCCGAATTGTTCCATCAACGTCTAGCTCTTCGGCAGCGCCTTGCCGGGCAAATTTGCGTAAACGTCGTAAAGCAATTTGCATTTGGCGAGTACCAAGAACTTGGTCATCATCTAGATTTTGGTATTTACGCTGTTCCCAAACTTTAACCGCCGAACGTTTACGGCCCGGCCCACCAATTCTGACGCCTTCCGGATGGTCACCAAAAGCACCAAAAGGTGAAGTTCCACCTGTGCCAACCATACGGTTACCACCTTGGTGTTTTTTATGCTGTTCACGTAAACGCTCTTCTAGCATTTTCATCAGTTCTTCTAAAGAACCTGCTTTTTGAAGCTCAGCTCTTTGCTCTGGTGTTAAATGCTTTTCTAAAAGCTCTAAATCGAACCAGTCTTTTGGTAGTTTATGGACTTGTTTGAGTAATTCATCGATATCAAAGGTTTCTATGCCATCAAAGTAATCTTTCATGGCACGATCGAACTTATCAAAAAAGCGTTCATCTTTAACTAAAATTGTTTTAGCAAGTTGATAGAACTCTTCTTGATCGGCAAAAACTAAACCTTCACTCACCGCACGATTTAAGTCAATCAATTCACGGGTCGTGACTGGAACACCATATTTTCGTAAGGTGTAAAATAACCGCACAAACATGGGTTATTCCCTCCTTTAACGTCGCGACATGAAAGCCAAACGTTCAAGCAGTTGCACATCTTGTTCGTTTTTAATGAGTGCGCCATACAAAGGTGGAATCGCTTTTGATGTATCTCGATTACGTAGTACATCTTCTGGCATGTCATCTGCCATAAGCAGACTCAACCAATCGATCAGTTCAGATGTAGATGGGGGTTTCTTTAAGTTAGGAATTTCGCGGAGTTTGAAGAAAACTTGCAGAGCTTCATTTACCAAAGTCGCAGAGATATTTGGGAAATGTACCGAGATAATTTCACGCATCGTTGCTTCATCTGGAAACTCAATATAGTGGAAGAAGCAGCGACGCAAGAACGCATCTGGTAATTCTTTTTCATTATTTGAAGTAATAATTACGATTGGACGTTGAGTCGCCGTAATTGTTTCGCCTGTTTCATAAACATAAAAAGACATCTTATCAAGTTCATGTAACAAGTCATTTGGAAACTCAATATCTGCCTTATCAATTTCATCAATTAAAAGCACACAACGCTCTTCACTGGTGAAAGCTTCCCACAATTTACCGGGCTTAATATAGTTCTTAATATCGTAAACACGATCATCACCAAGTTGGCTGTCACGCAAACGAGACACAGCATCGTATTCGTATAAGCCTTGCTGTGCCTTAGTTGTTGACTTGATATGCCAAGTAATGAGTTTTAAACCGAGGCTTTCTGCCACTTGCTCAGCAAGTAAAGTTTTACCTGTACCCGGCTCACCTTTAACCAATAAAGGCTTTTGCAAAGCGCGGGCTGCTTTTACAGCAAGTTTAAGACTATCAGTCGCGATATATTGATCTGTACCGGTAAAATGTTGGGTATCAGCAGACATGTAGAGACCTTATTTTTCTATTTCAATGGTTAGATGGAACGCATGCTTTTGTTTGTTGTATATTTTGACCAACAATAGCCAATAAGCAAACCTAGACCGATTACAAACAGAATTAAGGATAAATTTGACCAGATTAAAGGACTGTCTTTAGTTAACACACCAAACAATAGCCCAAAAATAGCTGGAGCTACAGATGCATTAGGACCTTCCGAAACGGTTGGTGTCACCAAAATGGCAAAAACAACTAACCAGCTTATTGCGCCAAAAGTAGCAGGTAGGCGGCGCATTAAACGCCACCAACACCACAAAGCAATAATAGCGCCAACGCCATAAGCTGTTAAAGCAATGATCTCCTCAGGAACTGCATCGAGAGAAGAAAGTAATTGATTTAGAACTCCAGCTTGATCTTCACGCACCACGTAAGCCCTCTGGTTCAACTGCATTTGGGTTAATTAACCCTTCTGGCGGCATCTGAATAAAGAAACCTTTTGTTTGTAATGAGTCTAGAACATGTAAAACATTTACACGCGCTAATTTACGTGTTGGAGCCAATTCTAAATGCATGACAAACGTTGCACGACCAAATGCTTGTAAAACAGCTTCTGGAACTTTTTCAAACGGATCAGCTTGCTCCGCATCATCAGGATAGTTTGGACGAGCAATATAAATGTACATTTCATCTTTTTTGCTCGATCTATAAATATCACAGTGCATTTCAAATCAACTCTTGAACTAAGGACAGCATACATGAAAAAAAACAACAGACACACGTAGGTTTGTTTACGCATCAGTCGTTTTTTCTTTTCTCGCGAAATATTAACCCACAACAATCATTAAGGTCGATAAATAACTTTTAATTTTCTAAAGTTTTAAATTTTCCAACCTTTATTAACGTATTAATTTTACATAAAAAAGCTTTTTATCAACTTTTATAAAATGAAAAAATTACATTTTGAAAACAATAAACTTAGTCTTAAACAAATTAAAATTATCTTAAAGAATTGAAAATAATAAATTTATTTTCAATAAAAGTTAAAATAAGATTTAAAAAAGATTCAAAGTATGCATACACGATAAGACATTATTTAACCGATTTTAAATTCGAATGTGTTTCAATAATAAAAGATCTTAAAAGAAAATATGGAGGTCTTTGCTATGTCTCGTGGCGACAAATCATCTTACACAGCAAAACAAAAGCGTCAGGCTAAACATATTGTTGAGAGTGAAGTAGATAGAGGTCATTCTCAAGAAGAAGCTGAACGTATCGCATGGTCTACTGTCAATAAACAAGATGGTGGCGGCAAGAAAAAATCACATTAAAATTATTACTGGATACTTCTTTAGTTAAGTTAAGGACTAAAGAAGTATCTTATCAATAAGTTAATCAAAAGTTTTAAAAGACTCTTGAGCCCTGCATATAGTCATTACTCACCTGATTTAAGGCACACAAAATTGTGCTGTGGTTTTCAGTAAGTAAGGCTTCATTTAAATGATTCATGTAATTCATTAATGTTTCTTTAGAAGCTTGTGCAAACTCAGTAGTTACCGCTTCATCTTCATATAAAATGACATAACTACGAGCAAACCCATAAATAAGATAAGCTGCGGCTTTTTCATTTAAATTTGAAGATTGCTTAAGATACTGCTCACACGCATTTTTTAAGTTTTTAAATGCATCTGTACCAGTCGATTGATTTTTGAAAGATGAAAGTATTGTTTGGAAGTTCATATCCATATTCCACTCAAAAAGTAAAGCTACAGAAGAAGCATAAACCTGTCAAACAATATATTGATTTTTATAAATTTAGATTGTAAAAAATTATAAGAAACGCCCTAATCTATGGGCGTTTGAATAGTTTAAAGCTTAGAAACTGACTTCAATATTGACGGTTGTACCAGACTGATCAATATTGGTTGAAACGTTGAAACCTCGTGTCTTTAGCTCTTCCTCTACCTGCGTAATGTGTTCAGGATGCAAAGCATCTATTGGAAATTGAAACACTGCTCGACGTTTACCTTCTTTCGAGACTTCTTCAGTTCCAGATAAGATTTTTTCCAACAATATTGCTTGATCTATTTTGACATCTTTAGCATTTTTTCTTGCCTGTTCAGCATTAAAATTATTAGTCATGTTTATCTCTCTAGTTATTAGTAACTTTCATTTATAGCATAAAAAATTAATCTCAATATTAACTTATTATTGATTTTAAAAACTTTTTAAGACTTTGTATATAAAATTAGAGGCCTCCTCTCCCCGAGAAGGCCTCTATATTTCTGCACCGAAACAAACTTATAGTTATATATTGTTTATTTTGAAATTGTTTTTCTTGTTGCCAAGAATATACAGACCTGTATATATACGCAATTGAATTTTTCTCACGCATAAAGTTAATTTAATTCAGCATAATCATATAAAATTAAGATGAACTCATATTTATAGTATTTAAACTTCAAAACAACCTAAATATATAAAGTATAACTAAACAAAAATTTAAGTTTATAAAGATAGCCTTATAAAAAGGCTTATTTTTAAAGCAAGATTAAATACAAGAAGTTGAATAAATATTAATCAAATAAAATATTTTCTAAATACAAAGTGCATTTAAACTAAAAACACCTATTTAAATTTAAAATAAGAGACTTGCTTTCTCTTCTGTAAATAGCTCAATAAGAGGTTTAGTGAGTAATTCATAGCGCCAACCTAACAAATAGTCAGGTAAGTCTTGTTCATCACCTTTAGAAAGTACATGTTGATGAATTGCATTTAACCATTTCTTACGAAGTAAAACTTCTTTCGGAATGGAAGTCTGCTCTATTGCGTTTGCAATTAATGCATCCATTTTATCTAATGTTTCTTTTGATGTAATTTTAAAAGGTTTAGCAATTTTAGCTGGCCATTGCCCTTCTACTGGTAAATCCTTCAAAAGATCTAGAATAATTTTGCCATATTCACGAACAACATTGGGACGGATATCTCTTACTTGTGATAACTGGAAATTATTACGTGGATTTTTTTCAACCAAATCAATCATTGTAGAATTTCTAAGGATAAAACTACGTGGTTGATTGGTTGCTTTAACTATATGTTCACGCCATTCACTTAAATTTTGCAATTGCATTAATTGACGGCGTGAGTGTCGATAATTACCTACATCTGTATAGAGTAATGGTGTTGGTGTTTCACTAATAATTTCTTTGGTTAAACTGCGGCAGTCTTCAAGAACACACTCATAAAGACCTTTTTGCTTAAGCTGGTCCTTAATATGGTTTGCTAACTGCATAAGGTATAGGACATCATTTGCAGCATAACATAACTGTTGAGGTGACAAAGGTCTTGCTAACCAATCTGATCGAGTTTGATCTTTTTCAATGTCGATTTCTAAACAAAGCTTTAAAGCACCTTGATAACTGACTTGTAAACCATGCCCTAAAAAAGAAAGTCCAACTTGGGTATCAAAAACATTTAATAGATTTTGTTCATCGGCATAATGATAGATTAAATCAATATCCTCACCGCATGCATGAAAAATATTTTGTTGAGCAACAAAGATTTTTTTCCAAAAATCTCTTAAGTCTAACGACACGCCATCCAGCAAATATACATTTCCGTTAACATTAACTTGACATACTCCAAGTTTAGGCCAAAGGGTATCAACCTTAATAAATTCTGTATCAAGTCCGTACGTTGAACATTGATCCATTTGTTGAAGGACATCAACCAATTCGGTTTGCTGTTGGATAAACTGAAACATGCTTTCTCAAGTAACTGCAAAGAGTGCTTTAAACTCTGGTATATATAACATAGCAATAGAAAAATGCTACTGAATCCATGATGAATAATCTATTTTTGAACAATTTTCCAAAAAAGAGATAATTTTTTGATCATTATTTTAAATTTTTCAATTTAAGATCCTTATAAAAATTTATTTTTACTAACGGCTTTTTTTAATTTATATATTCACTCAGTAATTTTTTAAAAATATGTTTTTGTCTTTTAAAAAGATTTTTTAATAATACAATTTTTATTTTAAAAAATCTTTGAAATAAGCACCGAAGTACTTATTTCATACGCATACGGTTATGCACCGCTTGACTTAATGTATGACTATCAACATATTCAAGCTCACCACCTTGAGGTACACCTTGAGCAATACGTGTCATGTGAATAGGTAAATGTTTCGTCGCTTCAACCAAATAGTGCGCTGTCGCCTGACCTTCTACAGTGGCGTTAGTCGCCAAAATGACTTCTTCGATCGTGCCTTGGCTTAAGCGTTGAATTAGGTAAGGAATACCTATTTCCTCTGGCCCAATCCCATCTAATGGAGAAAGATGCCCACCCAATACATGGTATTTACCACGGAAACTACCACTTTGTTCAATTGCCATAACATCTGCCGGAGATTCAACCACACATAGCAGTTGATCATCTCTTTCTGTTGAAGCACAAATATCACAAATTTCGTGCTCAGTTAAAGAGTGGCAAACACTACATTCATGAATATAACTTGATGCTTCATGTAGAGCATGCGCTAAAGCAAATGCACCTTCACGATTTTTCATCAAAAGATGTAAAGCCATACGTTGAGCCGACTTCGGTCCAACGCTAGGCAAAATACGTAAAGCTTGAACGAGTTGTTCAAATCTATCACTAAACACTGAATTTCCTTAGAACATGCCCGCTAAACCAGGAGGTAAACCCATACCAGAGTTAGCTTTTTGCATTTTTTCTTCAGAAACTACTTCGGCTTGACGCACAGCATCATTCACCGCAGCTGCGATTAAGTCTTCAATCATGTCTGGTTCATCTTGAAGCAATTCTGGATTAATTTCGATACGTTTTACGATATAACGACCAGTCATGGTTACTTTAACCAAACCACCACCCGCTTCAGCGTGTACTTCAGTTTGAGCAAGCTCTTCTTTGGCCTTTTTTATATTTGATTCCATATCTTTTTGCATGCGCTGCGCTTGCTGCATGAGCATATTGATATTCATAAACCTAACTCCGTATCTCTATCAAATATAATTGATAGTCACATAACACTTCAGAACTTAAACTCTTTTAGTCACTCAACTCATCACAAAGATCATTGAGGTCATTACGTTTAAATCAAAATTAATCTGTAATTCTGACACAATAAATTAATGTTTTCTATTGCTATCTATGAAACTATTTTCGCTAACTTATCTGTTTAAAGTTTTCTGTGTAAAACTTTTTACGCTTAGAGCCAGTTCTAAAATTTAAGTGAAACTATTGTGAAGCTTGAAGGTTTTTATTGTCCGGTTTGTATTCATTTAAAGGCATTTTTTGAAAAGAGGCATTTGCCTTTTCTATGGAATGATCTGCATCTTCAACTGATTTGTTCGCATCATTAATTAACAATACAGTTTCGCTAATCTGAGTCGGTTCGTCCTTTTGGGCAAATACTCTGTATCCAACCAAACCAATTGCCCCTATAGCGACTAATATAATTATAGGTTTAAGCATGGTTAAAAAACTCACTTTGTTATTTTTATTAAATTTAGAACTTTTATACGTTGTGATTTTAGAGTCATTTATAACAAAATGTAGTCTTTTTATTTCATTCGTTGTATGTAAGTAACAACGCTATGAATAAAAAGCCACACTAAAATAAGTATGGCTTAGTCTTAAATATATAAATTAATTAGATTAAATCTAATCCACGTGAGATATCACCAATAATATCGTTAATATCTTCTAAACCAACTGAAACACGGATTAGACCTTCTTGAATACCTGCTGCTTGTTTTGCTTCAGCAGAAAGTTTGCCGTGCGTTGTGGTCGCAGGATGGGTAATCGTTGATTTCACATCACCTAAATTACCGGTAATAGAAATAAATTTGGTGTTATCAATTACTTTCCAAGCGCCTTCACGCTCACCTTTAACTACAAAAGAAACAATCCCTCCAAAACCTTTTTGCTGTTTTGCAGCAAGTTCATGTCCTTCATGAGCTGAAAGGCCTGCGTAGTAAACTTTTTCTATTTTTTCATGAGTAGATAACCATTCTGCAAGAATTTGAGCACTCTCACAGTGTGCTTTCATACGTAAGCGTAAAGTTTCTAGACCTTTTAGGAACACCCACGCATTAAACGGACTCATAGAAGGTCCAAGTGTACGAACAACACCAAAAACTTCTTCTAGCAATTGATGATTACCGACAACAGCCCCACCTAATGCGCGCCCTTGTCCATCTAAATATTTAGTTGCAGAGTAAATCACAAGGTCTGCACCAAATTTTAATGGTTGCTGTAAAACTGGCGTACAAAAACTATTATCAACTGCAAGTAAGGCACCATTCGCATGGGCAATATCTGCAAGTGCTTGAATATCCGCAATCTCAGCTAATGGATTCGATGGTGACTCAACAAATAAAAGTTTAGTTTCTGGACGTACTGCATTTTTCCATGCATCCAAATCACATAAATCAACAAATGTAATATCTACACCAAACTTGGCAATATATTTTTCAAACAAGGCAACGACTGAACCAAATACTGCTCTTGAGCAAATAACATGATCACCCGCTTTTAAATATGCCATTGCAACTGACAAAATTGCGCCCATTCCAGAACTTGTTGCAACCGCTCGCTCAGCCCCGTCTAAAGCTGCTAGGCGTTTTTCAAACATTGATACAGTCGGATTGGTAAAACGAGAATAGATATTTCCTTGAACTTGACCAGAAAATTTTGCAGCTGCTTCAGCAGCGTTTTCATATACAAAAGATGAAGTCAAAAAAATTGGTTCGCCATGCTCACCTTCAAAACTACGAGTATGTCCGGTACGAATGGCTAAAGTATCAAGTTGGTATTCTAAATCATCAGACTGGTTCATTAAATGTGCGCCTTTACTGGTCATGTACTAAAAAACTATCATCATTTTGAGTGTCTAAGGTATTTAAGGTCAAGGTAAACCTGAAAATTTTCGCTTAGACTTCAATCAATCTTTAGTATAGTTGGTAAAACAAGATGAAACGCTTAAAGTCCCTTGTCCCAGAACAAAGTCAAATCAAGCACCTCTCTACCCGACTATTTCGTCCTCAAACATTAGTATTGTCACAAAGCACTCCGTTTGAAGTAATTGGTGAATTCAATCAAACCCGTGTTCGTTACTATGCGGCTACCCAGAAGCGTTTTAAAGAACCATTAGTATTTGTTGCTCCGCTAGCAATTAATATGGCGATCTATGATTTATATCCTTATCGTTCGCTTGTAAAATATTTTCAAAATGCAGGTTTTGACGTATATCTAGTCGATTGGGGACGTTTGGGCTTTAAAGATAGACATCTTAACTTTTTATCATTTATAGAAGATTTTATTCCTAAAGCTATAGAACTTGTTCGCACCCATTCAGGCAGTGACCAAATTTCTCTACACGGATGGAGCATGGCAGGTATATTCGTTACTTTATATACAGCGCATAATCAACCAAACTATGTCAAAAACCTTATAGTATTAGGTAGTCCAATTGATAGTTATGCTTCTGGTTATATTGGAAAACTCTACCGAACCATAAATAACACTATTGCTCGCAATAAGAAGCTACAGGAGCGTATCTACTCAGGTTTACCAAAGCGTTTGATTCATACACCTGGTATTTTAAATTCTCTAGGATTTAAAATTCTTGATCCTAAAGGTTGGCTCGATGGTCATGTTCAATTACTGAAAAACCTTGATGACCTTCAGTTTGTACAAGAACATGCCACTTTAAGTAGTTTTTTAAATAATATGATTGATTATCCAGGAGGGATTAATCAGGACATGTTATTCAATGTTTGGCTACAAAATCCGTTGAATCAAGGTTCTATTTTATTAAAAGATAAAAAAATTGAGTTAAAAAATATCGACTGTTCTCTCTTGGTTGGTGCGGGTCGTAGCGATCAATTGGTTACGGCGGATGCAGCTCAACCATTAAGCCATTTAACCAGTAGCCAAGATGTTACATTTACTCTTATTCCAGGTGGTCATTTGGGACTAATTTCAAGCCAAGCAAGTTCTCAAGAGTTTTGGCCAAAGTTAGCAGCATGGCTAAGTGAACGTTCAACGAAAATTTGAGCTTTAAAAAGGAAAAAGCCCTTACATAAAGGGCTTTTTTATACTTAGTTTTAAAATATAAATAAGATTTTGATTAATTTTGAAGATTTGTAATGTTTTGAACATTGACCCTAAAAGCAGACTAGAAAGATATTTTTTTAAATACGAAGTACCCTACTTTGCTTTCAAAACTCCCGTCTTTTTGAATATTAAAATATTTTTTGACCACATCTGATGCATTCTCTTGTAGATACTTAAGTGTTTTTATTTGGTCTTCGGGAGTTTTCATACGCTGCACCCAGCTATCAAAATCTAGCATGAGTGACTGTTTATCTAAGGTAGTTAACTCAAAACCAGCATCTTCTATAAAGTAAACCCATTCTTTAATACTATAGTTTCTTACATGACTTGGGTCTCGAATAACCTCTATAGTCTGTAAAAACGTATCTAAAATGGGAAAACTTGAGCTGATAATATCAACAAAAATAACGGTACCATTAGGTTTTAAAACACGATTTATTTCTTTCATCGCCGTTGGTACATGTTGCCAGTGATGGGCAGAATAGCGACTAATCACTACATCAAACTGTTCATCAGTAAACGGCATATCTTCGGCTATGCCTTGTTGTACAAAAATATTTTTTATTTTTCGATCATTGGCAGCTTTTGAGACAGTATCAAGCATTTCATGAGATAAGTCATAAGCAAAAACTAAATCGGCATGATTAGCAACGTTATAAGCCACATGGCCACCACCACAACCTAAATCTAAAACGACAGCATTTGAATATTTCTCAATCTCTTTAATGAACTTATCAAACTCAATCCCTTCAGAGTGAGCTGTGCTGTTCAAATAACTTAAAGATTTATTTTGATACTGTTTTAAATTTATCTCATGTTGATTCAACATGGCTCATTCCTCTTCTTTGATGAATTAACCATAAAAGAAAAAGTGGATAAAAAATAATGATTAGTTTTTAAATAATTAATAAAATAAAGTTATAAATTTATCTTTTAAAGAATATGAGGATAGAATAATTAAAGTGAGGATGATTAATAGTTATCTTGTTTATAATTTTACATCCCAAATATAGAAAACCACCAATTGGTGGTTTTCTATAAATAAAAAGTCAAATTTGTGTCCTTAAAATTCACTTTGCCACAAACTTGATGTTGAACTTTCTTACCTGTTTTCTTACCTCAGGATTAGAAGGCAAAACAAATGGGCTTGCACGCCATATTGCCTTTTCAATACTTGATTTGAACTTTGGATCTTCTTTATCTAGAAAAATAATTTGCTCAATCTCACCACTATCACTTAAAAACAGTTTAACGCTAGCGCTCATACCTACAGAAGATGGTGGGACATCCCAAATTTTAAATATCTTTTTTTGATATTGTTGCTTATATTTTTCAGCCTCTACAATAGTTTTATCATCACCGCTTTTCACTGGCGATAATGATTTAGAGTTAATAGTACACCCAGTTAATAACAATATTGAAGTTAAAATAATGATATTTTTCATTTATAAAACCAATTTTTTCAATGATTAAAATTTAACATTTTATCTTTTTAAAAACTACCAAGCTGATAGTTTATATTGAATAGTCATTATTAAATACAATCTTAGTAAACTTTATATTTCAGCTAATTTACTCGATTGTTTAGCCTAACTATTCAATTTTAATTTTTAAGTAGTGACTTAAAATGATATTTTGTAACGTGAATTGATATTTGAATGCTCAGGCATATCAGCAATATCCTGCTCAGTAAAAATTCCATGCTCAAGTACTTTTGTCCCATTAAATGCAGTATTAACCGGCGTAATGGGAGACTTGGTAATATAATTTTCATCAGCTTTTTGCGTCAATGATGTGCAACCTTCTAGCCCAAATCCAGCAATAAGGACAAATAAAAATTTCTTCATCTGGCTCACCTGTTATAATAAAAATCAAACAATCTAACAAATTATCTATCAATTGTCACATTTTCAAAACGATTAAGTCTCAATCAAAGCTTTAACAAAACTTAATGAAATGTAAACTAATTTGCATAAAATGTTAAATTGTGTAAAATACCTAAATAATTTAACGATATGTTTCAACTCATGATCTTTCTACTTTTTTTATTTTTATTATTTACGTTTGTGCTTCTTTTAAATGCTCATTACAAACAATAGGAGCATTGATTAATCATTCATCAAAGATATCTAAATATTTTTTAAAATAATAAGCTTTTACAGCACCCATAGATCAAGTTTAGTCATCTAAAATTTTATAAAAATAAAAAAGCCCGCTTTGTAAGCAGGCTTTACCCTTTTGATTTTTTGCGCTGATCATTCAGGACTTTTTTGCTGTTTGTGACAGCGCTCGGATATTACACTTATACTTAAAGATTAAAAAGACTAATCTTTTTTAAACTGATGCACTTATTCATCAAGTTCTATCGGATCACCATCTTCTGGACGAATATGTTGTGTGCCGTCATCAGCAGGATCAACACTAGATCCATCCTTAGTGATCGAGTTATACATTTCATCCTCTTTTTTATCATCTGTGAATTCTTCATCTTCAAAATCAAGAGGCTCGTCATCATCTTCAAAATTTAAAGGCTTTTCTTCATCTATCATGTGATTCATCCTTTTTTAAGTTATGTCACTTCATGCTTAATTAAATGACAGATATATTCAACAGTGAACACACATCATTTATGTAAAGAATACTTAAGAAGTATTAAAGATATAAAAACTAAAGGCTGTTATTCAAAGTATTTTAAGAACTCTTCAAGCACAGGTAAATGGACAAAACTTTTATGAGCATCTTCTAGCACGACCCATTCATGTTTTGACTCTATACAAAAATTAAGCTTTAAGTCTGGATTAAATGAGTGTTCCAAAAGCCCTAATGGTATCCATATATAATTTGTACCATTAATTTTATTGGGTACGGGTGAACCACATTTATTACAAAACGATGAGGTAAAACCAGTCTCTTTTTTATAGGTAGAAATATGTTCACTTCCAAATAGCCAGTTAAATTGGCTTTCTTTGACCAAAGTAGCCGCATTTGCTCCTGTACCCGTTTGTTTTCGGCATAAACTGCAATGACAGTAATAAACCGTTTTTATTTCACGAGTTATAGAGAATTTTACTTGATTACATAAACAAGAACCAATGTTACTCATATAATGTATTTAATTCATCACTATGAAATTTTCATAATGACTTTAAATATTGATTATGTACATATTTTTATTGTTTAATTTAAAATAAAATCTAACCAATTGATTTAAAATAAATTTAAAAAAAGATATTGATATCTAAAGCTTTTTTGTATTATAAGATCAAATGTGATTTTTAATAACACTTGAGTAATTAATAGTCATTGAAATATTGGGAATAAACCTTATATTGAGTACAGGTTCATACCTTTAACTGAGGAAAAGCTCATGAATAAATTATTGGTTGCAGTATTCACTGGAATGGTAACCCTTGCCGGTTTCAGTGCTCAAGCTGCAACACCTGAGCAAGAATGTCAAAAATTGCAAGACGATTACAATTTAATTTATGCATCAAAAGGTTTTTGTTTTAAAGACCAAGATGCTAAAGAAAAATATGGTAATGAAAATTGTCATACGACTAAGCCAAAATTCTCTGATAAAGAGCAGCAACGTCTAGATGCAATTAAAGAACGTCAAAAAGAATTGAAGTGTAAATAGTATTTAAAGGAATAATACATGGCATATGATGATCAAAATATCTTCGCAAAAATTTTACGTGGAGAACTTCCAGCGATAAAACTCTATGAAGATGATCAAGTTCTAGCTTTTATGGATATTATGCCCCAAGCCGATGGTCATGCATTAGTTATTCCAAAAACTCCTGTAGTAACTTTACTTGATTTACCGCCTGAAGCGGCAGCCTATACCATTCAGATCGTGCAAAAAATTGCGAAAGCAATGGAAACAGCATTAAATCTTGATGGAATTGTTCTTATGCAATTATCTGGCGCCGCTGCTGGACAAACCGTCCCTCATGTTCATTTTCACCTAATTCCAACAAATGTTCACCAACTTGGTAAACATGCTGCGCAATTGGGAGATCAAGATAAAATCAAGGCCTTAGCTGAAAAAATTAAAGCAGCTCTTTGATTTGAAGAGATAAAAGCGGAGCTTAGGCTCCGCTTTTTTATTTAAAAAGTGTAATAAAATCAAAAGAAAATAAAGTATTTCTAATTTTTATTTGTCATAAAACTGTCATTTCTTCTTCACTCCACTGTCACAAAGTTTACAGATACTTCTTAGCAAGTTGGTGAGCTTCTGTAACTTTTTGTACATAAGCCAACTAAAAAATAAAAGTTAGCTAGGCATACGCCATTTAAAAATACCTTTTGGAGAAATCTCAATGAAGAAATTGCTTCTCGCTGCCGCAGTTGCAACTCTAAGCGTAAACGCGGTGCAAGCAGCGCCAACTTTGTACGGTAAACTCAATGTTACCATTGACCAAGTTGACAACAAAAATTTCGATGGTAAAAGTGACGTTACCGAAGTTAACTCTAACGCGTCTCGTATTGGGGTAAAAGGCGAAGAGAAATTGACTGATAATTTATCAGCAGTTTATTTAGCTGAATGGCAAATTAATGCTGATGGTGATGGTACAGATCTTGGTCAACGTAACCGTTATATCGGTATCAAATCAAATAATGTTGGTACATTAAAAGTTGGTAAATTTGACTCTTACTTTAAAAATGCTGCTGGCAACTACCAAGACATCTATAACGACCACACTATTTTAGATATTACCAACACAATGTATGGTGAAGAACGTCTAAATAACGTTATTGGTTTTGAATCTGATCCTAAACTTCTTGCTGGTGTAACATTCAATGTAATGTTCCAACAAGGTGAAACTCCTGCTGATCCAACACCAGGTACATCTGGTAACGATGACAAACGTAACGGTTTTGGTGACTCAGTTTCAGGTTCTATCGGCTACGAAAACAAAGATATTGGTTTAGCATTAGCTGCTGCTGCTAACTACAGCGTACAAGGTAAATATAATGCATATGGCCTTAGCAATATTTTCTCTGATGCTTACCGTGTAACTGGTTCTTACGATTTTAGTAAACTTGGCGCAACTGGACTTGTATTAGGTGGTTTATGGCAACATGCTGAACCAACTGATGAGCTAACTAAATATAAAGGCTTACAAGAAGATGCATGGGTTGGTGCTGTAACTTACAGAATTGGTGAAACACCTTTTGTAGTAAAAGGCCAATACCAATCATCTAAAGCTTCTGTAGATGGTCAACAAGATCGTAAAATTGATCAATACGGTGTGGGCTTAGACTACAAAATTAATAAACAAGCACGTTTCTACGGTATTGTTGCTCAACAAAAACGTGACTGGCTTGCTCAAGATGACAAACGTACTGTTGTAGGTGCTGGTATGGAATATAACTTCTAAGTTATTAACCATCTTGCATAAAATAAAAGGGCTTATGCCCTTTTATTTTATTGTACCAACAAAAAAGCCGATAATTTTTATATCGGCTTTTTTTAATCTCAATCTTATTTTAAGAAACTGCTCACAAGATTCATCACATTTTGAATGTCTTGATTCGCTTCTTGATGATCTGTACTTTCACCCTGTGGTGTTAAAGAATCAATAACCTGAGGTAACACAGACGCGATCGCGCCGTAAACTTGCTCTTTTGGCGCTTGAGTCTGTTGGGCAACTTGTTCAACATCTGCAGGGTTAAATAAGCTTTGCAGTTGCTGAGTTGGAACTTCACTATTACTTTGATTTGGATCAACCCAACTTTGAACTTGACTACCTAAACCGGCACCTTTTAACTTTTCTAAAGCAGCCTGTAAACCACCTTGTTGTTGAACCCAGCCTAAGATTAAAGGTACTACAGCAATTAATAAACTTTGTACACCGCCACCAGCTTGAGGTGTATTGTTATTTCCAGTCACTTGGCCTAATACCGAACCCAATACTCCACCTAGACCACCTTGAGTACCAGAAGAAGTATTACCACCCATTTGTCCCAATACAGAACCTAAAATTCCACCTAAACCACCTTGACTTGATGCTTGCTGGTTCCCACCTAAAGCTTGCTGAGCCAAAACTTCTACAATATTGCTTAAATTTGTCATGAGTAACTCTTATGTATGGTTTATACACGAGCATACGCGTTTTTTTGTTAAGACAGCAAAAGCGAAATTGTTAAATTTTGAAAGAGATTAAATAGCCTTTTACCAGCGGAATTTATTCCAGTTTTCCGGGTTTGCCCAAAATTTTGAATTAAACCAGTCTGGAACATGTTTATAGGTCAAGATATTAAATTGCCATAAAGCGAAATCACTATCATGTGAAGTTTTATCAATAAGTTGGGTGAAACCTAAAGAACGCAGAAGCTGTTCATCACTGCGCTTACTTACTACAACAATTCGTTTTGCTAATAAATCTCTTAGCTTTACTAATAATTGTGATTTATGTACATCGCTAACGCTTTGCATTTCATCTGTATCAAACAATACAAAACCTAAATCATAACGCTGAGTAAAAGGCAGACTTAAAAGCTCAGTTACGGTAAAATAATGCCATTGAATTGCGTTATTCTGGTCAATTTTCTGGCCAATACAAAGTGCAGTATGAATGGGCTGTTCGTTTGATAAATCGTCTAGCATAGAAGTGATGACATTTTGTTCAGCCATAACTGCAACCCTTAATTGAAAGATGTGAGTTTAAACTTTATGGAACTACAAGGCATTTGCCATAAAATGCATGCAGGCCTAAAAGATGCTAGTGTAACTGATCAACAGACAACCAAGGCAAATGTTGAATACAAATTTGTATTAGACCGTTCAGAAATTGATCTTCCTTTTAATTTAGGACAAGAACTAGAAATCGAATGGACAGGTAATATTTATTGCACATCTTGTGGCGCCAAAACACCGAAGTCCTATTCTCAAGGTCACTGTTTTAAATGTTTTAAAACGAAAGCTGAGTGTGATCTTTGCATTATGAAACCTGAAACATGTCACTATCATTTAGGTACATGTCGTGAAGATGACTTTGCCCACAGTGTATGCTTCCAACCACATATTGTGTATTTGGCAAATTCAAGTGCTTTAAAAGTAGGAATTACCCGTGTTAGCCATATGCCAGGTCGCTGGCTAGATCAGGGAGCAACTCAGGCTTTACCTATTTTAAAAGTTGGATCACGTCGTTTATCTGGTCAACTTGAAACCATGTTTGGTTCCCTAATTGCTGATAAAACTGACTGGCGTAAACTTCTTAAGGGTGAAGCTGAACCTCTAAATATGGTTGAACAACGTGATCAATTAATTGAAGAGTTTGCACCTAAAATTCAAACTATACGTGAAGAGTTTAGCCAAAATCTTGAATTTAACGAGACAGTTGAATTACTAGAAAATGAGTTACCGCGTGAGTTTGTTTATCCTGTTGAACAATATCCTGAAAAAATTAAGTCTCTAAACTTAGATAAAACACCAAAAATTCGTGGTTTATTACAAGGTATTAAAGGCCAATATTTAATTTTTGATATTGGTGTTATCAACATTCGTAAATATACGGGTTACGAACTGATCGTACGTGCATAAGTAGATTTAAAAAGCCCCTAAAAATGGGGCTTTTTCATTAATACGATTAAGATAATCTATTTCTAAATAGCCAAGCTGCTAAGGGTAAAGTGATCAGTCCAAGTATGATCATTGGAATAAAATTAAATTGAACTTGTGTAAAGTTTGCTCCTTCCAAATACACCCGTTGTACCAAATTAATTCCAAACCTTAAAGGATTTGCGTAAGTTGCTATTTCAAGTGCTTTTGGCATATTTTCTACAGGTGTCAGTAAGCCTGAAAGCAACATCAAAGGCATAATTAGTAGAAACGTAAATAGCATGGCTTGTTGCATATTTAATGATAATGCAGAAATTGATAAGCCCACTCCAACTATAGCCACATTAAAACTCAATAAACCAAAATAAAGCAGCCCAATAGAGCCATTCATGGGAATTTTAAACCAGAACAAAATAATCAATAAAATAATAGTTGACTGCATCAGCCCTACAAAAATTGGCGGCAAGGCTTTACCAATCATAATTTGTAATGGCGTATACGGTGTCACTAATAACTGATCAAATGTTCCCTGCTCACGTTCACGTGCGACTGACAAAGCAGATAAAAGTAGTGTCTGCATCATACTTAATGCCGCAATTAATGAAGGCATTAAGCTCCATCGAGACTCTTGATTTGGGTTATACCATGTTCTTGTTTCAAGGCTAATAGGTAAAGCTGAGTTAAATTTTTGCTGATTAAACTGTCCAACTATTTTGTTTAGATATGAACCTGCCACAACTGCCGTTGATGAATTCCTGCCGTCAACAATCACCTGTATAGGAGAGTTTTGGTTATTATTTAATTTACTCTCGAAGTCTGACGGAATCGTGATTACAAGCAATACCTGACGGCTATCAATCACCTGTTTGATTTGTTCGGTATATTGAAGTGTTGCAACACGCTTAAAAATACCAGAGCCATCTAATTTTGAGATGAGTTCATGTGAGACTTGGCCATTGCTCTGATCTAGAATTGCATAATCCACACGGTTAACATCATAAGTTGCAGCGTAACCAAACAAAAGTGCTTGCATCAGTGCTGGTACAAATAGAATGACTCTATTTGCAGGGTCACTAAAAATAGTTAAGAATTCTTTTTTGACTAAAAAACTTAAGTGCTTCAGCCACGTGATTAATTTTTGCCACATAACTTTATCTCAACCGTTTTTTTAGTGAAAAGTTCACGGCACATATCAAAACAATAATATATCCCAGTAAAAAACCGCATTCTTTAAGCCATAACTTCCAGTCATCACCTCCCATAAATAAGGTTTTAATTAAAATCATAAAATGTGTAGCTGGCAGTAACTGGCTAATAATTTGCACCACTAAAGGTAAGTTACGTGTATCGAAAACAAATCCTGAAAGCATAAGTGCGGGCATAAAACTTGCCAATAAAGCAATTTGACTTGCCTGAAACTGACTTTGAGCAAAACCCGATATGGTTAAACCAAGTAATAAAGAAACAACTAAATAGAGAAATGAAGCCGATAAAACTGAGAATAATGAACCGCGCATGGGTACTTCAAAAATAAAATAGGCAGCAATAATACAGATTACGATATCAATCATGCCGACAACAACATAAGGAATGAGCTTTGCTAATACAATTTCAAATGGTCTTACAGGTGTGACAAATAAGGCCTCTAGTGTTCCCCGCTCCCTTTCACGAGCAATAAGTAAACCAGTTAAAAATGCACCGATTAAAGTTAAAATTAATACCATTAAGCCAGGAACTAAAAACCAAGTACTATTAGCAGATTCGTTAAACCATATTCGTTGTTCAACATTAATGGCACTTGACGTTGCTAATATTTGACCACGATCAACTTGTATAGACGCCGCTGTAGCCAAAGCCCCTGTAATATAGCCCTCCAAAGCTGTTGCTATGATGGTGGATGTACCATTTAATAGTAGTTGAGCCTTTGCATTACCTTGTTGTGTCTGACTCGTAAAATCTGAAGGAAAGTGCAAAATGGCATCAATTTCTCCATCTCGAATGGCCTGTTCTGCTTTAGGTAAACTAGGAAACTCTTGACTTGCTAAATATCGCGAACCCTTTAAACCCGCTAAAATCTGATTGATCTGTGGTGAGGACTGATCAACTACGACACCAACTCGTGCCTGATTTAAGTCAAAGGAAAGTCCATAACCAAACAATAAAATTAAAATAACAGGCAAAACCAGACCAATCCCGAGGCTGCTTTTGTCACGAATGAGCTGCTTAGTTTCTTTCCTTACTAACGCTGTCAATCGATTCCAAAATCCAAAGCTCATTGTAGACCTCCTAAACAGCATGCCTTAAAGCACGGGCTTGCTCTACAATTGCTATAAAAGCCTCATTCATATCACCAATATGCTTATCTCGACTGGCTAAATCGCGTACTTGTTGGGGGGAGCCTAAGGCCAATAACTTTCCAGCATCTTGTATGGCGATGCGGTCACAATATTCCGCCTCCTCCATAAAATGAGTCGTAATAATGATGGTAATTCCCTGATTTGCTAGCTCGCCAATGCTGTACCAAAATGAACGCCGTGCAAGAGGATCAATCCCGCTCGTAGGTTCATCTAAAAATAAAATTTCTGGTTCATGCAATAGTGCTGCAGCCATAGATAGTCGTTGTTTATAACCACCGGGTAAATCACCACTTTTAATATGAGGTTTTAAATCGTATTGCTCTAATGCATTATCAATTTGTTGATTTAGTTTTTTGCCTGTTAGACCATAGGCCCCACCAAAAAACTTCAAATTTTCTAAAACAGTTAAATTGCTATACAGTGCAAATTTCTGAGAGACATACCCAACTTTGCCTCGTGCCTCAGCACGAGCTGTGCGTAAGTTTTTACCAGCAACTTCTAGATAACCACTACTTGCTGGTAACAATCCACATAACATCCGAAATGTTGTGGTTTTACCCGCACCATTTGGTCCAAGTAATCCAAATATTTCGCCTCGCTTTACATCAAATGATGTATTGGCAACGGCAGTAAAATCGCCAAAGGTTCTGACTAAATCTTTAACAACAATGACGGGTTGTTGTGATTTTAAATTATTGTTTTGTTCTAATTGAAAATTCTGCTCAGGAACAGATACATGTTTTGTTTGCTTTTGAGTCTGCTGCAACAACATCATAAACGCATCTTCAAGTTCGGCTGATCGCCTATGAGCGACTAGCCCCTGAGGTAAAATATCTGTTGATAATTCTTTTTGGCGACTGATAAAGTTTACTTGTTCACCCTTTGGAACAGCATCAATAATGTCAACAGAATTTCCAAGCAATTGGGCTTGTAAAGTCCGTGCCTTAATTTGCTCTGAAAGTTTTACTTTCCATGTTTGTCCATGTGCTATTTCTTTTAATTGCTCAGGTGAGCCTTGCTTTAAAATTTTGCCCTCATACATGATATATACATAGTCACACTTTTCTGCTTCATCCATATAAGCAGTACTTATAATAACGCTTAAATTTTCTTCTTGAACAAGCTGTTCAATAATAGTCCATAAATCTCTTCTTGATAAAGGATCTACTCCAACACTAGGCTCATCAAGCAATAGTAATTCTGGGGAACGAACTAACGTACATGCCAGTCCTAGCTTTTGTTTCATTCCACCAGAAAGTTTCCCTGCTGGGCGTTGAATGAATTGAGTAAGATCCGTTATTTCTAATAACCGTTTAAATCTTTGACTGCGTACATCTTTGGGAACGCCATGTAAATCAGCATATAAATTTAAATTTTCTTGTACACTTAAGTCTTCATATAGACCGAAACGTTGTGGCATATAACTAATACGGTCTTGCACAGCTTGAGGATGTTTATCGATATCAAACTCAAGCACATTCAGAGAACCTGAAGTAGCTTTATATAGTCCAGCAACTAATCTTAATAAAGTTGTTTTTCCTGCGCCATCTGGGCCAACTAAAGCAGTAAGTTCTCCTTTATTGATTTGCATATCCAAATCATCAATTGCCTTAGTATCTGTTAACTTTTTATTTTCACCTTTAAAAATCATCGATAAATGATGGGCTTGAACCACTACATTATTATCAGTCATGAGCTTTCTCACCTGAAACAAGTGGTACTTTTACAGTCACTGGTTGACCCATTTTCAATTGATCATTCGGGTCATTTACATAAACCCGGACTTCATAAACTAGAGTTGTTCTTATCTCATCAGTCTGTACAGTTTTAGGCGTGAACTCAGCCACAGAAGATATATAGCCAATTTTTCCATTGATAGGTTGATTCGGATCAGCATCTCGAATGACCTGTGCCGTACCACCCATATGAATGGAACTCAAATCTTTTTCATTTGCATATACACGAACCCATTTTGGATCGGTCAAGGCCAATGTATAAACTGCCTTTTGCGCAGTGGTCATATCTCCAACTTCTTGTAGTCGCGCTCTCACAACTGCATTTACAGGAGACTTTAGTACAGCTTGAGTAAGATTATAGTTGATTAGATCTAAATTCGCTTTGGTTGCGTCATATTGTGCTTTGGTTGCTTCTCGATCCTCTTGTCTAGCGCCTTTAATGACCAATTCTAAATTAGCTTGTCTTTCACGGACCGCTGCTTCAGCACTATGTTGATTACTTTTGGCATAGTCGAGTTCTTGTTGGCTAATTGCCCGACCATCCGTACTACTCACCAATATTTGTAACCTTTGCAAGTTTTTACTGGCTTTATCTAAATCAGCTTGAGCAGAAGCGAGTTGTGCTTTTGCTTGACTAATTTCTTCTGGCCGAGCTCCGACTTGTTGTTTAACGATAGCTTCTTGTTGAGCTTTGAGTTGTGCTTGGGCTTGCTTTGCCTGAATTTGTAATGCATTAGTATTCAGAGTTGCTAATATTTGACCGGCTTTAACTTTATCGCCCTCTTGAACTAAGAGTTTTTCAATACGGCCCGGCTGTTCAAATGCAAGTGAAACTTGGCGGATATCCACGTTTCCATATAGAGTCAAATTACTATCTTCTTGATTTTTTGTCTTATATCCCCACACCCAAAAACCGATGACAACCAGAGCTATAATAACTAGGACTATGGCAATCACTTTTTTATTCATCTTATTATCCTTTATTAAATTCAAATTTTCTTAGTTTAAATTCAATTTAAATTTAAATTACTCCAATCTTTGAATAAAAGATATACTTTTATGGTGAATGAAAATTAGGTTTAAACATGTCCAGATCTAGACGAAGTGATGGTGACTTAACAAAGACTAAAATTATTGAGGCAGCAGGACCATTAATTGCCCAGTATGGTTTTGCAAAAACAGCGAACAAAACAATTGCTAACGCTGCTAATGTAGATTTAGCTGCAATTAATTATCACTTTGATGGTCGAGATGGTTTATATCAAGCAGTTTTGGTGGAAGCACATGCCCACTATCTAGATGAACAATACTTACTAGAACTTGTCGAAAGCACTTACTCTCCTGAAGAAAAATTGAGTTTACTACTTGAAACTTTACTGCATAAATTGACAGAAAAAGATGTCTGGCATGGCAAAGTTTTTATTCGTGAACTGTTTTCACCTTCTGAGCATTTATTAAGTTTTATTGAACTTACAGGTATGAGAAAATTTTTTCTTATTCGTAAGTTAATTAGTCAAGTTGCAGGTTTAGAGGAAAATGATCCAGCGGTTTTACCATGTATTTTAAGCGTGATGACACCTTGCATGATGCTCATTATTGCTGGACCAAATGCTCAAGCACCTGAGCCTCTTAAAAATATTGCTCAGATGCCATTGCATGATTTAATTGAACATTTCAAAAAATTTTCATTAGCAGGATTAAAAGCAATTAGCCAATCAAAATCCTAAAGGTTAGCTATTCAGACATTTCAAAATAGCCTGAACAGGATCTTCCGTATTTCCAGAAATAAGTTGTTTATGCATGGTTAAATGTTGCATTACTTGAATTTGCGCCGTTTCAACATTCATTAGTTTTTCTATTTCAGCTGCTAAATTTTCTGGCGTAGCATCTGCCTGAATCAGCTCTTCAATAACTTTTTTACCCGCAATAATATTCGGTAAAGAATAGTAAGGAATTTTGACCAAAAGCTTAGCAATTATATAGGTCAGCCAATGCAATTTATAGAAAGTGACCATCGGTCTATGCATAAGCATTGCTTCTAATGTCGCAGTCCCAGAAGCTAAAGCAATAATATCACTTGCATTCATGACCATACGGCCAATTTTCGATTCGCTATCTGTATTTTCTAAAATATTAATGCAAGCCTTTAAATGGGGCGCTAATTGTTGAACACCCTGCTCAATCTGTTGCTTACGGGCATCATTAATGGCCGGAATCAAGAATTGGATATCTGGATATTTGGTATGCAAAATATTAGCAGCACCCAGCAACATAGGAAGAAGTCGCTCTACTTCACCTTTTCGGCTACCTGGTAATAAAGCAATATACTTCTGATTTTCATTAAGGCCCAATTGCTGTTTACCAATTTGAATTGGATTTTCGAGTGGTAATTGTTTTGCTAGTGGATGACCTACAAAGGCCGCTGGAACGTCATAGCGCTCATAAAAGACTTTTTCAAACGGAAATAAACAAAGTACTAAATCTATGCTCTGTTTAATGCCATGTACACGCCCTTGGCGCCACGCCCAAACAGATGGACTCACGTATTGAACTGTTTTGATCGGAAGATTCTTTTCTTTAATACTTTTAGAAAGTCTGAGGTTAAAATCGGGTGCATCAATACCAATAAAAATATCAACCGGTTGCTGAGTCCATTGGTTAATTAAACCATCTCGCACAGCAAATAGTTTTTTTAAATCTTTTAATACCTCAACAATCCCCATTACAGATAAAGTTTCCATTGGATAATAACTGTTAAAACCCTCAGCAATCATTTGGGGTCCACCGATTCCTTCAAACTCAGCATCGATTCCTTGTTCACGGAAACTACGCATAAGTTTCACACCCAGTGTATCTCCAGAAATTTCCCCAACTACAATGCCTATTTTAAGTTTTCGATTTGCCAAGGCGATTTACCCAAAAATTTGAAATAATGCATTCTAGCATAGAGGCTTATTAATCTTGAACTTGCTAAATATATATGGCTAAAGCCAGCAGAAGCACACCATAATCTAAAATTACACTCATGCACTATCTTTTAATCAAAATTAACAATGCGATTTGAATTGTAGCTTACATTTACAAACAATAAAATAAATGAGAATTATTTACATTATCTTTACTATTATGACCATCCCACCTCGACCATTTAAACTTTCTGTAATCGCCTGCGCGATTTGTTATGCAAATCTCACTTATGCTCAAGATGCAGATATACAAGCTTTGCAGACGATTCAAGTTAAAGCTACAAGTACAGAGCAGTCTTCTGAACAAACCAAAGCCTATAATGTTAAGAACTCTAGCAGTGCAACTAAGCTTAACATTGAGGCTAAAGAAACGCCTCAAACTATTAATGTCGTTACTCGTCAACAAATTGAAGATTTTGGGCTTACTAGCACCCGAGATGTTCTAAACAATACACCTGGGGTCACAGTAACCAATCAGGAAACCGAGCGAACTACTTATATGGCTCGTGGTTTTGAAATTTCAAATATTTTAACTGACGGCGTAGGTTTCCCCCTCTCAGGTTATAACTATAACAATACTAATCCTGATACTTATTTTTATGATCGTGTAGAAGTCGTTAAAGGTGCTGACTCTTTAACGAATGCATTTGGTGACCCAAGTGCAACCATCAATAATATTCGAAAACGCCCAACCCAAGAATTTCAAGCAAGCGGCGGTATAAGTTACGGGTCTTGGGATACTCAGCGTTATGAGGCTGACGTATCTGGCTCAATTCTACCAAGTGGAAAAGTCCGTGGTCGCATTATGGGCTATGAGCAAACTGGTGACTCATACCTTGACCGATATTCTTCAGAAAAAAATGGTTTCGCTGGTATTGTTGAAGCTGATTTAACAGATACAACATTACTTACCGTAGGTTATAGCCAAGAAAAAAATAAACCGAATGCAAACAACTGGGGTGCTCTACCCTTGCTTGATGCCAACGGCAAACAAATTTCTTATGATCGCTCCTATAACCCAAACCCTGACTGGGCGCATTGGGATAATGAAACACAGAATGCTTTTGTTGAATTAAAACAGAAAATTAATGATCAATGGGCAGCTAAGCTGACTTATAACTATCTTGATAACAAGCATAACAGTCGCCTCCTTTACTATTATGGTTACCCAAAAGCTGATGGTTCAGGAGTGTCTTTGACACCATGGGGTGGCCAAGAGCATCAAGAACAACATGCTGTAGATTTTAACCTTGAGGGAACTTATAAGCTCTTTAACCAAGAGCATGAAGCAACGTTAGGTTATAACTATGTACGTAGTCGTCAACACGATAAACAATCTACGGGAACAATTAACGATAGTAATGTTATCAATTCGACCACTACAAACTGGGCAAGTTGGACACCTCAATCTATAACGTGGTCAGATTTCTCTGAAGCAGCGAACTATACGCAAAATATAGATTCAATTTATGCTGCTACCCGCTTACATCTCAACGAAGATTTAAAACTCTTGCTTGGCGCAAACTATGTGAAAGCCGAGAGTAAAGGCGAAAGCTATGGTTCGCCTATGGAATATAGTGAAAGTAAAGTTTCACCGTATGCGGGCTTAACTTATAACTTTACACCTGAATATACAGCTTATATGAGCTATACCTCAATTTTCCGTCCACAAACTGGTATTGATCAAGATACCAATCAAGCTTTAAAACCAATTGAAGGTAAAAGCTATGAAATGGGTGTAAAAAGCTCATGGCTAGATGACCGTTTAACTGGGACGCTTTCAGTATTCAAAACCGAACAAAACAATTACCCACTACGTAACTCGGACGGAAATCCACTTAATCGAAAAGTACCAACCAGCGATTTAAAGTCACAAGGTGTCGAAGTCGGGTTATCTGGTCAAATCACTGATAACGTCAATCTTGCTTTTGGCTATGCTCAATTTAGTATTAAAGATATTAAAAATGGTGGCGAAGCGAGAACGTATAATCCAAACCAAACCCTTAATTTGCTGACTACCTATACACCATCAGTTTTACCTAAGCTGAAAGTTGGCGCAGGGCTACAATGGCAAGATGCCGTGAAGCTATACGACTCGACAGCAAACAGCACCATCAAGCAAGATGCTTATGCCTTAGTAAATTTAATGGCGAGCTATGAAGTGAATGATCACATTACGCTCCAAGCCAATGGAAATAATATTTTCGATAAGAAATATTTGTATAGTTTCCCTAATGGTCAAGGCTTTTATGGACCCTCAGCCAACTATACGGTTGCTGTAAAGTTTAAATATTAAACGCGTAGCCAACTCCACTTTAGGTGTTGGCTTTCTTTTATTTTTTATGTGCCAGTAAAGATGTCCAAAACATTAAATCTCCCTATGTCATATCGTATAAAAGTTTTCTATCGATTTTTAGTCGTTTTCGGTATGGGTTATGCCTGTATGGCTTATTTAAGTCTTGGGCTTACTGGTATCTTTCATTTGACTCTAGATAAACCTGAAGCCATTTATTTGGCAGCATTTATCTCTATTTTGTTTTATGTATTTTTTGTGATGATTGGTTTTTGCATTCAATCATTATGGAAAGTGACTGGGCTATCAATCGTGCTATTTACCCTTTTCTTTATTGTGACACGGATGGTGAGTTATGCATAAAGGTATACGCCAATCTATGGCATGGCTGCATTCATGGACTGGATTAATTTTTGGATGGCTCGTATTTACTATTTTTTTAATGGGGAGTTTGTCGTATTACCGCCATGAAATTAATTTATGGATGCAACCAGCACTTGCACAGTACGAAATAAAACAAGATGTGGCAATTAAAACAGCATATCAGTACTTACAAAAAAACGCTCCAGATGCCAAATCTTGGTATTTAACTGTTGCTACCGCAGAAAGTCCTGCTAACACTATGTATTGGGAAAAACCAGACGGTGGTTATGGAAATGCAACACTTGATGCAAATACTGGTCAAGAACTAAAACTTTCAGCAACTGAAGGTGGTGACTTCTTCTATCGTTTTCACTATCAACTTTTTGGTATTCCGATATTAATTGGACGGCTCGTTGTATCTTTAGCGGCTTTTATTATGTTAATTGCCTTAATCTCAGGCATTATTACCCATAAAAAAATTTTTAGCGACTTTTTTACTTTACGGACCTTTAAGTCTCAGCGCTCATGGTTAGATTTTCATAATGTTTCATCTGTTATTGCACTACCCTTCTTTTTGACTATTACTTTTACAGGCTTGGCTATTTTCTTCTATTTATATCTTCCTTGGGGAATGCAAAAACTCTATCCAGATAATCCATATCAATATTTTACCGAAATTCGCACAAAGACGGTCTCTGAGAACCAATCGATTCAACCTGCTCAAAACTTAGCTATTGAGAATTTATTGAGTCAAGTTCAGCAACGTTGGGGAAATCAAACTTTAGCAACTATGAGTGTTAAAAACCCAAATACGAATCAGGCTCAAATTACATTTATTCAGCAAGAAGACCGTTCTATTACCCGTAATCAAGCACAAATCACACTAGACGCGTCAACTGGCAAAGTCTTGGGTGATACACGTAATCATAGTCCTATTGCTACACTTTATGCTGGAGTATATGGCTTACATATGGCAACTTTTGCTCAGCCTTTACTTCGCTTAGGGTTGTTTTTCTCTGGTATTTTAGGATGTGTAATGATTGCATCTGGCTTGTTACTTTGGAGCCTAAAACGCCAACTTCAAAAGAAAAATAGTAAGTTTCATTTTGGGCATTATTTAGTTGATCGTTTAAATGTTGCTACATTTATAGGTTTGCCTTGTGCAACACTTGCTTACTTATATGCAAATCGATTGTTTACAGTCACGACAACTACTATCAATTATGAAATTTATAGCTTCTTCTTGGTCTGGCTAATAAGCTTGATTATTGCACTCCTCACTAAAAAACAATATTTGTGGCGAACTCAACTTGGCATCTTCATTTTGCTTTGTATAGCACTCCCTCTCTTGAATATAAGTTATTTGCTAAAAAATCATTATGTCCAAAACTTTAATGCTTATTGGGATTTTGCACGCATAGATATTTTTTTCTGGTTATTTGCAGCCTTAGCCCTTTTCATATTTTTTAAAATTAAACCGATTCAACATAAAGCCATAGAAAAAATTCAAAAAAAGCTGAATAAGTTAAATATTGAGGTGAATTCATGATGTTCTTTGTGTTTATCCTGACTTTACTAGGCATGTATTTACTATTCATATCGGCTGAAAAGTATCGCTCACCGAAATCAACTGGTCATTTCAAATCTTTAGCTCAAAAATATTATTCATTGTTGAGGATATTGGCCTTTTTACTATTTGCGTTGAGCGGGTTTATTCTCATCAAAAAATATGGTTTTTCAATTGGTTTTGTCAGCTGGTGGATCTTTGCAACACCCCTTACCTTTTTACTCATACTTTGGCTTAATCCCTTAAGAGCTTTGAAATCATCATCTAAGTCATGAATTTGAATAAAATTTCGTCAAAATAGGCATATTTTTGATTGCTTAGCGTTTTTTTGCATAAGTAAATCATTATTCATGACAACTGTTTATCTCTAAAAGGAATAAGATATCTGCGTTTCGTGATAAGTGGCGATAAAGATGTCTGGTGCTTTTGAATTTATCTTAGCGGGTATGTTAGTTGGCTTCTGTGTAGGTATTACAGGAGTTGGTGGTGGGTCATTAATGACACCAATTTTAATTGGTCTTTTTAGAATTGAACCGCATATCGCAATTGGTACCGATTTACTTTATGCCGCAATTTCAAAGTTCTGTGGATCAATGGTTCACGCAAAAAAACTCAATATCGTGTGGCCTATCGTTTTATGGCTAGCAGTGGGTAGTATTCCTGCGTCTTTCGGTACTGCTTGGGTATTGGAACATTATTTAAGTCAATCAACACACTATAAAGCTGTTTTAACAATGGTATTAGGCTTTATGCTGACTTTGACTGGTATTTCTATCATTTTCCGTACTCGTATTGAAAAGTTTTTTAATAAATTCCGAAATAAAGAGAATACCCAAACTGAAAATGAGCAATTAGCTGTTCAAAATAAACGCACCTATATTGTGATTATGGGCATTATTCTAGGTGTATTCGTAACGTTATCATCTGTTGGTGCCGGTGCCTTTGGAATTATGGCACTCGTGATTATGTTCCCGAACTTACCAATGATTCGAATTATTGGATCAGATGTCGTACATGCAGTATTACTAACCTTAGTTGCCGGTCTTGGACATATGAGTGCCGGTAACGTCGACTTTATGCTACTTATGTGGTTGTTGGTAGGTTCTATTCCGGCAATTATTATTGGCACATTAATTAGCTCACGTATGCCGGAACGTTTAATCCGTAAAATTTTGGGTATTACTCTATTTGCTCTTGGTGTTAACTTTATGGTCCACCCAGTCAAAGCCAAACCAAAAGCAGCTGTGGTACAACAAGCAGTAGTTGCTGAAAAAACAGGCAACTCGACTGAAAGATAGTAAAATCAATAGGATTTTTCCAAACTGAATTGCCATGAGATGTAGTATTTTCATAATTATTTCATGGTATATTCAGTACACAAAACAACCTTTAGTATGATCGAACCAGTGACAGCAATGACTACACATTCAAATTCCGTTTCAAAGCCAGATATCGACGACGTTAACATTAAAAGCATCCAAACTCTTGTAACACCCGCTGAGCTTAAGTCAGAACTTCCATTATCTGATGTTGCTTCCCAAACTGTTCTAAAAGGCCGCGAAACTATTCGTAATATTTTAGATGGCTCAGATAAACGTTTATTTGTCGTTATTGGTCCTTGCTCTATCCATGATCCAAAAGCTGCTCACGAATATGCTGACCGCTTAAAAGCATTAAGCGAAAAGGTTAAAGATACTCTATATCTAGTTATGCGTGTTTATTTTGAAAAACCACGTACAACAATTGGCTGGAAAGGCTTAATTAACGATCCAGATATGAATGACTCATTTAACATTGAGAAAGGTCTACGTATTGGTCGTAAACTTTTACTTGAGTTAAATGAAAAAGGTTTACCTTGTGCAACTGAAGCACTTGACCCTAACTCTCCACAGTACTACCAAGATTTAATTTCATGGTCTGCTATTGGTGCACGTACAACCGAGAGCCAAACTCACCGTGAAATGTCTTCTGGCTTATCATCACCAGTAGGTTTTAAAAATGGTACAGACGGTGGTTTAACTGTCGCAACCAATGCCATGCAGTCTGTTAAATATGGCCATAGTTTCTTAGGCTTAAATGAAGACGGTCAGGTTTCAATTATTAATACAAATGGTAATCCTTATGCACACGTAGTATTACGTGGCGGTAATGGTAAGCCAAACTACGATGCTGGTTCTGTTGCAGAAGCAGAAAATGCTTTAGCAAAAGCAAAAGTTAGCAACAAAATCATGATCGATGCGAGCCACGCAAACTCAAATAAAGACCCATACTTACAACCGCTTGTTCTTAAAAATATTACTGAACAAATTTTAGATGGTAATAAGTCTATCGTAGGTATTATGGTCGAAAGCCACTTAAAAGGCGGCCGCCAAGATATTCCTGAAAATCTTTGCGAGCTTGAATATGGTAAATCAGTCACTGATGGTTGTATTGATTGGGAAACTACCGAAAAGACATTGCTTGAAATGCATGAAGCTCTAAAAGATGTTTTACCTAACCGTTAATTCATCTTTTAAAGATTGAAGATTAAACCCTCATTTTTGAGGGTTTTTTTTATTTTGTTTGGTCGGAATTCAGCTATGACAGCTATTCGTTTTTGATTATACTTCGACGAGTTTTTCCACTACGACCGCCTAAAATATGGTGCTGAGTTTCCGTCAACATTTGCTGAAGTGGCGCACGCTTTTAAGTGCTATCACTTTGCTGTGTTTACTATGGCACATTTTTTTGCCTACTCTTGTGCAAATTGGCATCGTACCTGAATTGTATACTATGCCTAGTCACTGCCAACCAGTTGTATTAGAGCATTCAGCCTACCAACAAAATTTTAATATGGAGCAGCATCACCTTTCACATGCTCATCACCATATGGAATCTATTCAGAATAAATTTCATACCAAGCATGCTCAAGAGGTTTTCGCGTTAGCTACTCAAATCATGAAGCATTGCCCGTTATGTACGCATGGGCTAGATGCAGCAATTTTAATTCCACTCATTGCTTTGATTTTTGTTTTAATTTTACGTTGGTTTAGCCGTGTACGATGCCTGTGCCATACGTGGACCATACAACTAGAACTTCCCGTTACTTTCTATATTTTACCGATTAAACACGCCCCACCAACTGCTCTATAAAACCATAACTTTTCTCATCCCTATTTTCAGGGATTCAAAATTTATTGCTTTTTATAGGGTCATTCTATGTCATCCCTCAAATTTCGCTTATCTGTTTTAAGCGCAGCATGCTTATCTGCTTCATCTAGCTCTCTAGTTTTTGCTGAAGACTTAACACCAGCAAACAATGACACAAAAACCTTAGCAACGATTGTGGTCACGGCAAGTCGCGAAGGTGAAATACTGAATAAAACTCCAGCTGCAATTAGCCAAATCAATAGTGAGCAAATAGAAAATAAACATGCCACTTTTATTGGACAACTTGTAAACCAAACACCAGGAGTCTTGATGAATGATCTTGGTAATGAACAGCACATGATGTCTATACGCCAACCCATGACTACTGCTGCTGTTTATCAATATCTAGAAGATGGCCTTTCAATTCGACCTGTAGGTGTGTTTAACCATAATGCCCTGTATGAGATGAATATGGCGGGTGTAGACAATATTGAAATTTTACGTGGACCAGCAAGTAGTGTTTATGGAAGTAATGCAATTGGCGGAACCCTCAACTTTTTAACCAAGGCGCCGAGTGCCACACCAACAGCAGATATTGATCTGAGCGCAAGTAGTGAAGGTTATCGCCGTGTTGACGTGGGAGCTTCTGATACCTTTGATACTCGTACTGGCACCCATGGGTTAAGAGTTTCTGCCTATGCCAGTGATCGTGGTGATAGCTGGCAAGATCATGCCGAAGCGGATAAACAAAGCATTACAGTACGTCATGACTGGCAAATTTCTGATTCAACTAAACTGAAAAATATATTTACCTATAACCACTTATATGCAGATATGACAGGTAGCTTAAATACTGAAGATTATAGTCAACGGCCTGGTTATAGCTATCAAACATTTACTTACCGGGAAGTAGATGCAACACGTATATCCTCCCAACTAAGTCATGACTGGAATGATCAACAGCAAAGTCAAATCACTTTATATTATCGGGATAATACAACCGAGCAAAATCCAAGCTATAACATAAAAACTGACAAGAAAGATGGAGTTGCAACAGGAACTTACAGCGGGCAGACCACTTATAATAGTTTTCAGTCCTATGGAGTCAACCTACAACACTCAGCAACTTTAGGCCAATTCAAGTTAGTCGTGGGTAGTATGGCTGAGCACTCACCGACTCAGGGCAGAACTAATGATATTGAAGTTTTTCGAGATCCTGTTACACGTATTTATACGAGTTTTAAACAGCGAAAGCTTTTACGTGATTTTGATGTCGACGTTGATAATGAAGCGATCTATGCTCAAGTGAATTGGCAAGCTTTGCCTAACTTAAACTTAGTCGGCGGCACACGTTATGACTGGATTCGTTATGACTATCAAAATAATTTAACTCCTTCTAATGTTACTGGCGCTCCAGATGAAACAAGAAATTTTCATAAGGCTAGTCCAAAATTAGGGGCAATTTGGAATATTACTCCTCAAATCGACTTCTATACAAACTGGTCACAAGGCTTTGTTCCACCAGAGGTCAGTAGCCTTTACGGCGCAAATTTAGTTACGCCGAATTTAACTGAAGCAACTTTTACCAATATTGATGCAGGTGTCCGTTTTAAAACATTCAATGACCGATTAGATGGTGAAATTACGCTTTATCGTTTAAATGGTGAAGATGAAGTAATTAGTTATACTAAACCCGATAATACCCGTGAACCACGTAATGCAGGTAAAACTCTTCATGAAGGTATTGAAGTCGGTGGAACTTGGCAAATTTCCGATCAGCTTGACCAAAAATTGAAAATTTCAGGTAGCTGGGCTCGTCATCGTTATGAACAATTCCAGCCATCAGCTACTATTGATTACAGTGGAAATGATATGCCGAGCGCACCAAAAACTTTTGGTACGCTTGAATATCAAATTAAGCCAATCCCCGAATTATTACTTTCAGCAGAAGGTGTATATGTAGGTTCATATTGGATTAATGACGCCAATACTCAAAAATATGATGGTCATACGGTACTCAACCTGCGTGCAAACTATCGTAAAAAGGCCTATGAAATATATGGTCAGATTTTAAATGTGGCAAATACACATTATGCTGAAAGCACTTCTTTTAGTAATAATGAAGTGAGCTATACACCGGCAGCTCCACGTACATATTTAATAGGTCTACGCTATCATTTTGGTAATTAAGTAAATTTAAGTTTGTGGTCACAGCTGGCCACAAACGCTTAATTTAACTATAAATAAAAACAACTTAAGACAAAAGTAAAAAGCAGAACGGTTTCACTAATTTCAATTGTAGCGCCCACGTTATCGCCCGTAATGCCATCAATTCGTTTTATAAACAGATATCTTAAATAAATCAGGCTTATTAAAAAACCAATTACCGCTATCAGCCCTTGCCATTCCCAATACAAAGGTAACAGTAAAATTAATGCAGCTATTATCCATGAAACAGTTTTAGGTAAATGGTCTGTCAAAGAACGACCTAAGCCTTTTTCGCGAACATATGGTGTAGTTAAAAACAAAATAGATGGCACCACACGTCCAAGTGCAGGAACAAATACTAAGAATAACGTTTGATGTTGTTCAATCAATACCAAGACCAAAGCAAACTTGAGCAAACAAATGATAACTAAGCTCAGCACTCCAATTGGGCCGCAGCTTGGATCTTTCATGATTTGTAAAGTACGATATTTATCCCCAAAGCCACCTACCCAAGCGTCAGCTGTGTCGGCCAGTCCATCTAGATGCAATCCCCCGGTCAGCCAAATCCATAAAGTAAGTATAATTGCGGCAAGTAAAACAACGGGTAATTTGACTAAAAGACAGGCAACAAGAAAAAGTATGCCACCAATAATCAGCCCAACTAGTGGATAAAACAAAATAGCCCGACCATTTTGTTGCGCCGTTGGTGTAGTCTTTAACTCAATAGGTAGAACAGTTAAAAATTGCAATGCAATCCAAAAAGGTGTCATATCCCACTCTCTAACTGATCTATATATAAAAACAAACTGAATTATGAGTAATTAAAAATGGGAATAGCAATCCCTATTCCCATTAAACACTTCAAAAACTGTGAAAAACTATTGTATTTGATAACACTGCTTTAATTTGATGTAGTCGTAGTAAAAACTAGTTGGTGTGTAACGCGCATAGTTACATGCAGATTTAAATAAAGTCTCTTTTTCATTATAAAGCATCTTCACTAAAGTCGAACCTTGGCTATTTTGGTAAACATCCCACTGTACGTTGGCTGCCATAGGTGAAACTACTTCACCACGCCATGTACTTGTTGAATAGTTATAAGTCTGGCGTAGTGGTAACGGCTGCATCATATTATGCAAATCCAAGCTAGTTGCCAGAGGAATAATAATTTCAGCATGGGCAAAACGTAAAACTGCTTTATATGGTTGAGCTTTATTTACAACAGCATCAACTTGTTGGAATAAATCTTGTTTGAGTCCTTGAGCAATTTCACTTGTAACTTGGTTCGACTCTGTGAAACTTGGACCTTTTTCATAAAAATCATTGGCATCATTAAATTCAGCATAAAATTTTGCGGCTTCCAAAGGCATATATTTATCAAAATCAACACCTTTTAACTCATCTTTCATACCACCAGAAATTGAATAAAGCTCATAAACATAAGCCGCAGCATCTACTGCACTAGCAATGGTATTTTTACCCTTACCTTTTTCTGTAATTTGCTCACCTTTTGGTGAAGTTACTGTAAAAGACCCATTATTGCTAAAACTATAACCTGTCGTACCAAGTTTTTTAATAAAGTCTGCTTTAAAAATCGGAGTGAGTACGGACTGGGCAATTTTTTCTGCTTGAGTATTCTTCGATAACTCACTCAACTTTTGGGCTAAATCTTTATTGTTTGCTTCGAAATCTTGATAGGCCTGACTAGCATCATAAATTTTTTGTTGGCTAGCACTAAGTGGTTGAGTTAAATCTTCAGTCGCATTTAGACTATGAAAATAAAGTTTAAAACGATCAACACCCCCGTCTACAAGACTAGGAACGCTTGAACTCGATAAATTGGTATAAGACACAGGAACAATTTTATCTTTCAGCTGAGGCTGTTGTTTTATCAGTTCAGCAGTGAAGAATTTAGCACTATCCACCGCACGATCTACCCCAGAACTTTGTACCAATATAGATGCTTGAGAGTTTACAAGTGTTGGCAAGCGCTGTAATAGGCGATCGGCAATCCCGCGGTGTTCTAAAATACCGGTCATGGTTTCATTTCCATAACCGTATTGGCGAATACCTTCAACCCCATAGCCCAATAAAATATTGGCTTTCATCATGGCTTCCAAGTCAGCACCTAATTGCTCACCCAAAGGCGTTAAAGCATTTTCTGTTTTCGCCTGTTTCCATAAATTATAAAGTGCTAAATCATATTTAAGACTTGATAGTCCTCTCGAACCGTGTCGCGCAACCAATTCTGTAAAAACTGGCTGGAACCCATTTGGAGCTTGTTCATAATTTTTTAGATCTTGCTGTGGTTGATAAGGTGTTTTGGTTTGATAATATTTTGATGAATTTGTAGATGGTGGAGTTTGAACTTCTTGATCATCATTATTATTACAAGCCACGAGCAATAATGAGGCTGCAAGCACACTAGTTTTAAATAAAATATTCATAAGCCAAATAAGTAATTAATTAATAAATGCCAATAGCTTAATTTTTAGTAATGACAGTTCTATTACATAGTTTAAAATATCTTTATAAAAATAATAACTTACAAGTGTATAAAAATATAAAATTCATCTATCTCAACATAAAAGTTAATTGACCATCTGCTTCAGAAAATTCAAAAGAATATAATTTCCCAAGCTCTGCCGACATTTTAAGTAAGTCATCTAAAGGTTGCTGCTCGGCTAAACAAGCCAATAACTTAATCACACCCCCATGAGTAACAACTAACGCATGCTGTAAATTATGTTTTTGCATATGCGTAAGCAAATCCTGAAACCCTTTCAGAACCCTTTTTTGAAACTGGTTTAATGTTTCAGCGCGAGGTGGACAATATTGACTTGGTTTTTGCCAAAAGTTTGCAAGTAATTCTGGTGAAGTTTCATAAATTTGCTGAGTTGAGATACCTTCCCACTCCCCAAAATACATTTCTTTTAAGTCATGATTTATAAGTAAAGGGAGTTCTGCTGTTTTGGCAAGTTCCTCAGCAAAACAAGCACATCGTTTTAATGAGGAACTTACAATAACATCCCATGTCTGGTCTGTGACTTGCTCAATGGTTGACTGCATTTGCTGCCAACCTTTTGCTGTTAACTCATCATCTAAATGCCCACGTAAAGTATGGCTATACTGACTTTCACCATGTCTGAGCAAATCGATCCTAAATTTACCCAATTTTATCCCCGCTTACAGCAGCTTGAGCAAAGGTAGCCATTTGGTTATGTAAGACACATGCCATGTTAACTAATGCCAAGGCAGTACCAGCCCCACTACCTTCGCCTAAACGCAAGTTCATCTTCAAAATCGGGTCAGCATTAAGTTCTTGTAAAATACGTAGGTGTCCATACTCAGCCGATTGATGACCAAATAACATCCAGTCACGTACTTTAGGGTTCATTTGTACCGCACATAAAGCGGCTACAGAACTAATAAAACCATCCACAATCACAGGTAAACCCACTTGCGCACAGCGAATATAAGCACCTGTAATTGCCGCAATTTCCAAACCACCTACAGCACATAGTGTTTTAAAGACATCACCAATGACATGTTTATGGTGAAGTTCAATTGCCTTTTCAATTACTTCAATTTTATGTCTTAACTGATCGGCACCAATTCCTGTACCAACTCCCGTTAATTGCTCAGCCGTATCATTTAGTAAAAGACAGGCTAACGCAGAAGCTGAACAGGTATTTCCAATACCCATTTCACCCGCAATATAAATATCTGCACCATTCGCTTTAGCAGTATCTACACTTTTTTTACCTAACTCTAAGGCAGCACGGCACTCATCAGCATTCATTGCAGCGTGTTTGGCAAAATTTGCAGTGCCAGCACGAATACAGTGACGTTCAACACCTGCGTACTGGTATGGTTCACCTACTGTGCCACAGTCAATGACTTGTAAATGAGCTTGATGATATTTAGCAATGACACTAATTGCCGCACCGCCAGTTATGAAGTTTTGCAACATTTGACGGGTAACAGCTTGAGGGTATGCAGAGATATTTTCTTCAACTACACCATGATCACCTGCAAAAATTGTAATCCATGGATGGTTAACTTGTGGATGTACATTTGACTGTAAACTGGCAAGTGTAATTGCAATCTGCTCTAAATCACCTAAGGCACCTGTAGGTTTGGTAAGTTGGAGTTGATGTTGCTCAGCTTGTTGTTTTGCATCTAAATTAGGTTGCTGTACAGATTCTAACCACCAGTTCATTTTTATTTCTCACCTTTTAAAATCATTGGAAAACCAGCCACACAAAACACAACTTTATCTGCAATTTGTCCTAAAGCCTGATGTAGCCTTCCTGCTTCATCGACAAAACGGCGGCTAATCTCACCGAGTGGTACAACGCCTAAACCCGTTTCATTACTTACTAAAATGATTTCGGACTCGAGTGTGGGTAAAACTTTTAACAGCTCTTCACACTCAAGTTGTTGAACGTTTTTATCTTCTAAAAGTAACAAATTGGTTAGCCAAAGTGTTAAACAATCCACCAGAATAATTTGGTTAGGTCTATCAATTTCTTGCAGAGTTTTTGCTAAAAATAATGGTTCTTCAACCAAAGACCAGTGAGCAGGACGATGATTTTGATGATGGGCAATCCGGCTTTGCATTTCAGAGTCAAGTGCTTGCGCCGTCGCCACATAAGTGACAGCTAATTGCATAGATATGGCCGTTTGTTCAGCCAGTCGGCTTTTACCAGAACGAGCACCACCTAAAATCAATTGCAACATAGCTCACCTAAAAACAAATGCTGATACGGATACAGCTGCCCTTGTAAAATTTGAGCCTCATAATAACCAAAGGTTAAATGCTCAACTTTAAGATCAAATTCAGCCTGATTGTATTGTACAGGTAATTGAGAAATTTTTTGTAAAATCAAATCACTACTATAGTCTTTTTTATACAAACCCAATGTAATGTGCGGATAGTAATCTAAAGCGGCAATTTCATTAGAAATTGAGCCTAATTTTTGACGCATGAGAGATAAAATATTTTCTTTATCCTGAATTTCTACAAATAAAGCACTACTAAAGCTATCAACCGAACCAATTTTTAATTGAAATGGTGCAATATTTTCTTTTCTTAAAATTTCCCTTTGCTGCACAAATTCACTAAAACAAAAGTCATCATCATGAACTTTAGTTTCATGAGTCAAGAAACCGCATATAAACAGCGTGACATGATATTGACGGTGATTAGGCTCTACTAGAAATTCTGAAAAATGCGCACGCAATTGATCTAGATAATGAACTAATTTCTGATCATTAATTTCTAGATACCATAAAGCGTAATTTTGACGCCCAAGGTGCCATTCGGGATAATCCCGCATAGACGTCGGCACCATGAGTGTGGAGGATTTTAACAGCACAGTTTTAATTTAAAATCATAAAAATTTCGTATTAAAACATGTTTGCCTTTCAATTGTTGAGGTTAATTCATTAAGCACATTTAAACATATTAAGTGAGTGTAGTTTTGGCATTGTTCAACTTAATGTCCAAAGGTTGTTTACCTTGTTCAGAAAATAAATATTGAATAAGTTGAACCAACTCAACTTCACGCTGTCTTCTTTGATTTGTATTCAATTCTAAGTTCTGAATTTGCTGTTGCAGATGTTCAACTGCTTTAGTCTCTTCAATTTCTAAAAATTGAATTGCATAGGCATAACCTAAAGCAGCACCTTTTAATAAATTTTTATAAGGCAAATCATGACGAATATTCACTGCAATTGATGCCATAACACGTTCATTGTGATTGAGTTTGCGTAGTGGATCTCTAGCTACGCGTTGACAAGGATCTTTAAATGCATATTCACATGAGTCTAGAAAACTTTGTGCCATTCGATTTAGATCTTTTGCATAGTTAGGTAATACAATTGCAAGTCCCTGCTTCACTTCTGCAATTAAGTTTTCTGCAAATGCTTTAACTGAATGATCACCCATGGCAACACCAATAGATTCATAACCCATTAAAGATGCATACCAAGCAAGCATCGCATGTACACCATTCCATAAACGGTTTTTAATGAGTTGAATGTCAGTAATTTGGTCAACCAACACCACCTGACGCAACTTTTCAAGCAAAGGGCTGCCTTTCTCTACATAAATTGGCATATCTGTTTCACTATGGAACAAGATTAAATCCATGCTTTGTAAGATATGTCCCGGCTGAAAATTACGGCGCATATTATCAACATAGATAGAAGCCTGATTTTGCTGATCTTGAGTCAGTTTATTACAGTCTTCAATTTCGATTTGGTCTTCTTGTTCAACATCTTCTAAATGCTGTTCAAGAAAATTATGCTTAATACGAAGTTGACGATATAAATTCTGATTAGAAAGTTTTGAAACCATACGATTAACTACGGTATCGCAAAAATAATGCTCTTTTAAAATATGCTCGGTAACATCTTCATCGTTAGTTAACTCGAGTAGAGCTTCTTTAAGATGCTTCATCACCAAATATTTCGCACCCACCTTATTTAAAATAATTAGAAAGGTTAAGGGTTCTATACATGTTTCAAGTTGTGAATTAAAACGTGCATATAACCCTTTTGCGATTATCTGTGCTTCAGTTTCAATTGCTTGCTCAGGCAAACATAATGCAATCAAACTTGAATGAATGTACATCTCTAACATTTGTTGTTCATTGTCAGAGTCAACAATCGTCATATTCTCAATACGTTCATCATAAGAAAATTGCCCATAGCGAATACTATAGGTTCCAAACGCATTTACAGCTTCGCGGAAAAGACTATTTCTTGTTGACGCAATGATTCTCTTTGGCTTTGTGTATCCATCCCAATGTGACAAGATCTGCGCTATATAACCACCGCCAATAGCACCGAAACCATGTATTCCAACAGTAAGCTGATTCAGACTTTGCGGAAAAGGTTCCTGTATCTCTGGCATATCCATAACAGGAATAAATTGGTCGAGGTCAGTTAAAAAATCATACATCTGGTCATAATAAAAATGCGCTTTTTCCAGCATTTCATCATTAGGTTCTTTAATATCTTTTAATAAAATTGTTAAACCTTTTGAGGTGTGAGCCGAGGTTAAACCATTTTCTGAATCTTCAAACATTAAACATTGGTTGGCGTCTAAATGAAGTTGACTAGCCGCTTTGAGAAAAATTTCTGGATGTGGCTTCCCTTGTTCTACTTCATCTCCACAAGTAATGACATCAAAAAATTTATAAACATTCGCATTAATTAAATATTCTTCGGCAATTGCTCTACGGCTTGATGTAGCCACAGCCATTCTTAGACCCGATTTTCTTAAACGCTCTAGAACTTGAACCAGACCTTTTTTAATAGGCACACCGTGTTTTCGAATATGTTCTAGTTCCATCTCATCGGCACGTTTTCGAATTTCCTTATATGGAACATCTACTCCGTATAAACGTTGTGCAAGCTTTTCCGCCGTTGTCGCACTTAACCCCAAACATTGCATTAAATATTCGTGTGAAAACTCCTGCCCAATGAGTTCTTGAGATGCCTGTTGCAATGTTTGAAACCGTAACCGTTCAGTATCAAACATTGTCCCATCCATATCAAAGATAGCTCCATGAACAGGTTTTCCATGAAAAATAAGCACGTTTTTACCTCTTTTTTGATCATGTTTTATTCAGGGTATACAAAAAATTGCTTAAAAAGGCAGGATGATAATAAATGAAACATTAGTGGTTATTTTTTAATCATAAATATAAGAAATCTGTTACTGAGAAGAGTTAAATACTCAAAAAGGTTGAACAATATAGATAATTCTGAAACTGAGTTTAAGTACAAAGGTAGCAAGCCTTCCTCGCTTGCTACCTTTGCTTCTTCTTTTTATGCGCTGATCATGTTTGTTTTTCTTAGGTCCATTTACTGCTAACAAACCTGCATTTTTTATTATGTCTTGCAGGTCTACCAATACCAGAAACTCATATAATTTTTGTTATTTTCTGGTAGAACCAAACAATACATAATAATGATAATCATTTTCATTTAGTATGTCAACTTGCTATGCCCTTTTTTAATCAATCAAGTACATCTACAAATTGCGCCGTTAATATGTGTGCCAAGTCTTTAGGATTTAAACCAATATCTAACCCTCTTTTACCACCACTTACATAAATTTTGCTTAACTTTTGTGCAGAGGTATCAATCACTGTCTTTAAGCGTTTCTTTTGACCTAATGGACTAATTCCACCCACTAAGTACCCTGTTAAACGTTCGGCATCTTTGGGATTTGCCATCTGCAATTTTTTACACCCAACTGCCGTAGCTACCTTTTTCAAATTGAGTTGATGATTAACTGGTATAACCGCAACAAAATAATTTTTCTCATCGGTAACAAGAAGTGTTTTAAATACCTCGTTTACATCAAGGTTTAACTTTTCTGCCGCTTCCAAACCAAAACTTTTAGCATTTGCGTCATGTTCATACTCATGGATAGAAAATTCGATTTTGTTACTTTTTAACAGTCTACATGCAGGAGTCATAGGATTTTAGATTTTAATGAAATGAGCTTGATTATATTTATTTAAAAAAAAGTTTAAAATTTACTTAGGCTATTTACATCCTTTACATGAAAAATCAAACGAACACCGAACAAAAAACAATCTAAACTTGATATTGGGTAGATGACTCCAATATATTTAGTTGAGATTTAAAGTCTGAACTGGCGAATTTATGAGTTACAAACACAATAATCTGATGGCAATGCGTCACCGTTTTTGGGATGAGTCTTCAGATCATGTATTAAATGAAAAGCAATTTTTACAGCAGACCTTAATCGAACAAGGCATTTTTAATAATGCGACTTTTGATGATGTTAAGTACTTTTTCTATACACTGCCTAGCATCGTTATTGTAAAGGCTCATGCACTTGGTTTTATGCATGATTCCGTCAAGCAAATGGTTATTCAGCATATTCAAGCTAATCGTATGCACTTAATGCAAAAGGCTGAATTGAAAATTCAGTTTAAAATGTAATTTGCCGGTTAGTATCTGATACGGCGTTTTATAGTAGTTTATTTTTTTCTGAATGGTGGATATTTTGATTTTCTTATTAATGCTTAGGCTATTTTTAGAAAATTAAAATCCCAAATAAGACTTTCAACTCACCATTCAGTCTGAGGGAACTATTTTAATACGTTCAAAACATGTAATATTCGTTACAATTTTAGATCACCAGCGTTTGGCTGCATGATGCGCATAGGATTCTATTTTCATGTCAAATCAGAACGATAAGCTTAAGAGTTTAAAAACTTCTTCCATGGATCGACGCTTATCAATCGCGAAAGCTTCTTTACTGGCAGGAACACGTTGGGCTACTGCAAGTGCCTCTTCCCTCTTTTCTAGTGAAGAAGAAAAAGAGAAGAAACGTAAAAAGGCAATGAGCGAACAAGCTAATTATCTTGTCTCTGAAATTGGCAAACTTAAAGGTTCTATTGTCAAGATTGGCCAAATGATGGCACTTTATGGTGAACATTTTTTACCAGAAGAAATCACTCAAGCTTTAAATACCTTAAATAACCAAACTGTTGCTTTAGACTGGCCAGCAATTAAACCTCATTTGCAAGAACAATTAGGTTCTAAATTAAATGATCTAACAATTGATCATGAGCCTATCGGTACAGCCTCTCTGGCACAAGTTCATCGCGCAACACGTAAATCAGACGGTTTAGAATTAGTTTTAAAAATTCAATACCCTGGTGTTGCGAATGCAATTGACTCCGATATGAGTCTGTTTAAAAACATGCTTAAGCTTACACGTATGGTTCCTCAAACTCGTGAGTTTGATCAGTGGTTTGATGAAGTACGTGAAATGATGCATCGTGAAGTCAATTATCACGTAGAGGCAGCCACAACACGTCGCTTTGCTGAACGTTTAAAAGATGATGAGCGCTATATCGTCCCTACAATTGTAGATGAATACTGTACCGATCAAGTCTTATGTATGACCTTTGAACGTGGCGTGCCAATTAATAGTCCAGTCATGCTTTCCCTTCCTCAAGAACGACGTAATCAGCTCGGTGAAGCTTCACTAGAGATTGCAGTTCGTGAGATTTTTGAATGGGGTGAAATGCAAACTGACCCTAACTTTGGTAATTACCTTGTTCGTTTAGGTAATGGCCAAGATATTCAGGATAAAATTGTACTATTAGACTTTGGTGCGATCCGTCAGTTCGATGAACATTTACTCTCAGTGGCGCGTAATCTTATACAAGCGGGTTATCAGCATGATAAACATGCGATGGTCCAAGCAATGACTGGATATGAGTTTTTCGATGCAATGCCTGAAAGTATTAAACCCGGCATGGCCGATGTCTTTTTACTTGCGACAGAAGCATTCAGTACCCCTGCAAATAATCCAGATATGCCAGTGGGCCTAATGGATGAACATGAACGTTATGACTGGAAAAAGAGCCAGTTACATAGTCGTGTTATGCAGCAAGCAAGCAAATCAATCGCGTCTCGATATTTCTCGGTTCCTCCAAAAGAATTTATGTTTATTAGCCGTAAGTTTATTGGCGCATATACATTTATGACGGTGATTGATGCCAAAACCAATGTACGACGTATGATTCGTAACTTTGCTTAATTTATCAAGACTAGAATGGCTCTATGTCATTCTAGTCAATTCAAACAAAATGATTCTTTTTAAAAATTAATTTTTCCTTATAAAATCAAATATATAAAATCAAGCCTATTTTACTCTTACCATTTATCTGCTCATTTTTTGAATGTCAGCAACGACATAGTTTTTTCTTATACAGCGTGTCAGCATAAAACAATAACAATGTGTTAGGACACCACTATCATGACAAATATGATCAATAAAGCCCAAGGGTTGGGTTTATCGCTGATCACGAAATTAGCTGGAAGCGATGTACTTGATCAACTCAAACTACGTAAATTTCTTGAAAAGTCTCTTTATCAAGGTTCAAAAGCTGGATTTAGAGCATTAAGTCAGACTCAGAAAGCATTTAAACCTAAGCAAATCCCCCAACAGCGTCTACCTCAACAGAAGAAAAACCTATTTGACTTAAGCCTCACCGAAGAACAACAAATGACTTCTGATGCAATGTCTCAATTTGCTCAAGAAGTTTTATTAGGATTAGCTCATGATGCTGATCAGGCAGGTCAATTTCCAGAAAGCCTTTGGCAATATGTAGAAGATTTAGGACTAAATTATTATGCTCTTCCAGAAGCACTAGGTGGTGTCGCCGCTGAACAAAATATTGTAAGTAACCTATTGATTGCTGAAAAACTAGCTGAAGGTGATTTTAGTCTTACAGCAGGACTTTTAAGTACGTTTAGCGTTATTAATGCGATTACACGCTGGGGTTCTACTGAAGTTCAGTCAATGTATTTACCTTGCTTTGCAGAAGACTCAGACATTACCGCCACTTTCGCTGTACAAGAAGCTACTCCGGCATTTAACCCATATGTCTTAAAAACAAAAGCTTCTCTTGAAAATAATCAATATTTTATAGAGGGTGAAAAAACCTTAGTCATTTTAGGTGATTTAGCTGATGTGTTCTTGGTGAGTGCAGATTTTAATGGTAAGCCGGATGTGTTTGTAGTACAAGCGGGCGATACCATTTCCATTAAAAGTACCCCTGCTATGGGTCTCAAAGCAACAGAGACAGCTACTTTAAAATTCAGCCATACACCTGCTCTACGATTAGGCACAACAGATTTTGATTACACCGCCTTTTTAGATTTAGGCAACTTAATGTGGTGTGCAATGGCTGTAGGAACCTGTGAAGCTGTAAAAGCATATTGTATTAAATATGCCAATGAACGAACTGCTTTCGGAGAACCAATTTCACATCGTCAAAGTGTCGCATTCATGATTGCAGATATGGCAATTGAAATTGATGCTATGCGCATGCTGATTTTAAATGCCGCAAGTCTTGCCGAAGCAGGTAAACCTTTCCATCGTGAAGCATATTTAGCTCGTCTTCTTTGCGCAGAAAAATCCATGAAAGTAGGAACAGATGGCGTACAAATTTTAGGTGGACATGGGTTTACAAAAGAACACCCTGTTGAACGTTGGTATCGTGATTTACGCGCAACCGCAATTTTACATTCTGGCTTACATGCTTAAGATCAATCAGAGGATATTTTCATGAATTTACAAAATCCAAAAAAATTCAAAATGATGATTGATCAGGCACATGATGTTGCGATCAATGTATTACGCCCTATTTCCCGTAAATACGATAAAGCAGAACATGCTTATCCGAAAGAACTCGATATGCTCGCTTCACTCATTGATGGCATGAATGAAGGTGGTGAAGGAATTAATGCAGGTGCTGCCGGTGCAGGAAAACGTGGTGAATCTGATAATGAAGGTGTCCGTAACGGAACTAACATGTCAACAGCGTTAGGCATCATTGAAATGTGCTATGGCGATACTGGGCTATTACTCAGTATGCCACGTCAAGGTTTAGGAAACTCTGCAATTGCCGCGGTCGCAAATGATGAGCAACTAGAACGTTTTAAAGGAACATGGGCAGCTATGGCGATTACTGAACCAGGCTGTGGTTCTGACTCTGCTGCGATCCGTACTACGGCAACTAAAGATGGCAATGACTATATTTTAAATGGTGAAAAGATTTTCGTAACTTCTGGTGAACGTGCGGACTCGGTGGTCGTATGGGCTACACTTGACCGAAAACTTGGACGTGCAGCCATCAAATCATTTGTAGTGCCTAAAGGTACTCCCGGAATGAAAGTTGAACGACTTGAACATAAGTTAGGTATCAAAGCTTCTGATACAGCCGTTATAAGTTTTACTGACTGTCGTGTTCCGGCTGAAAACTTGCTCGGTAATCCTGAAATTGATGTTGCAAAAGGTTTTGCCGGTGTAATGGAAACCTTTGACAATACACGACCATTAGTTGCCGCAATGGCAATTGGCTGTGCCAAAGCTTCTTTAGAACGTATTAAAGAAATTTTTAAAGACCAATTAGATCCCAATTACTCGACTCCATATTTGCAAACTTCTAACCTTGCTGCGCAAATTTACCGAATGGAAGCCGAATGGGAAGCTGCACGGTTACTTATGTTGAAAGCCACATGGATGGCAGACAACAAAAAACCAAACTCCAAAGAAGCTTCCATCGCTAAAGCAAAAGCAGGTCGTGTAGGCAACGAAATCACTTTGAAATGTGTCGAGTTAGCAGCAAGTGTTGGCTATAACGAAGATGAACTACTTGAAAAGTGGGCACGTGATTCAAAAATTCTTGATATTTTTGAAGGTACTCAACAAATCCAGCAACTTATTATTGCTCGTCGTGAGCTTGGAAAATCTTCAAGTGAACTAAAATAAAGATATTGCAAGGGAGTTTTTTTACTTCCTTGCTTCTTAGCACTGTGACTTATTAGCAAAAATAAAACCCTCTAACCACATGACTAGAGGGTTTGGTATTTCAGGAATATACTTTTAATTATTTAGCTTGTGTAGTTTTTAATGACTTATCGACTACACCAAATTTTTTGAAGATTTTTGCACGACGTTTTGGTGAAATATTCGCTTTATTTAAATCACCTTTGTAGTGATCAAATACACGCTTATCCATCATTTTAAACCATAATGAAGGAATCATTGCTGGTAGCAACATACTTGCATAGCCGCTTGGCAACTCTGGTGCTTCGTCAAAATGACGTAATGCTTGGAATGGACGAGTTGGATAAGCATGATGATCTGAGTGACGCTGTAACTGATATAAGAACAAGTTGGTCACTACATTGTTATTATTCCAGCTATGCTCTGGCATTGTACGTTCATATTGACCATTTTCTTTTTTCTGGCGCAATAAGCCATAATGTTCAATATAGTTAATAATTTCGAATAGACTAATCCCGTAAAATGCTTGTGTTGCTAAATAAGGAATCGTACCTTTACCAAAAATTCCTACCATAGAAGCATGGAAAGCAGCACTCATACCCCAGCCTTGCAGCAATTCGTTATCGAGTGACCAAAACTCTTTACCTTTACGTTTTAAACGATTTTTTTCAATTTCAATTGCTGATTTAAAAGAACCAACAACTGTACGTGGCCAAAATTCATAGAATGTTTCACCCATACGTGAAGATGCCGGATCTTCAGGAGTAGCTGCACGCTTATGATGGCCATATGGATGCTCAATACGGAAATGGTTATAACCAGTAGGTACTAAAGCAAGATGAGATAAAATATGGTCGATACGATCATGTTTATGGCTTAGTTCATGGGCTGTATTAATTGCAATACCATTAATGGCACCCATGGAAATACCAAGCAAAATTTTGTCAATAAATGAAGTATCTTTACGGCTTGTTAAATAACATGCATAAATATTTGCCGCATACTGCAATGGAATAAAACTTTTTACCAAACGCGAATAATATGGATCTTTCTCAAGAAGTTTAATTTCTTCATCGGTTGGATTACGCGCATCTTTACCAATAATTGTATCAATTGCAGGAATCACAACATGTAATAAAAGTGGACCACCTAAAGCAAATACTTTCTTTAATGGGCGTGGACCAAAATGGTATCCGGCTAAAATACCTAAACCAATTACAGGTAGAGCCGGACTAATCATCCATAAATAGCGCTTACGGTCTATCTCACGCATAGACGCTGGCACTGGCATAAGTTCTTGCTGAACATTCACTGGTGCATTCATAGTCATATTTCCTTTTTCTATATACCTATATAGTTAAAGAAATACTATTTGCTTAACAGTTGTAACCGTCCAAAAAACCTATTTCAAAGTCTTTGGCATTTTCTTCCACTTTTTTGTCCTAAAAACACATGTTGATCTATTCTTATAGCTCACTATAATTTTATTAAAATAATGATTGATCATATAAACATGGATGCACTAAGTAAATTTTTTGATGATATCCACTTAAATAAGTCTGAATATATTTATATAAAAGCACAAGGTGAATGGGCTTTTAAAACACAAGATCAATCTGCTTTACTGGCTTACATTGTTTTAACGGGTTCTGTATATATTCAAATAAATAATGTCGAAAAAATAATTGCAAAAGCTGGAGATATTATTTTAATTCCTTCTGGAAAAGCTCATCAAGCTACAGATTCAAAAGCGACTGGAAGCAAACTGGTAGATTCTGTCGATATTACTCCCTTATTTAATGGGCATCGTCACGATCCAATTGAGTTAGGTTCATCAGCACCTGAAAATACATTATTGCTCTGTCTACGTTGTCAAGTTGATACGTATATGGCGGGACCACTGATTAATGCATTACCATCTATTATGCATATTCAACACGAAAACCAGACAACTCCTCCTGAATGGTTGCAAATAGGGCTTTATTTTTTAGCGGTCGAAACACAAAAAATTCAACCTGGCCATGACAAAATTATTGATCACTTAGTCAGTATTCTTTTAATTGAATGTATTCGAGACCATATCCAACAAATGTCAGACCAACAAAACTGGTTAGGAGCATTAACACATCCTGAGTTAAGTAATGCTTTATCCGCAATCCATAGCCAACCTGAGGCTAGCTGGACTGTTGAATCATTAGCTGAACAATGCTGCATGTCGCGTTCTAAGTTTGCCAATCTCTTTAATAATATTATTGGTGAACCACCTCTTACTTATTTGCAGCATTATCGCTTTCGCTTAGCGAGCCAATATCTACGGACAAGTAATTTATCAGTTCAACAAATTTCAAATAAAGTCGGCTATTCATCAGAAACTGCATTTAGTCAGGCATTTAAGAGAGTATTTGATTTATCGCCTAAACAATATAGACAAAATTATATAGGTAGTAGAGATCAGTAATAAAAAAAGCGCCGAAGCGCTTTTTTTATTACATAAGTTTTATTTGATTTTAGCGTGTGACTTTAAGTATTCGCTGTAATCTTCGAGTATTTGCTGACCACGAGATTGACGATAAAGCTGTTGTAATTGCTTTAACTGATCCGCTGGCATAGCATTTACCGCAGCTGAATTTACATTAGAAACGGCAACGACAACCAATTCATTAGGTAAGTTCGCTGTTGTAACAGACCACATACCAGGTTTCGGTGCAGGAACACTAAATGCTGCACGCTCAATTGCACGTTTTAAACCTTGTGAACGAGTAAATACACCTGCAGATTCAAAAGATACTTTATTTTTCGCAACAACTTGCTCAGCTGGCTGAGTTTTGAATTCAGTCAACATGGTAGCAATTTTTGCTTGAGCTGCTTTGCGTGCTTTCTCATCAATTACTTTAGCTTTTGCTTCGTTCATTGCTTGAGCAAGTGGTTTAACGCCAGCAGCATGATAATCACGCACCTTAACCCAAACAGTATCACCATTCGCTAATTGAATATTTGATGAAGCGTTACGATCGCCATTTTTCACATCATCATTAAACAATTTAATTTTTACGTTTGGATCGCTTAGTTGTGGATTTTGAGTAGCTAAAGTTACACCATTTAATGATTCAATTTTTGTACCTTTAACTTGCTGTACAACTGCCTCTAAAGAATCATTACCTACAATTGTTTCATTCAAACTATTTACTGTATCTGAATAAACAGTAGCAACCTTATTCTTTTCAACTTCGGCAGTTAAACGCGCCTTCTCAGCTTCAAACGAAGGAATTTGATTCGCTGGAGTCTCTGCTTCAATAATATGGTAACCATATTGTGTTTTTACTGGCTGCGAAACTTGACCATTTTTCAGACTTGAAACAGTTTTATCAAATGCATCAGAGAAAACACCAGGTGCATACGCCTCTACTAAACCACCTTTCGTTTTTGAAGTTGGATCTTCTGAGAACTGAGCTGCTGCTTGAGCAAATGAAAGACCGCCTTGAATTTTTGCATATACCTCATTAGCAAGCTTTTGAGCTGCCGCATCATCACGAGCATCTGTGGTAATAAGAATATGCTTCACAACACGTTTAGCATTTTTTTGCTGAGTTTCTACAAATTTAGCATAGGCTTGTTTGAGTTCAGCATCTGTTGCTGGTGCAGGTTTCGCCATTAAGGACGGAGATAAAACAACATAATCTACATCAACAGAAGCAGGCTGTTTAAACTCGTTTTGATGTTTATTGTAGTAGTCAGTCGCTTCTTGATTAGATGCTGTTAAACCCGTTTTATAGGTATCTAACTTAATACTAGCTAAATGTAATGTACGCTGTTCAGTTTGCAAATTCGCAATTTGCATTACATCAACTTTACTCACTAAAGCATAATCAGAAAAAGTTGAAGTCAACATTTTCAAAGCGTGATCTTGACGCAAGCTCGCAATTAAGGCTTGGCTTGTCATACCAATTGAACGCAAATAATTTTCATATAATTTTTGTGAAAACTGACCATTTTCTTGCAAGCTTGGCTGCTGAGCTAACATTTGCTCGATTTGAGCATCGCTCAAAGAAATACCCAATTTTTCAGCTTGCTGAATGAGTAAATTACGAGATACCAATATATCGAGAGCTTTTGCTTGAATAACCGGTAAATTAAGTAAACTTTCATCACCTTTTACAGCAGCTAAATATTGTTCTTTATACCTTTGCGTTAAAGTTTCAAGGTCTTTTTTTGATATGTCCTGTCCATTTACAGTTTTTGCGACATCTGCCTTGTTTCCCCTATTAAAATATCCATTAATACCTACAAGCGCTAAAGGGGTCAAAAACAAAATTAAAAGGACTTTGCCGAGCCAACCCTTAATGACTGTACGAAACGATTCCATAAGTATTCCAATATTTTATTTCGAGGAGAATTTTAACTGAAAAACCACAATGAATGAATGAGCAATATTGGTCAATTCAGATTTTTAATAAAAAACGCGCCTATATCGGCGCGTTTAATCATCTTAAAAGATTAAGCAACTGAATCTTTAAGACCTTTACCAGCTTTAAAGCTAGGTACTTTTGTTGCTTTAATTTGAAGCTCTTCACCAGTTTTAGGGTTACGACCAGTACGTGCAGCACGCTCTTTAACACTGAAAGTACCAAAACCAACTAAAGTTACTGTGTCACCTTTTTTAAGTGCTTCAGTAATTGACGCAATTGTCGCATCGAGTGCCTTGCCTGCATCAGTCTTAGATACTCCCCCTTTTTCAGCAATTGCATCGATTAATTCTGATTTATTCATGAATAAAACATCCTCTTAATATCGTTTGTTTAAGGTCCAAGGCTATAGTTTAAAAGGCCATGACGCCTTTATAGCAATGCTTTGGGGGAAAACGCAATACTAGAGCAGAGCTTTTAGCAAAAATAAATGCTAAAAAACTGTTATATATTTGCTAAATCCCTACATTTTTTTACTTTTCATTCAATTTTGCCTTCAATTTTTGATTTTCTTCAATAAGAGCATCAACCTTTATATGCAATTGAACTAACAGTTGTTCAATGTGCTGTAAGTCCTTCGGAGTAACTAAGCCAATTCGATTTAAAGAATGATTTACACTGGTATCTAAAATTTTTTCGACCTTGTCTTTTGTATCAGACACTGACTCTTTCGCCTTTTCGGTTACTTTGCCAACAGTTGTATCGGCTAAATCACCAGTTTTAGACTCAAGTTCTTCCCCTACTTTGACTAGTGAGTCAAATAGTTTATTGCCTTCTTCTTCGGCACGAGAGAAAGCACCTAAACCAGCTAACCATATTTGCTTGGTATACTTTCTAAAATCCAATGCAGACTTTCTAGAACTTTTTGATTTTAATTTGTTTTTATCTCCTTGCTCTTCTGATTGTGTTTCTATGTTTGCATTATCCATTGACCTAAGCTCCTGATCGGATGAGACAGATGAAGTCTTATTTAACCACAAAATATTCTTATAATAACAAAGTCAAGACTTGATACATTTATGAAACTGTTCTACAAAACAATCATGTCATGTAAATATATTTAACAGGACAATGTGTTAAGTTTGAGATAGGATGTCTCATTCTCTTAATTAATCTCTAATATTTAAGGATAAACTTTTATGAGTGAAACGCAACAAAGACAAAAACACCCACGTCTGTTGCTGAACATTGTTCTAATTATTTTAGAAACTTTTTTCTCATTTATTCTCACCCACGATGGTGTTCTTCGCTTGCAGGCGAAAAAGTTTATCGCAAATAAAATCACAATCCGTATTAATAGCTACTTGCCATTTTTCAACTTCTATGTGCAATTTACGGAAAAAGGTTTATTATTTGATATTCATTCTTATGATCGTCGTATTGACTTAGAAATTAATAGTACTCTCATCGACCTTATCAAAATTTTTGCTTTTTCAAATCAACGTAGTTTAAACAATATGCGGATTGATGGAGATGCAGAAACCAAAAAAGAACTCATCGATTTAATTTCACATCTCACTTTACCTAAGCTTCTGGCTGACTGGAAGCAATGGTTCAATACTCCAGATGATGAAGCCGAAGCACTTGCTTCACGTAAAAAAATTGCCCCCTTACTTGAAAAAATTGATCAACAGCGTTCAGAGATAAATTCTTTGAATGTCGAAATTAAGCAGTATCAAAATCGAATTTCACGTTTACAGCAGCGCCAACGCAACATTAACTTGTGCTTTGGTATAATTAGCCTAATATTTATTGCTTATTTCATATATAATTTGTGGGTAGCTTAACTTATTTTTTCTATCTTGATCCTGCACTTGAATTAAAAATAAAAAAACTTGACTATTTTAGTCGGGATTCATAAAATCCTATTATCTAGTCTTAACATGTGTATCGAATCATGCGCCTTACAACTCGCGGTCGCTACGCAGTGACTGCTCTACTTGATTTAGCTTTGCAGCCAACTGAACAAACGATCACGCTCGCCGAAATTGCCGCACGTCAATCTATTTCAGTTGCTTATTTAGAGCAGTTGTTCGCAAAACTTAAGCGTCATGGGTTAGTTTCTAGTGTTCGCGGTGCAAATGGTGGTTACCATTTGGCTCGAAACGCTGATGAAATTACTGTGTTAGAAATTATTGAAGCCGTAAATGAAACTGTTGATGCAACACGTTGTGACCATAAAGGTAACTGCCAAAATGGTGCAATGTGTCTTACTCACGATTTATGGCAAGAACTCTCTCATCATATTGCCGACTATTTAGCTAAAATCACTCTTGCCGACCTCATTAGCCGAGACAACGTTCAAACTGTTGCATTACGCCAAAATGTGACTGGCACAGATTCAGCTCTTTTATCGGGTACAGGTATTTGATATGAAACGTCCAATTTATCTTGATTACGCAGCAACCACTCCAGTAGATCCGCAAGTTGCAGAACGTATGATGGAGTGTTTAACTTTCGACGGTACCTTTGGTAATGCTGCATCTCGTTCCCACGCTTATGGCTGGCAGGCAGAAGAAAAAGTTGAATATGCACGTGAGCAAGTCGCAAATTTAATTAAAGCCGACCCACGTGAAATTGTTTGGACTTCTGGTGCAACTGAGTCAGATAACCTTGCTCTTAAAGGTGTTGCTCAATTCTATGCATCTAAAGGCAAACATATCATTACAAGTAAAATTGAACACAAAGCTGTTCTAGACCCTTGTCGTGAATTAGAAGAACAAGGTTTTGAAATTACTTACTTAGAGCCAGAGCCACAAACAGGTTTAATTACTCCTGAGATGGTTAAGGCTGTCCTTCGCCCAGATACTATTCTTGTTTCTCTTATGATGGTAAACAACGAAATTGGTACGGTTACAGATGTAGCGGCGATTGGTGAATTAACACGTGCCAACAAAACATTTTTCCATGTAGATGCAGCACAAGCAGCTGGTAAAGTTGATATCGACTTATCTACTATGAAAATTGATCTTATGAGTTTCTCTGCTCATAAAATTTATGGTCCAAAAGGTATCGGCGCATTATATGTACGTCGTAGCCCACGTGTTCGCTTAAAAGCACAAATTCATGGTGGTGGCCATGAGCGCGGTATGCGTTCTGGTACTTTGGCAACTCACCAAATCGTTGGTATGGGTGAAGCTTTTGAAATTGCAGGCAAAACAATGCATGCTGAACAAGAGCGTATTCGTAAACTTCGTAACAAACTTTGGAACGGTTTACAAGACCTTGAACAAGTGTTCTTAAACGGTCACCCGACTCAAAACGTTGCTAATTATTTAAATGTCAGCTTCAACTTTGTTGAAGGTGAGTCTTTAATGATGTCGCTTAAAGATGCTGCTGTATCAAGTGGTTCTGCTTGTACGTCTGCAACTTTAGAGCCTTCATATGTTCTTCGCGCATTAGGTTTATCTGATGAGCTAGCACACAGCTCAATTCGCTTTAGTTTTGGTAAATACACGACTGAAGAAGATATTGACCACGTGCTTACAATTACCAAAGCCGCTGTTGAGAAATTACGTGAACTTTCTCCGCTTTGGGATATGTACAAAGAAGGTATCGATCTTTCTACAGTTGAATGGGCAGAACACTAATTATTGAAATTAGTGTTTTAACCCTCATATTAATATTAGGCTGACCCCGAGGTTTGGAGAAGCAAAATGGCTTATAGCGAAAAGGTAATTGATCATTACGAAAATCCACGTAATGTTGGTGTTTTAGATAAAAACTCTGAAAATGTTGGTACAGGCATGGTGGGTGCACCTGCATGTGGCGACGTGATGCGTTTACAGATTCAAGTAAATGACAGTGGCGTAATCGAAGAAGCACGCTTTAAAACTTACGGTTGTGGTTCTGCAATTGCATCAAGTTCACTTGTAACTGAATGGTTAAAAGGTAAAACACTTGATGAAGCTCAAGCAATCAAAAATATTGATATTGCGACTGAGTTAGCTCTTCCGCCAGTAAAAGTTCACTGCTCTGTTTTAGCTGAAGACGCGATTAAAGCTGCGATTGAAGATTATCGTAGTAAAAAGTCAAAAGCTTAATTTGTTACCATTATAAACGTTGGAGTTTTCATGATTCATTTAACTGAAAATGCTGCGACTCATATTAGCAATTACCTTAAAAACCGAGGTAAGGGTGAAGGCATTCGCGTTGGTGTGAAAACTTCTGGTTGTTCTGGGTTGGCTTATGTTCTCGAATTTGTAGACGATATCGATGAACATGATCAAGTTTTCGAACAATTTGGTGTTAAGGTTTTTGTAGATCCTAAAAGCTTAGTTTACTTAGAAGGCTTAGAAATGGACTATGTTAAAAATGGCCTTAACGAAGGGTTCGAATTTAACAATCCTAATAAAAAGGGTGAATGTGGTTGTGGTGAATCTTTCACTGTTTAATCCTCTCCTTTCCTTTTTCTCATTAAAACAGTGTCTTTCAAAAGCACTGTTTTAATGTATTTAATTAACGTGGATCCCATTTCTAATGAATCATTTTGAGTTGTTCAATTTACCTGTGGCACTCGATATCGATTTGGCAAGCTTAAAATCAAATTTCTTGAGTTTGCAACAACAATATCATCCAGATAAAGCCGCAGATAAAGATCAAGCATTGATCAAATCAAGTGAAATCAATCAAGCTTTTAAAACGCTTTCACAAGTTGATAGCCGCGCTGCCTACCTTTTAGCTCTTAAAAAGCAAGATCATCATCTTGACCAATCTATTAGTGATTTTGAATTTCTACAATCTGCATTAGAACTTCGTGAACAACTTGATGAAGCGACATCACCTGAACATTTACGTACGTTAAGATTGGAAGTACAACAATGGATTGATGGCTTGGTTCGTGAATTCAAAATTGATTACAACGAAGAAGATTGGGCTGAAGCACGTGATACCGTACGTAAGTTGCGTTTCTTTCAACGTGTTTTAAACGATATTGATAAAGCAGAAGATCAACTGTTAGATGAAGAAGACAGCTTTGATTTAGACGATGATTTTTAATTTTGCTTTCTCTACTTTATTTTCAAGGGATTTAACTCATGGCACTTTTGCAAATTGCTGAACCGGGTCAATCCAGTGCCCCACACCAACATCGCATTGCGATTGGTATTGACCTAGGAACAACACACTCATTAGTTGCGACAGTGTTATCAGGCAAACCTAAAGTACTCAATGATGTTCAAAATAGAAGATTACTTCCTTCTATCGTTCATTATGGGGACAATACAACTCATTATGGTGAAGAAGCTAAACCATTTATCATTGCAGATCCCAAAAATACGATTGTATCTGTTAAAAGATTTATGGGACGCTCAAAAGCAGACATTAAGTTTCAGCATCCTTATGAATTAGTAGGCTCAGAAAATGAAATGCCTGCTTTTGAAACACGTGCCGGGCGCAAAACACCAGTAGAAATTTCAGCCGAAATTTTAAAACAATTAAAAGATCGTGCTGAAGACAGCTTACAAAATCCCGTTAATGGCGCTGTGATTACAGTTCCTGCTTATTTTGACGAAGCTCAGCGTCAAGCAACTCGCGATGCAGCTCAACTTGCAGGCTTAAACGTATTACGTTTATTAAATGAACCTACAGCTGCCGCAGTAGCTTATGGATTAGATCAAGAAAGTAATTTAGAGACCGACCGTAATTATGTAATTTACGATTTGGGCGGTGGTACTTTTGATGTATCAATCTTACGTTTTTCACAAGGCGTATTTGAAGTTTTAGCGACCGGCGGCCATACCGCTTTAGGTGGTGATGACTTAGACCGCCTCATTGTGAAATGGGCAAAAAAGCAGCTTAATATTGATGTATTAAGTAATGAAGACTATGCAGTATTTATAGTTGCAGCACGTCAAGCTAAAGAGCAATTATCTACTCAAGATTCAGTTGAATTAAAACTGCTTGATAGACCTCTTACACTAGACCGACCTACATTTGAAAATATTATTCAAGTTGCTTTAGATAAAACAATCAGTGTTTGTAAGCGTGTATTGCGTGATGCAAAGCTTGATTTGACTGACATTCAAAATGTAGTTTTAGTGGGTGGCTCTACCCGCTCTTATGCAGTTCAAAAAGCTGTACGTGAAGTTTTTAATCAAGAACCTCTTTGCACAATTAACCCAGATGAAGTTGTAGCAATCGGTGCTTCAATTACAGCAAACCAGTTAATTGGTAATAGTCAAGATGGGTCACTTCTTCTAGATGTCACTCCACTTTCTCTTGGTTTAGAAACAATGGGAGGTCTAGTTGAACGTCTGATCTCTCGTAATACAGCTATTCCTGTTGCACGTCGTCAAGAGTTCACAACCTATCAAGATGGCCAAACTGCCATGTTAATTCATGTGGTTCAAGGTGAACGTGATTTAGTTGAACATTGCCGCTCATTAGGTAGATTTGTACTCCATGGCATTCCGCCAATGACTGCCGGTCAAGCCCGTATTGAAGTCACTTTCCAAGTTGATGCTGATGGCTTACTTACTGTTTCTGCTCGTGAAGCAACTTCTGGTGTACAAGCTCATATCGATATCAAACCATCGTATGGTTTATCTGAGGCAGATACAGAACGCTTATTAATTGAAGGTTTCCAACATGCCGAAGAAGACAAAAATCTTCGTCACTTAAAAGAAACCAAAGTTGAAGCAGAGCGTGAACTTGAAGCTCTAGAGCAAGCCTTAAAAGTAGATGCTGATTTACTTGATGAAAAGCAACTTGCAGAACTCAATTCCTCAAAAGAATCATTAAAAGTTCAGCTCGAAGGTAGTGATATTCAAGCAATTGAACATGCTGTTCAACAGCTTAAAGTACATAGTGACGCTTTTGCAGCATTACGAATGAACCGACATATTGACCATGCCTTAAAAGGCACAAAGCTCGACGATTGGTCAAAATCAAACAAAAAGGTATAGGTGATCAATATGCCACGTATTAAAGTACTTCCTCATGCTCAGATTTGCCCTGAAGGTGCAGAATTTGAGGTTGAACAAAATGCAAATCTTTGCCAAAGTTTGCTCAATAAAGGTATCAAAATTGAACATGCTTGTGATATGTCTTGTGCATGTACAACTTGCCACGTGATTGTCCGCAAAGGTTTTGATAGCTTAGAAGAGATGAACGATGTTGAAGCCGATCTTTTAGACCGTGCTTGGGGTTTAGAACCTGACTCTCGCCTTTCATGTCAGGTTAAAATTGTAGACGAAGATCTTGAAATTGAAATTCCGAAATACACAATTAATCATGCTTCAGAAAATCATTAAGATTTAATGGTAAAAAAAGCTGCTTAAGCAGCTTTTTTTATTTATATGATTTATACCTGATCTTGCTCTTGATCAATATTTATTGGTTTAACTTCATCCTCAAGTCTAAGCTGAGCAACACCTTGAGTATTAATTAAAGTTTGTTGAACTTTAATACGTTGAATCATCTTTTCAAGCACTTCAACCAATTCCGGATATTCGTAGTTTTGTACTTCTTCTAAGTTCAATACTAAATGGAAACCTTTATATTCATAATCAAACCATTGTTGATGATCTGATTTATTTCCTGTGTATTTTTCCATGACTTGCCATGTTTTTACTGCACCTTGAATTCCCTTTAAATAGATTGGGGTTTTCGGTGCACATAGAAAATCACTTTTAATGAGTTGATAAGTATCATCAGAAATGAGTATTTCATCAATTTCAGCAGCATACTGTAAACGCGCCGCCAAATTTACATCACGACCTACAATTGTATAAGCCATACGATGTGTTGCCCCATAATTCCCAACGTGGCAATAACCCGTACTAATACCCATACGGATATGCAAGGCTGAATATCCCATCTTTTTCCAACGCTCACGCAGCAACTTCATTTGCTGACGCATAGCAATTGCCATTTCTACACAAGATTTGGCATCTTGTTCAACACCTTGTGAATTTGGATCTCCAAAAAAGATGAGGATTGCATCTCCCATAAATTTATCGACAGTCGCCTCATATTGCTTCGCAATTTCAGTCATATGACTTAAATAATCATTAAGCAAGAAGGCCAAGTCATCTGGAATTAAGGTTTCTGACAATTCAGTAAAACCTTGAATATCAGAAAAGAATACGGTCATTTTTTTACGTTTATATTCGATTTTTGCTTCAGCTTCACCACGCATAATCGACTGCCATAATTGCAATGGAGCATAGCGGCTTAACTGATTAGCAAAAGCGATATAACGCGTCATTTGGTCATAATAATGCTGGCGTTGCTGACTAATTTTTTTTACCCAGCGATGTTGGTAGTAATTTCCAATAGTGATAAACATCACTAAACCAAGTAGGGTAATTACCGTTAATTCTTGGCTTGTGGCTTCAAAATATGGATGAAAACCAAATAGAAAAAAAGTACTTAAATAAAAAATAATCGCACCAAGCAGACTCGTTAAACAAATCACTGCAAACGAAATACGACTATTAATTGCTGAGTAAAATAATGCAAAAAGTGCAATAAATGTAGGAACAAGATTGAGGTGTACGCCTGCTAGAGTAACCGCCACCACAATTGCATCTATCGCAAAGAAAACACTTTTTTGGGTTTTCTTATCAAATTGGTACTGTAACCAGTGCTCTAATTTAGAACTAACAAAAAGTAAAAAAAGAAAGAAAGGAGGAATATAGATTTGATAATTAGTATTTGGTGAGGTAAAGGCATAGATCACTAAAATCAATGACAGAATGGAATACCCCATCAAACGATGAAAATATGCAAACTGCTTAGGTTCCCGATCTATAAACCTCTCTAATTGCACCCTATCCTCCACATTTCAATGTAGCCACACTCACATGTGGCATGACATTGATTTAATCCATGCGCCAATCAAAAGGCATATCACCCTGACCACGTAAAGCAAGCATAAGGGTCTGACGCATGTGAGCTAAAACATCACTTGTGTATGGTACAGCTGGTGTACCCCACACTGGTTTAGGCCAAGCTACGTCATTTTGATAGCGGACAACATGGTGGAAATGTAATTGAGGTACCATATTACCTAAAGCTGCAACATTCATTTTGTCAGCACGAAAAACGCGAGATAACTGGCTAGATAACCAGCTTGATTCACGTAAAAACTGTTCTTGGTCAGCTTGACTTAATTCGTATAATTCCGTGATTCCTGGTACACGAGGTACTAAAATCAACCAAGGAAATTGCATATCATTCATTAAACGACATGTTGAAAGCGGGAAATCGCCTACAAAAAAAGTATCTTGAGCAAGTTGTGGATGCAAACTAAACATATCTTTTATAAATGACAATAAACAATAATGGCTAATACTATCACATCAGTTTTGATGTGAATATTATTAGTAGTCCGTTTACTTACAAATAACAATGATTTTATGCACTTATTCATATCTCAAGGTATAAAAAAGTACATAAAATCCAATCACAACAAGACAAATGCCCTGATCAGTTATGGCTTATTCAAAAAACTGGACTCAGGCATGTAATTCACTCATCAATTTTTGTAGTAAATCATTGATAAATTGAATTCGTTTTTCATAGTCTTCAAGCTGCACCATCACTTTCAAGCGCTGTCCACCTTCCATACGATAATAGGTCGGGTTCTTTTGCATGAGTTGAATAATACTAATCGCCTGAACTGGAGTATCTGGTGAAAATTCAATGTTGCCGCCTTGAGTATTAATATCAATTTTTGTAATACCCAAATGCTCCGCTTTTAAGCGGATCTGATGCACGCTAAACAAGTGTTTAACTGATTGCGGTGGAACACCAAAACGGTCAATAAGCTCCATGCGAATATTATCCAGTTTTTCTTGAGTATCTGTATTACTAATACGTTTATAGAATAATAAACGTTGATGAACATCACCTAAGTAATCATCCGGAATAAGTGCGGGAATATGTAAGTTAATTTCTGCAGTTAACGACAATGGTGCATCGAAATTCGGTGTTTTACCCTGTTGAATTGCTTTAGTCGCTTTCTCAAGCATTTCCATATACAAGCTATATCCGATCGCCTGCATTGAACCGCTTTGTTGCTCACCCAACAATTCACCAGCACCACGAATTTCTAAATCTTCCGTAGCGAGCATAAAGCCTGCGCCTAATGTAGAAGCTCGTTGAATTGCATCAAGACGTTTTTCAGCATCACCTTTCAAGTGCTTGATTGAAGGCACCAATAAGTAAGCATAAGCTTGGTGATGTGAACGACCTACACGTCCACGTAACTGGTGCAATTGTGCTAAACCAAGCTTATCTGCACGTTCAATTAAAATTGTATTGGCATTTGGAACATCAATACCCGTTTCAATAATGGTTGAACACACCAGCACATTATATTCTTTGTGGTAGAACTGCTGCATAACTTGCTCAAGTTCACGTTCGCGCATTTGTCCATGTGCTACCGCCACGCGTGCTTCTGGCACAAGCATACGAATATTTTCAGCCGCTCGCTCAATGGTATCTACTTCATTATGTAAGAAGTAAACTTGTCCACCACGTAATAACTCACGCAAAATCGCCTCTTTGATTGAAGCATCTGTATGTTCTTGAACAAACGTTTTTACTGCTAAACGACGTGCTGGTGGAGTGGCAATGATCGATAAATCACGCATTCCCGAAAAAGCCATATTAAGCGTACGAGGAATTGGAGTTGCCGTAAGGGTCAACATATCAACATCAGCACGCAAAGCCTTAATTCGCTCTTTGTCACGTACACCAAAGCGATGTTCCTCATCCACGACCATTAAGCCTAGATCTTTAAACTGAACATTCTCTTGTAATAACTTGTGTGTGCCTACCACAATATCGACTTTACCATCCGCCAAGTCTTCAATATTTTTTAAATGAGTTTTGTTCGAACCAAATCGTGATAACACTTCAATACGAACAGGCCAATCAGCAAAACGATCTTTAAAAGACTCATAATGCTGTTGGGCAAGTAACGTGGTAGGAACTAAAACTGCAACTTGTTTACCATTTTGTACTGCAACAAATGCTGCTCGCATGGCCACTTCGGTTTTACCAAAACCCACATCACCACATACCAATCTATCCATTGGTTTTGCTTGCTGCATATCATACAACGTAGCTTCAATTGCATTGGCCTGATCAAGTGTTTCTTCATACGCAAAGCCACTTGCAAATTGCATATAAAGCGACTGATCCAATTCAAAAGCAAAACCAGGTTTTGACTGACGACGTGCCTGAATATGCAAAAGCTCGGCTGCAACATCATGAATTTGCTCTAATGCTTTACGTTTTGCTTTACTCCAAGCATCAGTACCAATTTTATGTAACGGTGCTAAATCTGGGTCGCCGCCACTATAACGGCTAATTAGATGTAAGTTGGTTACTGGGACATAAACTTTGGCATCTTCAGCATAATCTAGCTGTAAGAACTCATAGTCTTGACCTTCGATAGCAAGTGTAATTAAGCCAGCATAACGTCCCACACCATGATCAATATGTACGACAGGAGCACCAATACTTAGCTCAGTTAAGCTTCGAATTAGAAACTCTTCAGAAACTTCCTGTTGACGCTTACGACGACGCTGTACAACTCGGTGTTCATAAAGCTGATTTTCTGAAATAACTGTTAATTGATCAGTTATAAGTAAACCACGGTCTAAAGGTGCATTGGTAATCGCAATTGCAAATTGACTGGTTTTGAATTGCTCAAAATTCTCTACATTCGGAATTTCACCCAAACTTGAACGCAATGCATCTTTTAAACTTTCTCGGCGTCCTGCACTTTCTGCAACCAATAGAACAGGATGGTTTGCTTCATCAATATATTTTTTTACAGCTGCAAATGGTTTCTCTTTTTTTGGATCGACCGGTAATTTACGGGGTTGCTCAGTTTTAAGGTTAAGTGCACCAGCTTTTTCTTCAATAGTTTCTGCACTTACAAGCATGCGCGGAAACTGATTTAAAGCACTCAGCAAATTATTTGGAGAAATAAATAACTCTTCAGGAGCAAGAATAGGTTGATCAATATTATGACGTCGATCTTCATAACGACGCATAACTTCTTTCCAGAAGTTAGTTAAATCGGTATCAACATCACTAGTTGTAATTACAATGCAATTCTTTGGCAAGTACGTTGTAAACATACTTTGCGATTGCATTTGTTCTTTATCAAAAAATAATGGTAAATAAAATTCAATTCCGGGAGATGCTATACCATCTAAAACATCTTGATAAATTGGATTTTTCTTAGGGTTTGCTGTCGGGAAAAACTCAGAATAACGATCTCTAAAAACTGACCGTGCTTCTTTTAATGGAAACTCTTTAGCTGGTAGAACAGTAAAACTTTTTAACGTTGTGGTTGTTCTCTGGGTTTCAGGGTCAAAGAATTTTAACGAATCAATTTCGTCATCAAATAGATCTATTCGGATAGGAGCTTCTTGCCCAGATGCAAAAATATCCATAATACTACCGCGTACAGCAAATTCTCCATGATCATAAACTGTATCTACCAAATGGTAGCCAGCCTGAACCAATCTTAGTTTTTGCTGTTCTAAATCAAATTTTTGCCCCACTCTTATATCAAAGTGCTTACCCAAAACCCATGAGTAAGGCGCAACCCGTTGAGCCAAAGTACTTGCTGAAATGAGTAATACGCCTTGCTGCAGCATATTCGATAAAATCGCAAGACGTTCCGAGACAATATCCTGATGCGGAGATAACCTATCGTAAGGCAAAATTTCCCAATCGGGAAAAATTGTCGGTTTTATTCCATAAAACTCAAGTTCACTTTCTAATTGAGCAACATGTTGGTTATTTCGAGCGACTAAAACTAATAAAGAAGGATGCTGATTCGCAATTTCTTTAAGCAATAAAGCTGCTGATGAACCTAATAATGACCCCACCCAACGCTTTTCACCGGCCTTGAGCTGTTGCAAATTCAATTGAGAGATTTCTTGTTGAAACATGTATATGGCTTTTATGAGCTAAAAAGGTATGAGGTTAATAGTAGCATGATGTTTTTATTGAATTGAGTTATTTTTCTGAAATCAAGCTACTACTTTACGATACTTTTTTATAGTTCTTAAACAAATGTTTGAACTTATTTATCACGTAGAAACATCACATAATATTGGTTCAATATTTGTATGATTGCTTTAAGTTCAAGCAACTTTTCTTGAGTATTACCTAACCTTTCGACATAGCGTTGATTTGCAATTTCTAAATCAATTTTTTCATTAATTTGTGGTGTGATTTGGAATAACTTACGTAAATCATCAAAGTTCTGTAATTTACGATTTGAAAAATATTCAAGGTGCTCTGACCACTTTTCATTAATCACGACATCTTTAATAACCGGACCACGCTCTGAATCAAAACTGAGCTGATTCTCCTGTAAATATAATTGCTCTGGTGACTCTTTCGAGCCTTGAAAAAGCTGGCTTAACTTTTTAAACATTTCATCACATCTTATTAATTTTCAATTTATATGGTAGAGGTAATCTACTCACCTCTACCATCTAAGTTTATTTTTTTAATGCCTACTCGTCACCCAAGTCATCTAGAAAATCTACTGTCGGTACGAAAAATAAAGTACCTGTTTGGGCAGTACTAAAGTCAAGTAAGCGGTCAAGATGACCTTGCTCATTTCCTAAGAACATATTTTCAAGCATTTGACGGGTTGTACTAAATTTACGCGAGTATCCAATAAAGAAAGTCCCATATTCATTTTTTGAAGGGTTAGAAAAAGGCATATTGGCACGCATAATTTTTAGCTCATTACCTTCCGCATCATGCGCTTTACTTACAACATTATGAGCTGTTAAAGGCTTTTCATCATCACCGAGTTCAATATCATTAAACTTCTTACGACCAATTACTTTTTCTTGTTCTTCATCACTTAAAGCACGCCATTTTTCCATATCATGGGTATATTTTTGAATAAATGCATAACTTCCCCCAATGAATTCGGGATCTTCACTGCCCACTAGAGCCCACTGCGCTGCAATTACAGGTTCAGGATTTTCTGTTCCATCTACAAAGCCAATAATTGCACGGCCATCGAAATAACGAAAACCATGTACTTCATCAATTGGATAAGTCACTTTACCCAACTGTTCATTGATAATACTTCCCAATTCATAGCAGAGAGCTTGTCGATCAGCACGAATATGAAAGAATAAATCACCTGGTGTTGAAACGGCTGTGTACTTTGGACCTTTGATTTCTTGAAATGTTTCTAATTCTTGAGGCTTTGATTGTTCTGGAAATAAGATATCCCACGCATTTGAGCTAAAACCGAATGTGGCATTAAATTTACTTTCTGGATAACGATTAGACAAACTTCTAGTTAACGCTGAAAAATTAGCTGCAAAATCTTTTACTTTTTCTACAACAGAATCACCTTGAGCTAATCCTAATACAATAAATAATGCATTTTCTCCAGGATGACTCGTTACAGGCTGAATTCTCATACATTCCATAAAACAGGCCTTATTTTGGTAATTTACGGTAGTAATTTAGCATATTCATGTTTTTATCGTACGATTTCTTATGGTTCTCAACTATTAAAAAAGAGATTGAACGATCCCAATCTCTTGTAATTTTTCTAAGTTATATTTAGCCACCATATTGTTTTTTTAAGTACTTTACAATTTGGGAAGATTCAAACATTTTAACGCCTGTATTTGGATCAACTAAATAAGGCACTTGCATTTTTCCTTGCATAATCTGCAACAATTTTTCTCGTTTACCACCCTTTAAGGGTACATATTTTCCCGGTTTTAAGCGAAGAATAGCAGGCCCCATATCTTGCCATCTTTCTTTAGCCACATTATGCAAAATATAAGGAATTTCAAGTTCGCATAGTACATTTCTTACTACTCTTGAATATGGGCTTGCTTCAAAACTCCATAATTCAAGTTTATGTTCAGGTGCGGCCCGATTTACTATTTTTTTATCAATCCAGACTCCACGAGCACCATTTAATAAGGTTCCAGCAAATGCAACATATGGTTTTTCAGGATAATTTGAAAATTTCTGAGGCGTTTGCCCTGTCTTACCATAATGTTTGAATAAGTGATGAATAATATCTTGTGATTCGTATAGTTTATCGCCTGTATTTTCATCAATTAAAAATGGAAACTGCAATTTACCGCCTATTTCTTTTACGACTGAACGATATCTTGTTCCCCCTTTAGGACATGGGTAAATTTCCACATCCAAATTTAAAAGTGTAATCACTTCACGAACACGCCGACAAAATGGTGAACCTTCAAACTCATAAAGTTTTAGAGCGTTAACAGGCTGATTAGGAAATGCTGTACCTGTAACCCCTCTACCACCTTGAGCAATTGCAGATGCTACTGCTTGCAGCACTTTAATTTGATGATTCACCATTACACGTTCCTTTATATTGTGGAGCTAAACTAATTTTTCCTTAGCAATCACAATTCCATTGTTATCTGCATAAATAAAATCGCCAGATTGAATTGTGACTCCACCAAAATACAAAGGAATATCTACTTCACCAATGCCCTTACGATTACTTTTTTGTGGAATTGCAGCCAATGCATGTACCCCTAAATCCAGAGTCGCAAGTGCATCAACATCACGTACACAGCCATAAATAACCACACCATTCCAGTTATTTTTAACTGCTGATTCAGCAATCATATCTCCCATAAGTGCGCAGCGCATTGAAGCACCACCATCTACAACTAATACCTTCCCTGTACCATCTGTAGCCAATAATTCTTTTACACGCGAGTTATCTTCAAAACACTTTACAGTCACAACTTGTCCACCAAAAGTTTGACGTGCACCGTAACTTTTAAAGAACTTACCGTCCATTGAGGGCGTGACCACTTGTAAATCTTTTTCCGGGTTATCATCCAATAAATCACATGTCACAAATGGTACTGTTGACACTTTTATTCTCCCTATCGAGTTTGTTGTATGCTGAGATTATCATATCGTTTAAATGCTTCAATTTGCGTTAGCGCCGCTACAACCATGGTATGAGCCAATTGCTCTGCTGTAACAGGTTTATATTTGAATGGTTTATTCCATTTACTTTCAATGAATTTAAAAAGACTTTGTCCTAAATCTTCCATAAAACGCACATCGCTACGTTTACCAATTAATAAAGATGGCCTAAAAATAGATAATTTTTCGATGCCTAAACTCTGAATATAGTCTTCTAATTGTCCTTTAACCTTATTGTAGAAAATTGGTGAATTAGCATTTGCCCCAAGTGCACTTACAATTAAAAAATGGATATGTTTATCTTGGATCAAGTCTGCAAAATGAGCATTTATCTCATAATCCACTGCATAGAAGCCTTGTTTTGAACCTGCTATTTTTAAAGTTGTACCTAAACAGCTAAATGCGTGAGTGTGATCATTTACGTCTTCATCGTTGAGCAATAAAAAATCTTCAATTACTAACTGAGTAACTTTTTTATATGTATTAAGTAGTTGTGATTCTTTTCTAACAACAACTGTAATCGCTTCAAATTCCGGTGTTTGTTCAAGCTCTTCAACTAGAGCTAATCCAACGAGTCCTGTAGCACCTACTACAATTGCTTTTTTCGTGCTTATAGTCATTTTTTATCCAACCTTCTTTAAGTTTGTATCAAATTTAACCTTTTCTTACGGTTTTAGCAGCCCCTAAAACGGCTTAAAATGCTCTCAAGGCTTGACTTCACGGTATTGATTCATCACAATATGGCACTTGTTTACGGGCTGGTGATGGTTACACCAGTTTACTGGATTGACCACAGCCCGCCCAGACCAACTTATTTTCAAGGAGTGCAAGAGTGGCAAACTCTGCTCAAGCTAAAAAACGTGCGCGCCAAAACGTTAAAGCGCGTAAACACAACGCAAGCTTGCGTTCTATGGTTCGTACTTACATCAAACGTACTTTAAGTGCAATCGCTGGTGGTGATTATGCTGTTGCTACAGAAGCTTACAAAAAAGCTGTTCCTGTAATCGACCGCATGGCTGATAAAGGCATCATCCACAAAAATAAAGCTGCTCGTCATAAGAGCCGTTTAAATGCTCAAGTTAAAGCTTTAGCTAACTAATTGAAGCATGTAAAAAAAGCCCAACAGGGCTTTTTTTATTACCTATAATTTTATAATTACTCTACTTTATGAAATTTAGAGACATCTAACTCGTAAGCTTCGCCTCGCCAAATCCATTTCAATTTACAATTTGGAAATTCATCCCCTTCAAACCACACAAACAGGCCTTCCATCATTTCTGGCCAATCTGCCTTTTGTATTTGATTGTTGCCTGAAATTACAGCAACTATGGCAGCAATAATTGTGTCATGACTAACAGCTAAACTCAGCCCACTTTTTGTTTTAGGATGAGTCTGATAAATAAGTTCCAACACATCTAAAACCCCAGTAATGGGATGTTTCATACCAGGTAATGCATTGTTCACAAAACTATTAATAAAGCCTAAAGCACCTTGTTTACGAAAATATGGTGCAGCCTGTTGAATATCGAGTACAAAGCTCCCCGGTTCTACCAGTAAGCCTTGTTCAACAATTTCAATTGTATGTGTATTCGGCTCAGGGCTTACCCCATCTGCACCTTCAATCATAAGTGCAGCAGTATCTACACAACGTTGAATTGGACTAGAAATACAGTGTTGAATTACACGATCCGTATTTTTGATTAAATAGCTACCCCATTCCTGTGCAAGCTCACGTCCTTGAGGTGTAAGTTGAAGGTCATATCCTGCCAAGCCTTGCCCATCTACCAGCTCTCTTAAGGAGTGACGTGTAAAAAGGGTTACAGGAGTTGAAGCATCAGGCAATAAATCAATTGCTTCAAACATGCTTTTAGGCAATAAATCGAGTGCCATTTTTATCGTGTCATCTTTTCTCAATATTTTGCCACTATAGCATGTCTGCAATAACTCTCAATCCAAAACACCCGATTGAGCCAAAGCTTCAAATGCTATTTTTTTGCTTTCCTGATCACGAAATGCGATAAAGCCCCCGTTTAATACAGTATCACGTTGGTTATATTCAAATGGTTTACCTTTTAGGGTGAGCAAACCTCCACCTATACTTTCTAATAATCCCTGACCTGAGCTAGTATCCCATTCAGATGTAGGGTGAAATCTAGGGTAAATATCAATCTCGCCTTCTAACATCATGCAAAATTTATAAGCACTTCCCGCTTCACGTCGAATTACGGTACGGCTCTTTTCAATTGGCTCAATAAACTTCTGATACTTCGGATTTTTACTACTATGACTTAAGCCAATTTGTACAGGCGCTTGTGTCGAATAAGATTCTTTTTGATATTGGTACCATTGTTGTTGGCTAAAGTTATATTTAAAAGGCAAATGGTTTAAATAACCTAAATAAACAACTAGTTCACACGGTACAACAATTACAGAAAATACAGTTTCACGCCCCTCAATCAAACTCAAATTTATCGTGAACTCATCTCGTTCATGTATAAACTCTTTCGTACCATCAAGAGGATCTAGCATCCAACAAGAAGACCAATCGTGGCGAGCGCTATAGTCGCTTTCTTCGGATAAAACTGGTAACTGCGGTGTGATTTCTGCAAGATGTTTTAATAAAAATTGATTTACTTTTAAATCTGCTTGGGTCACAGGTGAATCATCATGTTTTTCTTGAATATTAAACTCATATCCAGCTGAATAATTCTGATATTCTTGTAATAAGATCTGACTAGCCTCTTCCAATATTGGTAGTAGCTGTTCAATTAAGTCATCATTAGGGCGAGTTGTTGTTATAAACATAAATAAGCTCTATTTACTTTCCTTTTCATTATAAGTGAATTGTGACAAATTCAGTATTCACCAACAGTCTAGTATTCTTACAAAAAGCTCTTATCTTTAACTAAGAAGTCTTCTATTACCTTAAAAGTTGATTCTTTATATTTTTACTTATTAAACCACTTATTACTCAAGAGAAAGTAAGGTTAAATTTTGTATAAAAAAACATATTATAACTTATGAAAAATAAACAACTTAATGTAAAACCAACCATTTCCTTTTCACACATTTCTTGCTATGTTCAATAGCACAATAACAAAATGGAAGACTAAATATGACGCTATATGGATATCACTTTTCAACAATTGAAAATAACTGGGAAGACTTAACCCCATTAAATGAGTTTTTACAAACATTTGCTGATGATGATGGTGATGTCTCCCAAAGAGACAAAGAATCACTGAAAGAAATTATTGCTAAATCCGATACAGCTTTGGCTTTAGCTAAAGAAATGGGTTGGGACGGTAGCTATACGGGTTGCCCTTATTTATTCTGGTTACCAAGTAAGAATACACAATCATTTGAATATGGATTTGTTTTTAAACAAACCTCAGATAATTCGACTTTTGTGATTTCACCAATTGAATTGGCTTATCTGGCCCAAGATGAGCAGGTAGAAACTTTAAGTAAAAATATTGACTAAATAACAAAGGTTATTGACTTAAAAATTAAGCCAATAACCTGACTCTACTGTTGTTATTCAAACATACTTAATTGAGGCGTGGGCTTTATAATCTTCTCTTTGGGAACGTGTAAACATTCAAATTCCTCAATAGGAAAACCTTCAATAAAGCTTGAAATATCTGGTGTTTCTAAACTTAACCATTCCTCTAGACGATCATGCGGAATCACAATGACTGATCGTTTGACATCGCCCGGTTCATGAAAATCTTTCATCATGGGATGGTCTATGGCATCCATGGTTAACATACTTGCAGAAGGGATAATGGTTTCATTCATTTTGCAAATTTCATAAATTGCGGCAATGAAAAAAGCCTGTCCATCTTTACGGCGGACGCCCCATCGCTCAGGTTTATCATTTATATATTTACTCTCATAAAACTCCGTCACGGGTATTACACCAAACTTACATTTAAGAGCGGCTTCTTGAAAACTCGGTTTTTGGAAAATCGTTTCATGACGGGCGTTATAAGTATGTTTTGCTATATTTGTATCTTCGGCCCATTTAGGAACCAAACCGAACATGACTTCACGCCACTCAAAACCTTGCGGTGATTTGAATAATAGCGGCGTTGTCCCACCCGGATAAACCTCATCGGCATAGCTAAAGCCGACCACAGGCAACTGAAGTTGCTGCAATTGGGCAAGAGTTAAAGGTTTAAAGTTGGCACACATAGCAAGAATAAAATACTGTACTTTTACATCTCTTATTTTATAAGTATTTATTCTATAAACCAAATAAAAAGGCACTCGAAAGTGCCTTTAACGACATAACTTTACGCTTAGGAAATGTGCTGAATTCCTTGCGGAATGGCCTGTAATAGTCGTTTAGTGTAGTCATGTTGAGGATGCGCATAGAGCTCATCTGAGTTAGCGATTTCAACAACTTCACCATGATTCATGACCATGACCTGATCAGAAATATATTTCACAACCGATAAGTCATGTGAAATAAAAATATAACTAAGGCCAAACTCATCTTGTAAGTCTTGTAATAAGTTAAGTACTTGTGCCTGAACCGACACATCTAGTGCCGAAACAGATTCATCACAAATTAGAATTTCAGGCTTTAAAGTTAAACAACGTGCAATCGCAATACGTTGGCGTTGACCACCCGAGAACTCATGCGGATATCGATAATAAGCTTGTTCAGGTAAATTCACTCGCTCAAGTAAACCAAGTGCAATTTGCTTACGTTCCGCATCATCTTTACCAATGCCATGAATTTGCATAGGTTCTAATAAAATCTGCCCAATGGTAAAGCGTGGATTTAGCGAAGCATATGGATTTTGGAAAATGATTTGGATCTTCCTTTGATATTTGGCAAACTCTTTTTCAGTTAAAGACAGAATATCTTTACCTTCAATTAAAGCCTGCCCCCCAGATGCTTGATGTAAGCGCATAAGCAATAACCCGACAGTGGTTTTGCCTGAGCCAGACTCTCCCACTAAACCAAGCGTTTTACCTTTAGCAAGTTTAAAAGAAACGCCTTTTACCGCCTGAAATTCTTCTTTGCCAAATAACCCCTTACGGCTATAAAAGCTTTTTTTCAAATCTTTTACTTCTAAAATAATTTGCTCATCGCCATTTAAACCACGTTTACGCTGTGGAATTTCTGAAACATCAAAACTTTGCTCTACCAATATATTGTCTTCTTGACGCATAAAATCGCTGGTCACAGGCAAACGATAAGGTCGCTGTGATATTTGAGGACGACAATAGAGCAATGCTCGGGTATATACATCTTTAGGTTGCTCTAGAACTTGTTCTGCAAATCCCTGCTCTCTAATTTCACCATGACGCATCACAATGACTTGATCTGCAATTTCACCCACTAAAGCCAAATCATGCGTAATAAAAAGCATCGACATTTGACGGCGCTGGCGCAACGATTCGAGTAAATCAATAATTTGTTTTTGAATGGTGACATCAAGTGCCGTAGTCGGTTCATCGGCTATCAGTAGCTTAGGTTCACAAGCAATCGCCATTGCAATCATGACACGTTGCTGTTGACCACCAGACAGTTGGTTAGGATAAGCATCAATCTTAGTTTCCGGTGAAGGTATCCCGACCTCTTTAAGTAACTCTAAAACACGTTGACGGGCCTGTTTACGACTCATACCCATGTGTAAACACAACACTTCTGCGATTTGATTACCTACCGTAAAAACGGGATTTAATGATGACATCGGTTCTTGAAAAATCATGGCAATATCTTTACCACAGATTTTTCGCATATCTTTACGGGATAAGCTGAGTAAATCTTGACCTTCAAAAACAATCTTACTTTTTTCATCAATTTTACTTTGGCCTACAGGTAGTAAACCCATGGTTGCCAAAGAAGTAACCGATTTACCACTACCTGACTCACCAACTAAAGCAACAGTCGTATTTGCTAGAATATCAAAGGAGATTCCTTTAACAGTTTCGATATACTGCTTGTCTTCACCTTTAAAACTTACACGTAAGTTTTCAATGTGAAGTAATGGGACATTTTTTTGTTGTTCTGACATTAGCGTTTCCTCTTATTTTAATTTTGGATCTAATGCATCACGCAGTGCATCAGTAAACATTGAAAATGCCGTAACTAAAACAGCCATTGCTACCGAGGCTGCAACAAGCTGCCACCATTTTCCTAAAAGAAGTTCACTTTGAGCTTCATTTAACATACTGCCCCAAGACACTACACCCACTGGTACACCAAATCCCAAGAAACTTAAAATAACTTCCGATTTAATAAAGGAAACCACCAAAATCGACATTTGAACCAATGCGATATGGCTGACATTAGGAAAAATATGAATAAACATACGGCGAAAATGGCCAACACCAATTGCCTTGGCCGCCAGAACATATTCACGTGAGGTATGTTTCATATACTCCGCACGAATTAAACGGTAAACACCAGTCCAACCCGTTAAACCTAAAATCAAAACAATAGATAAAATGCCCTTTTGTTGCAGTACGGCAGCTATCGCAAGAACTAATAATAAATATGGAATGGAAGTAAAAATATTATAAAACCAGTTAAGGATGTCATCTACCCAACCACCAAAGTAGCCTGAAATTGCCCCTAATAATGTGCCTAAGGTCACTGCGAGTAATGCAGAAACTAGCCCTACAATAATTGAAGTTTCAGCACCTTTAATGGTTTTTTTAAGAACATCTTGCCCCCATTTGTCGGCCCCAAATATAAGAGTACTTTTTAGTTCACTCTGCTGATCGAGTAAGTGTCCACCTAGTTGCTGATCAATTGCTTTCATATCATCAGCTAGTGGGTCAACTACCCCATAATAATCAATTGCATTTCCAGAGGTCTTTTCTTGTTTAATTTCAGCCTTGAGTTGGTGAATGACATCTTTTAAAGGATCGACTGGATTTTCTGGTAACTCTTCATCTACAGCAGCTGTCTTTTGCAAAGCTTCAGTTGTTTTATCTGCACCTATAAATGTAGGAGGTGCATAACTGACAGCAACTTCTTTATTCCAGTCTGATGCAATCACGCCAGTAAATGATAGTAGCAATACGACCAGATAGAACAGCACAACAATGAGCGATGCAATTGCAATTTTGTCAGCCCGAAGACGGCGCATTGCAAGGCGCCATAAACCCGCTGAAGCTGGAGCTGTCTGGGTTTGTAATTTTCTTTTTGTTAGAACACTTAGCATAACCCACCTACTTCAACTGTACACGTGGATCAACCACTTTGTAGACCAAATCGGCAATCAAATTAAAAATCATGGTTGCAGCTGCGATATACACTGTAATTGCTTTAATCACAGGAAAATCACTTCGCTCAACCGCGATAATTACTTCTCGACCAATACCGGGAATACCAAAAAAACGTTCAATTAAAAATGCACCTATGAGCAACGCAGGCAAAGTCGCCATCACGTCAGTAATAATAGGAATTGAGGCATTACGTAAAACATGCACACCTAAAATTCGGCTTTCCCCTACACCTTTAGCCCTTGCCGTTCTAACATAATCTTGATTAATCTCATCAAGCACAAAACTACGGTATAAACGTAAAGTAGGTGCAATACTCACCACCAACATAATTAGAATTGGAAGTAAGGCAAACTTAAATAAATTATCGGTAAAGTTATCGCTCCAGCCCTGCACTGGAAACCAACTTAACTGATATGCCAAAACATATTGAAAAACAATAATATAAACCAAGATACTGATCGACATACCAATGGTACATAACATCATGACCATACGATCTGTTAAAGAACCACGTACTGCCGATACAGCTAGAGCCAAGCCAATTGAAATAACGGTTTGTAAAATAGTGAGTGGAATTAAGAGCGTTAACGAAGGCCCCAAGCGAGTTAAAATAATTTGTGAAACTGGCTCGCCAGTACTCCAACTTGCGCCATAGTCAAAAGTAAGAATCTGCTTAATAAAAATCCAGAGCTGAACGTAATAAGGCTGATCGACACCTAGTTGCTTACGAATGTTTTCAATCTGCTCAGGATTAGACATCTTACCTGCCAGAATATAGGCCGGATCTCCACCGACCCAGTTAAAAAGAATAAAGATAAACAGTACTACTCCCAACATGGTTGGAATCATCTGCCATAACCGCCGAATAACATATGCCAGCATAGTGATAATTCCTTATTTAACCCGTTGTCCGGTAATTTCGTTAAAGAATGCTTTATTGTCAGGATCACGACCAAGGAAATCTTTAACCAATTCAGCTGCCGGTTTTTGGCTACCTTGCGATAAAATGGTCTGGCGATAACGTTGTCCTACTTGTGGGTTATTTAAGTTGTCACCATAAGCAGAAAGCATGTCTAAAGCTAAAACCTCAGACCACATATAACCGTAGTAACCTGCTTGATAACCACCCATCAAGTGTCCAAACTGACCAGGAAACTCTGTTGTTGGGACATATCCCAAAGCTGTAGCTGCTTCCATTTTTTGCCAAGTTTCTAAAGGTTTTACTTTTAAGGCATCAGCCGTATGAAGCGCCATATCGTACTGTGCATAAAGCGTTTGACGTGCGTAACGTAAACCGCGCCCATAGTTATGTACTGCTTTTAAACGGGCAATTAATTCATCATCAACTCGTGGGCATGCCGGGTCACAATAATCGGCCACTTTAGATAAGGTTTCTTTACGGCGTGCCCACTCTTCATACATTTGAGATGGTGCTTCTACAAAGTCACGCTCTACAGATGTTCCAGACTGGCTTGCATAACGGGTATTAGATAAAATGCCATGTAAGGCATGACCAAATTCATGCACAAAAGTTTCGAGCTCATCACTATTTAAACCTTTACGGTTAAAGTTTGTGACTAATGCTGAAACCGGTAAGCGGTTGGTTAAAGTGCTGCCACCATATACTCCCCAAACGGCAGCATGACCATATTTCCCTTCGCGAGGGAATTTATCCATATATAGGCCGCCTAGAAGTTTTCCTGTCTTTTTATCGACTACATCGTAATATTCAACTTCGCTCTGCCATGCTTTCACTTTGACAGGTTTAAAATCAATACCATAAAGATCAGATGAAATAGCAAATAACCATTTTTGTGCTGCTAAAGTCGGGAAATAATCACGAAGCTTTTCCTGATCAATTTGATATTTGCTCTTACGAAGTTTTTCACTCCAGTAAGCTTCACTCCAACGTGTTATCTCAGTTTTATCTAATGGTGTTTTTAAAGTTTGTGCTTTAAATGCACGGAGCTCTTCTACTTCTTTGCGCTCAAGTGGTGCTACCGTTTTTTGTACTTCTGCTAAAAATTGATTTACAGTTTCTGGCGTTTTTGCCATACGGTCTTTTAACGCCCAATCAGCATAACTTGCTTTGCCAAATAATTGCGCCAATTCATAACGCAAATCTATTGCCTGCTTGAGTAATTTTAAGTTTTGTTCAGTACCGCGTCGTGTAAAGGCAATCTGGTATCTTTTTCTGGCATCATCATTATCTGCCAGTTCCATAAATGGACGATATTCCGGATACTCAAAACCTAATAAATAGTTTCCTTTGGCATTTTTCTTTAACCCTGAAATATAACTCTCTGGCAGACCTTTCATCTCTTCAGGTGTAAATTCAAGTTTTTCAGGGTTATCACGAATATTGCGATTATATTCTTGCTCGAGTTTAGTCAATTCATCAAGAATCGCTTTCATTCTTGCACGTTTGGCTGGTTCTAATTGAACCCCTGTGTCTTCAAACTGATCCAGAATATCCTGACGGTATTTCTGATCTATCGGATCAGTTGCTTTTGTATTTTTAATTACGTTATACAGTTTTGAGTTTTGGAATATATCAGTATGAAATTGATTAATTTTGATCTCACAATCTTCTGCTGCTTTACGTAATTTCGCATCTGGATCTACATTACTATATAAACCTATGGGCCCTGAAAAATCTTCAAGATGAGCAAAAATTTTATCCCACTTTGCTAATATTGGAGCTGCGGCAGCATCAGTTTTAACAGGTGTCTTTTCAAAGTTTGAAATCTCTTGGTGGATTTTTTTTAAATTAGAATCGCACCATGCTGGGAGTTGTTCTGCCTTAAGTAATGGTAAGGTTGCACGTGTGGTCTCTGCCGATGCAAACTGACTTATACCTATCGTCAACATACATAAACTAGTCATTTTCAGTGTGTTATTTTTCATCGTATCTCCAATTTTTTTCATTTAATGATTAGATTTCGTATTTGTATCAATATCGAAGTACATCCATTCAGCATGTAAAATCGGATGCTTCTTATATCCAATGATTCGTGGTTGAGCCAACATATTTCTATAACGTGCATACAAGACTTGCACTGGCATATAAACTTCTAATAAACGTGTCATTTTTCGATAAATCACGTCTCGTTCTGGGCCTGGCTTAACCTGTTGAGACTGACGGTATAATTGATCAAACTCCGGTATAGAACCGCAAGACCAGTTGGTCATATGGGTATTCGGACCATAAAAATTCTGCATAAAATTATCCCCATCCGGATAATCGGCTATCCATGCAGAGGAACCGAACATTCCGTCACACTGTTTTTGTGCCCGAATGAGGTCTGAAAAGAGCATTGGCTTGTACACCATCCGGATATTCAAACTGTCAAAGTTCTTTTTCCAAAGCTCAGCGCTTTGCTGACCAATACTGTCATTACGCGCCATATATTCAATGACCAAAGGCTTACCATTTGGTTGTGTACGCCATCCTGATGCATCTTTTTTGTAGTTATATTTATCTAATAATAAATTTGCTGCTTTGACCGAATATGGGGTACTGCTTCTATATTGAGGTTCGGCCCCTACTACACCTGGTGGAACTGGGAAATGTAGACGCTCTGCATCACCGTTGCGCACTAACTTAATTTCTTGATCTATTGAACGGGACATTGCAATTGCACGGCGTAAAGCGATTTTTTCTTTACTCATTCCTCCAACAACGGGATTTTTAAGATTCCAATAGTTATAACTAATTTCCGGATCTACAATACGTGATAATTGCACACCTTCTTTTACAAGCTCGGGTCTTAATTTACCGTCTTTAATGGCTTTCGAGACTAATTGCCCTTCGAGCTGAATGATATCAACTTCACCACGCTGAAATGCCAACCATCTTGACTGGTTTTCCTCCATCACCTGAATATCAATTGTACCAATTTGAGGCATTTGTTTGCCCTTAAGATGCTTCACAATAGCTTGATCTTCAGGGGTACTGGGGACAAAATTCCAAGTAAAGCCATGATAATCAGGATTCGCTTTTAAAACTATGCGTGAAGCAGGCACCCATTTACTGAGCATATAAGGTCCTGTTCCTACTGGATGCCCCATAACAAAGCCAGCTTTATCTTTATATTTTTCGATAACTTCACGTGCTACAGCCCCTGTAGGGTCATGTGCCAGTAATAAAGGAAAGTTATAATCAGGTTTCATTAATCGAATAACCAAGGTGTACTTATCAGGGGTCTGCAAACCACTCACACTTTGATCATAATTAAATTTTCCTGTTTTATTAGCTGATTGTACTAAGGCATCCATACCTTCAATTTTGTTTTCCAGCAACCAGCTATTTGGTGAACGTAAAGTTGGGTCCAATAACCGCTTAAAAGAGTATGCATAATCATAAGCCGTTAACTCTCTAGGTTTGCCTTTAAAAACAGGGTCTGGCGTAAAATAAATACCTTTTTTAATGTGAATAGTATAAGTCAGACCATCTGCACTCACTTCAGGCATAGCAGTTGCGATTTGGGGAATAAGCTTTGCTGGCCTTGCTAAATAGTCATAGGTATATAAAGTTTCAAATATCGAAGTAGTTACATGCGCCGAATATAAATCATGGATATACGCTGGGTCGAAACCTGTTTCAGCTGTCGGGAACGTATAATGTAAAATTTTATTCGGATCGGCTGGACTTTTGGCAAAAATAGTCGTGGTCCCCGTTAATGCCATTCCGGCAAATAATAGGCCTACACTACAGTGCTTGAGCTTTAGTCTTAAATTTTCAGTCATGATGATCTTTATCTAAAATTATTTTTTAACGGGGGTAATATCAAGATATTGCCAGCTTGTATTTATCATCGGGTGAGGTTTAAAACCCTGAACTTGTGGCCGTATCAACCAATTGCGAATTCGAGTTACATGAATAATCCAAGGATTGTCTGCTTCAATCTGGCGATTAAGCTTTTCATAATATGGTAGACGTTGTTGCGGTGGTAAATGAATAGCCTGAGTATAAAGAGCATCATATGTTTTAGATTGATAACAAGCATGGTTCCCTTGCCCAGCATTTGGTCCATATAGTAATTGTGCAAAATTATCTCCTTCGGGATAGTCAGCAATCCATGCCCCACTCCAGATCATATATTTACATTGTGTGGCGGCTTTTAAGTTATCTGCAAAATTACTTACTTTAAAGTCAGCACGAATGCCAATCGCATCTAAATTTTTTTTCCAGAGTTCGGAAAGAATAACTGCAGCTGAGCTATTTTCATTATTAATTTTTAAAACTAAAGGTTTGCCATTTGGTAAGGTCCGATAGCCATCAGCTCCTTTTTTATAACCATAATAATCAAGTAGTTTATTGGCTAATCGAGGATTATATCCTACGCTACTTTTATACTTTGGGTTATACCCGTTTACACCTTCAGGTATAAACATTTCTGCTCTCACTGCCTGACCTTTATATGCCTGTTTTATGCTTTCTTTTTGGTCATAGGCCAAAGTAATTGCGCGACGAAGTGCAATTTTTTCTGGACTAAAACCACCAATAACCGGATCACGCATATTCATCATGGTATAGGTCATTTCAGGTTCTTTATATGGAAAGTGTTTAATTCCTTTTTTTTGAAAAGAAGCTTTAAGTTGATTGCCATCTAACGCTTGAGGAACGGCATCTGCCGTAAGTTTGTCAAAATCTAATTGACCCGATTGAAAGGCTAACCATCTTGATTGTTGTTCTTCTATAATGCTCACTACAACTTTGCCAATTTGTGGCATTTTCTTTCCAGACATTTCTTTAACAAGCTGGTTATCCCACGGTGTTCCTGTTGACTTAAAATTCCAGACAAAACCACGATAATCAGGATTGGCAACCAACTCGACCTTACTTCTTGGAACATATTTACTTAACATATACGGTCCGGTACCCACTGGATGCATACCAATACGATCACCGTAATAGTCAACAATCTCTTTAGCAACGGCCCCAAAAGCAATATAAGCAAGAATATAAGGAAAATTATAGTCTTGGCGAGTTAACGTAAATTGGAGAGTATATCGATCAGTCGCTTTAAGCCCTGCAATTGGCACGGCATAATCAAACTTTCCAGTTTTCTTTGCTTGAGCTACCACTGCATCGGCACCCAGCAATTTTCCATCCAGAAAAGAAACAGAAGGTGCTCGATTTTTAGGGTCTAAAATACGCTTAATTGAATAAATATAATCTTCGGCCACTAACTCACGGCGTTTGCCTTTAAAGGCAGGATCATCTGTAAAATAAATCCCTGGCTTAATTTTAAATATATAAACTTTACCGTCTTGCTCAACCTTAGGCATGCTTTCAGCCGTATAAGGAACTAATTGTAATGGACGAGCTAAATAATCATATTTGAGTAGTGGTTCAAAAATAGCTTCAGCAATACTAGCACTATAGAAATTGGTGGTTTTAACCATGTCAAAACCGTCATCTGGTGCTTCATAGGCAACATGCAAAATCTTGTTTGGTTGTGCTGGCGTAATTGCATAAGCACATGGAATTGAAGTAATAGCCAAACTTAAAATGGCGAGCTTAAAAAATTTTAATTTCAAGTTCATATCCACATAACTAATTTTTTTAAAAGATATTAACCTTTTGAGTAACATCTAAATCCGCATAAGAAAAGTTCTTTTTTCAGCAGATAGGCCTATTTGGGATTTGGAATTCACTTTCCTTTATCATCTTTTTATTTGATCAAATGGAAAAATAAATTCAAGTACCCAGAGTTTTGTAACTACTGAATATAAAGCGAATTTCATGCCATCTATTGGTATTCATAATAAAATATTTAAGATTATTCGAAATTCATATTTTTATTAGGTACTTAAATCCGTTTGAACTATATAAATAAAAGTTACTTTTTGCCAAATATTATATTTGTATATGTTAATCATTTAACATCTTAAATGCACAAAAAAAATACATTGATGATTCATTATGCAACATATTAATTCATTTGTACCAAATGAAAAATATAAATTTAATTATTTGATATTTAAATAAAATTATGTGAAAAAATCTTACAACAAATAGTATAACATTACATATAGTAAAGTTCTAAAACGATACATTTTTATTTATTAAGTATGTGAAGTGTCCATTAATGTATATTTTTTATACAAATAAATTTGAAACTTTTAGCCAATATAAAAAAATTTGCCAAACGGAAAATTTATTTTTCATCAAAACAAATAAAGACTCTGTCTTCAAACATAATAAAATCAATATTTATCAGTATTTTGCATAAACTAAAAAAAGAAAAATATATAGTTGGCACTTGCTTTGCTTAAAAGCATTACAGCAATATCGCTAACTACAACAAAAAGGGATCAAGTCCACGATGAAAAAAAAATACAATGTTCGATCTCAGGTAACCCCCAAGATCGGCAAGACAATACTTAAATTAAGTACCCTTAGTTTAAGCATGATGTGTCTTACCATGGCACAAGCAGCAGAAACTGAACAAACAAGTAATGATGACAAACCAGCAAAAGTTGTAAAAGTTGCCGTTACAGGCTCTTCAATCAAAGGGGTTGCTGCACAAAGTGCTTCACCAATTACCGTTGTAAAAGTTGATGAAATTTTAAAACAAGGGGTAACTTCAACTGAAGAAGCATTAGCTAAGATTAGTGCAAACCAATCAAACTTCGTAACTGCTAGCAACGTGGGCGCTAGTAAAACTGTGGGGTCAGCAGCAAACCTAAGAGCTTTAGGGGCAAACAAAACTCTTATTTTACTGAATGGTCGTAGATTAGCTGCCAATGCATACGATAGCGGAGTAACCAATTTAAATATTATTCCACTCGCTATGTTAGACCGTATTGAAGTTTTACGTGATGGTGCTTCTTCCATTTATGGAACAGATGCAATCGGTGGGGTTATCAACTTCATTACTAAAAAGCAGTTTACGGGTCTTAACTTAACTGCTGGGTATCAAAAACCAGAAGAAAAAGGTGGAGATCAACAAGACTACAGCATTTTCGGCGGTTTTGGTGACTTAGAGGAAAATGGCTATAACGTTTTTGGAGTTGTCGATTACAGAAAAGGCGATGATGTCATGGCCCAAGACCGTAAAGTCAGTCGACGTGGAGGCATATTACCTGAATTAGGTGTAAATAAAACCAGTAGTGGCTCATTCCCAGCCAATGTTCCAGGTTTAGGCAATCCTTATGCATCTATAGGTTGTAGCAATGACCCTCTAGTCAACAGTCCTGATGGCAAAACTTGTAGATATAACAGCCAGGCTGTTATTGGAATTGTTCCAAAAACAGAAGATATTTCTGTAATGGGCCGTGCTACTTTTAAACTCAGCGATAATTTTAATGCAATTGCTGAATATTTATATGCAAGAAATGAGGTTACCACTTCAGTAGCACCAGATGTATTCTTTGATTTAACACTAGATCCTAGTAGTAAATATTATCCAGGAAATGGCATAACTCCTGCTCTTGCTGGTGCAACGGGCCCTATTGATCTTTATTTACGTTCACAAGCTGGTAATCGTATCAGTAATAGTATTAACCAGTCACATCGTATATTTGCCGGTATTGAAGGTGAAACTCATGGCTGGGATATCAATTCAGGTGTGACTTATGCGCATAGTAGTGCCTCTGATGCTATTTTGAGTGGATATTTAGACTATGACAAAACTCAAGAGGCTTTAAACAATGGCACCTTAAATCCGTTCGGACCGCAAAATTCTGAAGATGCTGGTGTATGGGATCAACTAGGTGTTAAAGGCAAATATTTAAAAGCCAACTTAGATACTACAACTGTCGATTTCACTGCAAGTCGACCTATTTTCAAACTACCAGCAGGTGATGTCGGATTCGCCGTTGGAGCAAGCTATCGTTATGAAGATTGGACTTCAAAGGTAGTTGCAGATGTTGCTCGACTAGCTCCTAGTACAGGTACTGATCCAGACGAACCAGAAAACAAGGGCGATCGTAATATCAAATCGGTATTTACCGAATTCCACATTCCACTGCACAAAACTTTAGAAGCTCAAATTGCTGCTCGTTATGATGACTATAACGATTTTGGCGATACGTTTAATCCAAAATTTGCACTTCGTTGGGAGCCGATTAAACAGTTAATGTTCCGTACCACTTATAGTACAGGTTTCAGAGCTCCTACACTTTGGGAGGTTAATGGACCAAATTCAGTAACGAATACAGGTGCGACATATGATGACCCAGCACTTTGTCCTGGAGGAGTTGTACAACCTGGTGGTAAACAAGAACGCGACTGTAATATGCAGTTCAAACGCCAAAATGGTGGGAACAAGAGTTTAAATCCAGAAGAGTCTAAATCTTTTACAGCGGGCTTAGTATTTGAACCTGTCAAAAATTTAGCCTTCACTCTTGATTACTTTAATATAGAAGTGGATAAGCAAATTGCTACTCTATCCGAAGCAGCTATATTTGCAGATCCTGTGAAATATGCAGACAAATTTGTACGTAATGCTGACGGCTCACTAAATTATATTATTACTACACAACAAAATTTAGGTGGCATTAAAACATCTGGTTTTGATGTGGGCTTAAGTTGGGTTTCACCAATGACTACCACAGGCCGATTTGGTTTCAATATTGATGGTACATATATCACTGACTACAAATATCAAGCAGAACCAGATGGTGACTGGAAAGGTGTTGCAGGATCATATAGCGGCTTAGATTATCAATCGATTATTTTGCGCTGGAAACATACCGCAAATCTGAACTGGAACTACGAAAACTGGGCTTTAAACCTACAACAAAACTTCTCTCGTGGTTATCAAGATCAAAATGCAAATGATCAAAACCATAGAGTAAGTGACTATACAACCTACAATATTTCAGGAACTTACAAAGGATTTAAAAATCTAGAGTTAACAGCAGGTATTAAAAATATATTTGATGAAGATCCACCTGCTTCTAACGTAATTGATAACTTCCAAATGGGTTATGACCCACGTTACGCAGATCCTTTAGGACGTACTTACTTTGTACGAGGTACATATAAGTTCTAAATGGTTGTTCTGCAAATATAACTGTCAAAAGTTAGTTTGCAGAACAAATACTCATTCTTAGCCAAACAGTCATTTTAAAAAATTGTTTGTCTACAGTTTCAGGAGTAACTATGGGCATGACTTTTACAGACATAGAAAATAAATCTGCCAAACGCCTTATTGGTATTGCCGCAGTACTTTTTCTGCATCTTCTTGTTGCCTATATTCTGATGTCAGGTTTAGCAAACAATATTCAAAAACCAGCAGAAAAACCTGTGGAATTACAAATTATTCAGGATATTAAACCGCCTCCTCCACCAAAACCGGAGGAGCCAAAACCTAAGGAAAAACCACCGGAGCCACCAAAAATGGTCGAAAAGGTTGCCAAGGTTCCTGAGCCGCCTAAACAAGTTGAAAAAGTAACGACACCGGTACAAAAAACTACTCCGGTAGCTCAGCCAACTAAAGTTGCGTCTCCAGCTCCAGCCGTGCCGGCAACACCTAGTACACCATCACCAAGTCCCGTTGCAGCACCTGCCCCAGCACCGGCAGCACCGGCACCGAAACCAACTGGCGTGACTCGTGGCGTTTCAGAAGGTTCCGCAGGTTGTGAAAAACCGGAATATCCTCGCGAAGCACTGATGAATGAAGAACAAGGTACGGTACGTATACGTGTTTTAGTTGATACATCCGGCAAAGTTATTGATGCCAAAGTGAAAAAATCGAGTGGCAGTAAAACCTTAGACAAAGCGGCAACTAAAGCTTACAGCTTATGTACATTCAAACCAGCAATGAAAGATGGCGTGCCTCAGCAGGACTGGTATGAAATTGAATATCCATTCGTAATTGAATAAACAATTGAATTAGTAAGAAATTAAAAATATTGGAGATAACATGATGAAAAAATCAACTCAACCACTAGTACGTTTCGCTTCTGCAAGTTTAATCGCAGCATGCTCACTGCTCCCATTAAGTACAGTTTTTGCAGAAGAAACCAGTAATACTCCTGTTGCAACAGCAACTACTGAAGCGGCTTCAAACGCAAGTACTCCTACTCCGCCTCCAAAGCCTGCAACGAGTGAAACTGTTAAAAACCCTTATGGTCTAGAAGCTCTTTGGCGTGAAGGTGATTTAGTTGCTAAATCTACCCTATTCATACTCGTACTTATGTCTATTGGTACGTGGTACATCATTGTCTCTAAATTCTTACAACAAGCAAAAGTAAAACGCCAAGGTAAAGAAGCAGAAAAAAGTTTTTGGGAAGCCACTTCTCTTGATAATGCCACTGACGGTTTGGAACAAAGTAGCGCATATCGTTTTATTGCGGAAAAAGGTATTAACTCAACTAAATCACACGGCGGTTCATTACTTGAACGCATTGACTTTAATACTTGGGTCAGCATTTCAATACAACGTGCGATTGAAAAAGTACAAAACCATTTAGGTGGAGGTTTAGCCTTTCTAGCAACGGTTGGATCTACTGCACCTTTCGTGGGTCTATTCGGAACAGTATGGGGAATCTATCACGCGTTAACTGCTATCGGGATTTCAGGTCAAGCATCTATTGATAAAGTAGCAGGACCTGTTGGTGAAGCACTTATTATGACTGCTATTGGTCTTGCAGTTGCAGTACCGGCTGTACTTGGTTACAACTGGTTGACTCGACGCAATAAAGCAGTAATGGAAAACGTCCGTTCATTTGGTTCAGATTTACATGCAGTTTTATTAAGCGGTGAAATTAATACCAATAATTCAGTTAACCGCAGCATTAAATAATAAGGAGCAAACATTATGGGTATGAGTGTTGGTTCTGAAGATGATGACGAAATGATTGGAACAATTAATACGACACCTTTGGTGGACGTCATGTTAGTTCTACTTATTATTTTTCTTATTACTATTCCGGTAGTTACTCATACAGTTCCGGTGAAACTACCAGAAGAAAAGAATACGCCGTATGCAACCACACCTGAAAATATTCAACTCTCAGTTAATAAGAAAGGCGATATTTTCTGGAACGAAAGTTATGTACCAAATAAAGAAATACTGTTAGCAAAATTGCAGGCTGTAGCACAAAAAAGACCACAGCCAGAAGTACATATTCGAGGAGATCAGCTTACCCGTTTTGAAGCGATAGATCAGGTCATTAGTACGACCAAACAAGCTGGTATTGGCAAAATTGCCTTTGTTACTACACCTCCAGCCACCCCGTAATGATTTTAAGGAGAATTTTATGGGTATGAATGTCGGTTCAAATAATGATGACGATGTGATGTTGGAAGTCAACATGACACCGCTTATTGATGTCATGTTGGTACTCATTATTATGTTTATTATTACCATACCTGCACCAAACAACGCGATTAATATTAATTTGCCAAATGGCACACCGCCACCAACAAATGAAAAGCCACCTGAAGTGATTGATGTAAGAATTGATACAACAGGCAAAGTATTTTGGAATAACCAAGCGGTTTCTGACCGAAAGGCACTAGAGACTTTATTTCAAGGTGTTGTTGCTAAAAAAGATCAAGACCAGATCAAACTCAAACCAGACCAGATGGCTGAATATAAAAATGTAGCGATGGTTATGGCTACTGCACAGCGTTTAGGTGTTACTAAAATTGGAATTGTAAGTAGCAACTAGTATTTCTTTTAATTTATATAGCTCCATTATCTCCAACGCTAACTTGAATTTTCAGTTAGCGTTTTTTTGAAGCGAAATATTCAACTCTAAAATAATATCACCGCATTCATCACATTCTCCAGTTTCTATAAAACCCAATTTTTTATAAAGTTTTCCAACCACATAATTCGATGGCTTATACATCGTTCGTATGCGTTTCGCCCCTTTAGTAAATATTTCATCAATTGCTATTTGCAACGCTGTGGTACCATAACCTTTAGCTTGGTTACCTTTGCTAATCATAAATCGAAACAACCAGAATAATGTCTTATCAGGTGGATCAATTTCGACGCAATACATTAGGAACCCAACGACTTCCTCATTAAAACAGATCACTCTTGGACAGTAATGTTCTTCCACTTTAGACTCAGCAATAGAATATACATTTGGTGCAACATAGTCCTTTTGAGAATCATCTAATGATAATCTTGCGCATAGAAGCCAATTCTCACGATCGAGATTTTTTAAGTTAATCAAACTTGAAATCCTTTATTTATAAATTCACACCTTATCTGTAAGCACAAAATATACCGAAAATAAAAAAAGCCTCCGAAGAGGCTTTTTTTATAACAGGTTTAAATTAGTCACCTGTATAACCTTTTAATTTTAAGCGAGCAGCGTGTAGTAACGGTTCAGTATAACCTGAAGGCTGTTCACAACCTTTAAAGATAAGGTCTGAAGCTGCTTGGAAAGCAATATTCGTTTCAAAGTTAGCTGCCATTGGTTTATACAATGGGTCATTCGCATTTTGCTCATCAACAATTTTTGCCATGCGTTTAAGCACTTCTTCAACTTGTTCACGAGTCACAATACCGTGACGTAACCAGTTCGCAACGTGTTGAGAAGAAATACGTAATGTTGCACGGTCTTCCATTAAACCCACGTTGTTAATATCAGGAACTTTTGAACAACCTACACCTAAGTCAACCCAACGAACAACATAACCTAAAATACCTTGGCAGTTATTTTCAAGCTCATTGTTGATCTCTTCTGCTGACCAGTTTGTATCAGGTGCAAATGGAGGTGTTAACAAGTCGTCTAATGACAGCATTTCTTCAGCTTTTAGCTGATCTTGACGTGCTTTTACATTTACTTGATGGTAATGTATCGCATGAAGTACAGCACCAGTTGGTGATGGAACCCAAGCACATGAAGCACCAGCATTTGGATGAGCAGCTTTAGTTGCCAACATATCTTTCATGCTGTCTGGTTTTGGCCACATACCTTTACCAATCTGAGCTTTACCTTGTAAACCACATTTCAAACCAATTGCAACGTTACGGTTTTCGTAAGCAGCAATCCATTTTTGTGTTTTAACAGCTTCTTTACGAACAACTGGTGCAGCTTCCATAGAAGTATGGATTTCATCACCTGTACGGTCCATGAAACCAGTGTTGATAAAGATAGTGCGATCTTTAGCAGCAGCAATACAGTTTTTCAAGTTTACAGATGTACGGCGTTCTTCATCCATAATACCGATTTTTAGAGACTTCGCTGGTAAACCTAGTGCTTGCTCAGCACGTTCAAATAACTCTACAGCAAATGCAACTTCTTCAGGACCATGCATTTTTGGTTTAACAATATACATAGACCCTTTACGAGAGTTTTTATTTTCGTTCGTACTACGGATATCAGCAACTGATAACAATGGAGTTACCAATGCATCCATAATACCTTCGTAAATTTCTTCACCATCTACTAAAATCGCTGGATTCGTCATTAAGTGACCTACGTTACGAAGTAACATAAGTGAACGACCATGAAGTTTTGTTGTTCCACCAATTAAGTTTTTAATCTCGCGGTCTTTGCTTAACGCACGAACAATTGTTTTACCATTCTTTTCGATAGATTCTTGAAGTGTACCCTTCATTAAACCTAACCAGTTACGGTAACCTTCAACTTTTTCTTCTGCATCTACAGCTGCAACTGAGTCTTCAAGATCTTGAATTGTTGTAACCGCCGCTTCAAGTGTTAAATCTTTAACACCTGCTAAATCAGTTTGACCAATTGGGCTATTCGCATCAATTTCAATAATGACATGCAAACCATTACTTAAAAGTACTACTTCTGAAGGATTTGCTTCTTCACCATTGAAACCAACGAACTGGGCTTCATGAGCTAAACCTGTTTTAGTACCATCTTTTAAAGTCACAACAAGTTTGTTTTGCTCAATTGCATATTTAGTTGCATCAGCATGTGAACCTTCTGCAAGTGGGAAAATTTCATTTAAGAAATTTTTAGCAAACTCAATCACTTTAGCGCCGCGCACAGGGTTATATCCTTTCCCTTTTTCAGCACCACCTTCTTCTGAAATTACATCGAAGCCGTAAAGTGCATCATACAAAGAACCCCAACGTGCGTTTGCTGCATTTAAGCAATAACGTGCATTACGTACAGGCACTACTAACTGCGGACCTGCTAATAATGCAATTTCTTCGTCTACGTTTTCAGTTGTGATCTGGAAATCTTCAACTTCTGGTAATAAATAACCAATTTCAGTTAAAAACGCTTTATAAGCACCTAATTCAAATTTGTTATTACGGTGCCATTCATCAATTTTTGCTTGTAATTCATCACGCTTAGCCAATAACGCTTTATTTTTTGGGCTAAGATCGACAACAACTTGCTCAAAGTTCTTCCAGTAAGTTTCACTATCTAAACCAGAACCTGGTAAAGCTTCATTTTCGATAAAATCGTAAAGTTCTTTAGCAATCGCTAACTTGCCTTTTTGAATACGTGCAGTCATTGTCTTTCCTGAAGTTGCTACTTTTTATACCAAGAGAAACCTAGTATACCGATTTAAATTAAGCTGAATACTAATATCACATTCCTAAATAGTAAGCATTTTCCCTTGCAAAACTATTGACAAAGATAAATTTTTCTATACAGGAAAATATTAAAATTCTAACTAGGTTTCCCAACAATTTATTCAATATTGAAAGATACTGAAACTAGACTTTTTGTTAACATACAAAAAGTTTCACTATCTTATTTTTTCTAAAGCGTATTTAGTTATATCAAACTTTGCACAATGAAAAAGTATTATTTAGCTAAATTTATCTATTTTTGTTGTAAAAAAGCGCTCTATTTAGAGCGCTTTTTTATATCTCATTTCTTAAGAAGTTTTAGTAGCATCAATATGACGATGCTCAGAATGCAAATACTCATCTGATTGCATTTCTAATAAACGGGAACGTGTACGCTCAATTTCAAAAGCCAATTTCTCACCTTGATAGATATCAATAATGCTGTCTTGAGAAGTTAAGAGTAATTTCACACCACGATCATAAAACTCATCGACAAGATAAATAAAACGACGTGTGCCTTCTGACAAGAAGTCAGTTAAGTGCGGAACATTACTCACCAGAACAGTATTATAGATATTGGCAATTTCAATAAAGTCTGCAGGACTACGCGGCTTTAAACAAAGTTCAGAGAACTCACACCATAAAACATCTTCTGTATGACCTAGTGTTTCAACAACACGGTTATTAATCACAATTGGTTCATGAGAATTTGTTTGCGTTTGAGTTAAAGCACTATAACGCTCTGCGATCCAGTTTTGAGCTTCATTGCCCAGTGGTGATTTAAACAATTGAGCTTGTTTTAAAACACGTAAACGGTAATCCACACCCGCGTCTACATTTAAAACGACACAGTTCTTTTTAACCATTTCAATTGTGGGAATAAAACGATCACGGTGAATCCCGTTTTTATATAAACCGTCTGGTGCAATATTTGAAGTTGCAATGAGTGTTACACCGCGAACAAATAACTTCTGGAATAAATCACTCAAAATCATTGCATCTGTTACGTTTGACACGAAAAACTCATCGAAACAAATAACAACAGCATCTTTATAAATTTGATCAGCCACGATATCGAGTGGATTACGTTGACCAGAAAGTTTATTTAATTCTTTATGTACATGTTGCATAAAGTGATGGAAATGCATACGTGTTTTACGGCGAAATGGCACAGACTCATAAAATTGGTCCATAAGCCAAGTTTTACCACGTCCTACACCACCCCACATATATACACCTTTTGGAGAGGTTTGACGGCGAAAACGACGAAAAGCTTTTTTAGAAGCTTTATAACGATTTAAAAGTTCTTTCCATACACGATCTAATTCTTGCACTGCCTGTGCTTGTGCTTCATCTGCCATGAACTGGCCTGAAGCCAATGCCTCAGCATAGCGCTCTGCTGGGGAAGAAGGAGTAAATGCAGTACTATGAGAAGATTTTAAATTTAACATATCATTTTATTTCAATTTTAACTTAAGAGAGTATAGCGAACATTTTGTCCGACCACATTAGCTTTTAGCATCAAGAGTTATACTCAGTAAAACTCTTTTCCATATTGCCGAGGGCTCTGTCCAAACCATCTTTTAAACGCATGATTAAAAGCGGCAGGTTCAGAATAACCAAGTGCTTCTGCAATAACTTCAATTGAATACTCTTTATATTCCATAAGCTTAAGCGCCTTATTCTTGATAATCTGTTCACGAATTTGTTTATAACTCGTATTAAGCTGCTGCAATTGATGCCTTAATGTCCTTTCAGGCATTTTTAAAGCAAAAGCGGTTTCCGCCATGCTCGGGATAATTCCTTGTTGTAGCTCTAAATAATCTTGCACATATTGAATAATAGGTGGTATTAGATGATCTTGTTCATTTAATCGTTTAATTTCTTTAATACATTTAGCTTCATAGATACGATGAGTAATAATATCTGCTGAAGGAATTTTTATATCAAGTACATTCCTACTTAGGCTAAATGCTGCATGTGTAGAATTAAAATGCAGATCATCTCCATAATATGAGAAATATTGAGCAACAGTATCTGGATCAGTGGATTCTGGAAATGGTAAATCTATACGCATATCAGGCATTTTTAAGCCCATCATTGTATAAATATCTTGAATAAACTTATAAGTACCCGAAATTTCGCATTGGGCACGGAGTAAACCGATTTCTGTTTTTAAATCGACCGGTAAATAGTTAAGAATGATATGTTTTTCGGTTTCTTGTAAACTCAAAGTGCCAAATAAATGAGTGAGTTTTTGATACTGTATCCCTTTTTCCAGGGCAGTTTGTATATCTTGACTTGTTACAAGTAGCATTAACAATGGACCATAACCTGCTAATGCATAGTGTTGCCCAATAAACAAACCTTTCTCAGGATCAACATTCTCACTAATAATTTGTTGTATATCCCATTCCAAACTGTCATGAATTGTTGAGCTTGGGTCTAAGGAATCTACTTTTATACCTATATCTGCCAAACGTGAGTCGACATCAATGCCCGCATTGCGCATTCCTTGAATTAAATAGATTAAACCAAGTGCCGATCGTTTCATTCTTCTATCAATTTCCCTAGACTGAAATGTTTTACTATAAAGAAGTAATAAAATTAATTGCCGAATATATCAATTTTCACGTCGGTACAATCATGTTTAAACTGTTCAAAAGAAGTTAGTCTTGCCTGCAATCCTCTTTAGCGCATATGCAGGGTTTCCAATGCTAAATTCAAAACAACATGCTACTCAAAAAACTAAAATCGCAATTATTGGTGCTGGATTCGGTGGCCTTGCAATGGCTATTCGTCTATTACAGAACAAGCAAACAGATTTTCTTATTTTAGAAAAATCCACTGATGTAGGAGGAACTTGGCGAGAAAACAGGTATCCAGGAGCTGCCTGTGATGTACAGTCACACATGTATTCTTTATCTTTTGCACCTAAAACAGACTGGTCAAAACGCTATGCTGAAGCCCCCTGAAATTTTTGATTATATTCAAGATATAACTAATAAATATCAAATAAAAAACTACTGTAAGTTTAATCATGAAGTTACACATGCACAGTATGATGAAACGCGACATGTATGGATGTTAGATTTTGCCAACCAACCTTCTCTAGAAGCACAATTTGTAGTATTTGCATCTGGTCCATTACATATTCCACAAATCCCTCATATTCAAGGTATTGAAAAATTTAAGGGTAAAGTTTTTCACTCCTCCCAATGGGAACATAGCTATAGCCTAAAAGATAAATCAGTTGCTTCGATTGGTACAGGTGGTAGTGCGATTCAATATATTCCAGAAATCGCAAAAGATGTTAAGCAACTATATGTCTTTCAAAGAACAGCAGCATGGGTTATTCCACGTGATGAGCGAAAATACTCCAGTTTAAGTAAAGCCCTATTTAAAACATCTAATCTTTATAGACAAATTCATCGTAGTCGCCTTTATTGGAGTAACGAATCACGCGTTGTGCCAATAGTTCAGCCTCAAATCATGAAATATGGACAAAAACTAGCCGAAGCTTTTATACGCTTCCAAGTAAAAGATAAAGAATTAGCTAAAAAACTTACCCCAGACTTTGTGATGGGCTGTAAACGTATTCTTATTTCAAATAAATACTTCCCGACATTTAACCGTAAAAATGTGGAATTAGTGACGGATAGTATTCAAGAAATTAAAGAACACAGCATTATTACAAAAGATGGAAAAGAAAGATCTATCGATTGTTTGATTTATGGGACTGGCTTTATTACAGATCCCCGAATTTACTTAAAAGATTTTACTTGTATTGATCGTAACCAAATTGAATTAAAGCAGGCGTGGAAGAACGGTGCAGAAAGTTATTATGGAATAGTGACCAAGAATTTCCCTAACCTATTCCAACTGCTTGGACCAAATACTGTTTTAGGCCATAACTCGGTTATTTTTATGATTGAGTCTCAAGTTAATTATATTTTACAACTTATTGAACTCGTTGATAAATCTGGTCAACACGCTATAGAAATTAAACCGGAAGTCCAAGATACTTTCAATGAAGGAATACAGAAACAACTTCAAGGTACAGTATGGCAAGCAGGCGGTTGTAATAGTTGGTATCAGGCTGCCGATGGGAAAAACTTTTCTTTATGGCCAACTTATACTTGGAAGTATTGGTTAGAAACCCGTAAAGTTAACCCCAAAAATTATTTACTGCTAAATAAGTTCTCTAAGAGCTATGCAGCATAAAATGTTCAATACATAATAGATAGGTTAATAACAATCTATCTATTATATGCAATCTGTTAGCCTGATTATTCAAATTTTTATTGTAATAGCTTTTGGTTACTTTCTTGGTCCTAAACTCTCATTAAATATTCGGCAGTTTATTTTTAAAATTCTGCCCTATTTTTCATATATTTTACTAACAAGTGTTGCTTTAGAATTAACACTTGCACTTGATCAAATTAATAACCCATCTACTATATTGCCACCAGCTCTATTAATTGCATTTACAACATCTTTTGGTTCTTTTTTTACTTGTTTAATCGCCTACGCAATTTTTGATAAAGAAAGTGTTAAAGGAAAAATTTCACTTCAGCTTTTTATCAATGCTCTAAAAAATATTGCTAAGGCATTTCTAGCTTTAACTGTAGGTATCATTTTAGGTATTCTTTTTACTCGACTAAATATACATATTTCATTTAATAGTTGGTATCTGTTATTAGTCTTTATTTTTCTAATTGGCATCGAATTAGCTTTTACCCATTTTAACCGAACATGGTTAAGCTGGAAAATTCTTATTGTACCTTTAGCTGCTTTTATAGGTTCATGTATAGCTGGTTTTCTTAACTATTTTATACTAGGCAATCATTTTACACTCAATGAAATGTTAGCTTTAGCCCAAGGCTATGGCTGGTATTCGATGTCAGGTATTTTATTTACACAATTACATTCAGCTGAGCTAGGTGGAATTGCCTTACTTACAGATTTATTTAGAGAAATAGTTGCAATTTTACTCATGTACACCATGGGATGGCGTTTTCCACGTCCAGCAATTTCAAGCGCTGGTGCTACCTCGATGGATGTAACATTAGCAATGGTAAAACAGTCATGTGGTACACATTATGTACCACACGCCATGATGAGTGGCTTACTTCTAAGCCTACTCGCTCCACTTTTAATTACTGTGTTTTTAAACTTTTAAGCAATCGAAGCAAGAATTGACTTCAACATTTGAGTTGGGTCTTCTGCTTTAGTAATTGGACGACCAATAACTAAATGGGTAGAGCCATCAAGCATTGCTTGTTTTGGAGTCACAATACGTTTTTGGTCATCTGCATTACTACCTTCTGGACGTATTCCAGGGGTAACTAAAGAGAAATCTTCTCCAATTAATTCACGGAGAATTTTAGCTTCTTGAGCAGAACAAACTACACCATCTAAACCACTCTCTTTAGTCAGTTTAGCTAATCTTTTAACTTGCTCTACAGGTTCAATATCTAAACCAATATCTTTTAAGTCTTCACGACCCATTGAAGTTAAAACTGTTACAGCAATTAACTGAGTTTGATAATTACCAGCCTTTAAACGCTCTACACAGGTTTCCATCATTTTTCGACCACCTGATGCATGTACGTTCACCATCCACACACCTAAGTCTGCCGCAGCACATACAGCTTGAGCAGTTGTATTAGGAATATCATGAAATTTTAAATCTAAGAAAACTTCGAAATTTTCTTCTTGAAGTTTTTTTACAACAGATGGGCCTTCATGAGTAAAAAGCTCTTTACCTACTTTTACGCGGCATAATGTAGGATCAAGTTGTTCAACAATTTTTAAAGCGTCATATTGGCTTTTAGCATCCAACGCAACAATGATACTCAAGAGACTTTCTTCCATCATATAAAATCAGCGCTATTATAATAGACAAGTCAGCTACTAATAAAGAAAACTATGAAGACAAGTTTTTGAATAAAAAAATATTGATTTTAAATTTAATGAATGAGGAGAAATATAGGGAGGAAATACTACTCTCTATAACCAGATAAAGAGTAGTATTACGAATAATTATAAAGGAGTAGAGTTTTTATCTTGAGGATAAACATCTACCACAGTTTTTTCATGTCTTACATTTGCAGCTGCTTCTGCTGCTGCCAATTGAGCACTTTGAATTTGTTCTTTTCTCAAATGGTCAATATCTTTTCTAAGGCGTTTAATTTCCCAACCTTTTTGGAAAACTCGGAAAACTTGTACACCTAATAAAAGTCCAACTACAATTCCAAGCGCCAAGGTAAGCAACAATAATAAACCTAAACGCATTGCAGGAACTTGAGTAAATAATAAATCAACAGGAAGTTCTGTTGGGTTCTGCAAAACAAGTGCTAAAGAATAGCCAAATACAATAATGAGTAATGCAATTAGAATATAACGCATAGGCACCCCACTTATGAGTTTTATTTATTTTCCAGATTCATTCACTGCATCACGGAGTGCTTTACCTGGTTTAAAATGTGGAACAGCCTTCGCTGCAACATCTACTGACTTACCTGTTTTTGGGTTGCGACCAACTCTAGGTTCACGGTGGTGTAAAGCAAAGCTACCAAAACCACGGATTTCAATACGATTGTCAGTCGAAAGAGCTTCGATCATTTGATCAATCATGATTTTAACCGCTTCTTCCACCAATGGCTCAGCCAAGTGTGGATTTTTTAGCGCAATGCGTTCAATCAAATCAGACTTATTAAGAGCTTCAGTAGTCATCTACGACCTCGTTATTTATTACTACTCTAAGTCGTTTGATAATAACCTGTTTAAATACAAAACGGTAGCGCAGTATGTTGAATACTACGCTACCGTTTACAGTAATTTGTATAAAAAGTACAATTTCGTTACATGAAACTGTACTTTGTTAACTTATTACTTCATTTGTGCTTTGATCAAGTCACCAATAGTCTTAGGACCATTTTCTTGAGAAGCTGATGCTGTACGTAAGTTAGCTACTGCTTCTTTCTCTTCAGCTTCGTCTTTCGCTTTGATAGACAAGTTGATAGAGCGAGATTTACGATCAACGTTGATGATTTTAGCTTCAACTTCTTGACCAACTTCTAAGAATTTAGTTGCATCTTCAACGCGGTCACGGTTGATTTCAGAAGCTTTAAGAGTAGCTTCTACTTCGTCAGCTAACTTAACAGTTGCGCCACGAGCATCAACTGCAGTCACAGTACCTTTAACTAAAGCACCACGTTCGTTAGCAGCTAAGAAATCATTGAACGGATCGCTGTTCAATTGCTTGATACCAAGGCTGATACGGTTACCTTCAGCGTCTACAGACAAGATAACTGCTTCAACAGTGTCACCTTTCTTGTAACGACGGATAGCTTCTTCGCCTTGTTCGTTCCAAGAAATATCAGACAAGTGAACTAGACCGTCGATACCGCCATTTAAACCAATGAAGATACCAAAGTCAGTGATAGACTTGATTGTGCCTGAAACTTTTTCGCCTTTCTCATGAGACTTAGCAAACTCTTCCCATGGGTTAGCACGAGTTTGTTTGATACCAAGGCTGATACGACGACGTTCTTCGTCAACTTCAAGAACCATAACATCAACTTCGTCACCGATCTGAACAACTTTAGATGGGTGGATGTTTTTGTTAGTGTGGTCCATTTCAGAAACGTGTACTAAACCTTCAACGCCTTCAGCGATTTCAGCGAAACAACCGTAGTCAGTTAAGTTAGTAACACGTGCTTTAACGATAGAACCTTTAGGGTAACGGCTCATGATCGCTAACCATGGATCTTCGCCTAATTGTTTAAGGCCTAAAGATACGCGGTTACGTTCACGGTCAAATTTAAGTACTTTAACAGTAACTTCTTGACCAACTTCAACAACTTCTGAAGGGTGCTTAATACGCTTCCAAGCCATATCTGTGATATGAAGAAGACCATCAATACCGCCAAGATCAACGAATGCACCGTAATCAGTAAGGTTCTTGATAGTACCTGTAACTGTTTGACCTTCTTCAAGTTGAGCAAGTAATGCTTCACGGTCAGCAGAAGATTCAGCTTCCATAACAGCACGACGAGATACAACAACGTTGTTACGTTTAGCATCAAGTTTGATTACTTTAAACTCTAACTCTTTACCTTCAAGGTGAGTAGTGTCACGGATAGGACGAGTGTCAACTAATGAACCTGGTAAGAACGCACGAACAGGACCGATGTCAACAGTGAAACCGCCTTTAACTTTACCAGAGATAACACCAGTAACGATTTCGCCATCTTCAAAGATTTTTTCAAGTTTAGTCCAAGTTTCAGCACGTTTAGCTTTTTCACGTGATAAAACTGTTTGACCCATACCGTTGTCAAGAGCTTCAACAACTACGTCAACAGTGTCACCAACCTGAACTTCAAGTTCACGTTGTTCATTTAAAAATTCAGCACGGTCAACAATGCCTTCTGATTTAAGGCCAGTGTCAACAGTAACCCAGTCGCTATCGATGTTTACAACAACACCTTGGATGACTGCACCCTTTTCAACGTTGAGGTTTAATTCACTTTCTTCAAAGAGGGCTGCAAAAGATTCGGTCATGATATACCTGATAAAGTCAGCGGTCTTGGATCAGACAAGGCCGGTTTAGTTAAGTATCAACATAGTCTTTATAGACTGATCAAGCTATGCGTCAACTGATAATCTTAGTTGCTAATAGTACGGCTATTGACATAATCAACCATTAACTTAAATACTTGATCGATCGTTAATTCCGAACTATCAATGATATAAGCATCTGCGGCTGGCTTGAGAGGAGCTACTTCCCGCTCCATGTCTCTTTTGTCACGCGCTTGTATATTAGCTAAAATGTCGTTTATTTTAGCATCTAGACCCATGCCCTGCAACTGTTTTACTCTTCGCTCAGCACGAGACTCTGCCGAAGCTGTCAGGTAAATTTTTGCATTCGCTTCAGGGAAAATTGATGTTGCCATATCTCGGCCATCTGCCACTAAACCTGGAGTTTGCGCAAAGGCTCTTTGACGCTCAAAAAGTGCTTGTCTAAGCTCTGGTATTGCTGCAACTTTAGAAGCATACTCTCCAACTCGCTCTGTACGGATAGTTTGTGATACATCTTCTCCATCAAGGAAAACCAATGTTCCCTCTGCTGAAGTTTCAAACTTGATATTAAGCTGACGAGCATATTTCACACACTCATCTAAATGGCTATCTAATTTTTCCAATAAATCATGTTTATGTAATGACAACCCTAACAAACGATACAAGGCGCCAGAGTCGAGTAAATGAAATTGATAATAAGCAGCAAGTTTTGCCGCTAGTGTTCCTTTACCCGAACCACTCGGACCATCAATAGTAATAATTTGAACTGTCATTGAACTCTCACTAAGAAGCAAATGCTTTAGCTAATCTCGAAAAGCCTAGTGTAATCGCTAGTTTTAGCTGTGCAAGAATTAATTTACTTACAACAGGAGCTTTTGCCGTTAATTCGATACGATAAGTAACCAAAGTAATATATGGAGTTATTTCAGAAAACTCGATACGACCTAAATGGTGCTTAACTAAGGGATTATCAATCAATTTATATTCAATACGCTTGTTTTCTTCGAGATAAGTGATTTCTTCTTTAAGTGGTTTAATCGTACCAAACCCCATACGACGAACAGAACCAACCCCATCGGGTCTTTCAGGATCTACTGAGTCTTTTACACGTACAACTTGTAATGGAGCAAATGCCTTATTGTAAGTTGCATGTTTAGAAAGCAGGTTAAATACATCACTAAGAGGAGCATTAAATTCTTTTTGTATAGTAATTACATTACGCATGAAAGTTCCTTATTTAAATAAATCATGTCAATGAAACGGCGTTAGTTTGCCATAACCACATGACATTTTTTAATCATTTAAGGACGATTTTTGTTGCTTCTCTTGTTTCTTTTGTTCACGTCTTTGCTTAAAAAAAAGACTTAACTGCTGAGCACATTTTTCATGTAAACATCCCTGCTCAAAAGTAAATTTATGGTTGTAATAACCATTTTCTAATAATTGACGTGTACTCACTAGTGAGCCTGCTTTAGGCTCTACTGTCCCGAATACAACGTGTTTAATTCTTGCATGTACCAAAGCTCCCACACACATTGTGCATGGCTCAAGCGTAACGTATAAAGTCGCGTCTTCAGGTAAACGATAATTTTTTAATAATTCGCAAGCCGAACGAATAGCTTGAATTTCTGCATGCGCTGTAGGATCAGACAAACCAATTGGAGCATTGAAACCAGCTCCAATTAACTTATTTTGGCTTACAATTACAGCCCCAACAGGAATTTCCCCCTGCTCAGCTGCTAATTCAGCTTGCTCGTAAGCAAGCTGCATCCAATACTCATCACTAAATTTAGACATTATTTATTATGACACTACACCATACTGTCTAAGTAATGCATTCCAGCTATCAATAGTCGTAATTGGTGGGTCATCGGCCAAAATGCCTCTTAATGTAAGATCTTCACATGCTTTCCACTCTGGCGATAAATCTTTATCGACTAAACGTGCACGCACACCTTCCACAAAGTCAGGGTGGCGAATTTTCCATTCAGAAATTTGCGCTTCCAGGTCAAAAACTTCGTCCCAAGAATGAACTTGTTTACCCCATTGCCATAACAACCAAGTAATCGCTGCTGTACTTGGCGAACCCTTTTGTAAGTTTTCACTAGCTTGACGCAACCAATCACTGCTTGCATCGCGTAAGCTTACAATCGCCTGATAGTCTTGTTCAAAACTTGAACCACGACAAACACTATGGATAACGTCTAAAGAATTTTGCAATGGTCCTGCTGCAACCGGACGGTGCAAACTATTTAAAGTATCGTCAATCGCACGGAAATCACCTGCAGGATAGTGAGCCCAATTAATATTCAGTACTTTTTGCAGAACATTATCACGTTGTGCTTCGCAAATATGCGTCGCCCAACCAATGCTGTAGGCCCCAGCGGCAGTCATGATAGAACCCGTCAAACCAGTAAATAAACCAATTTGCCCACGGTCAGCAAGGAAACGGCTTGCACCTACATCTGGGTATAAGCCAATATTAATTTCAGGCATTGCCAAACGTGAATACGGTGTAACTAAGCGGAAAGGCGCAGCCATAAACAAGCCTAAACCGCCGCCCATTACATAACCTTCGCCCCATACAACAACTGGTTTTGCATAATTATGCAAAAGTAAATCCAAAGCATATTCTTGCTGGAAAAACTTATTTGCTGTTTCTACTTCTTGATTAATGATCAGCTGACGTAATTTGCGTACATCTCCGCCTGCACAAAAAGCTTTTGGTGTTGTCGAGTCCAACCAAATTGCTTTCACTCGCTCATCATCACGGAAGTCTTCAAATACTCGTAATAAAGCCGTTACGATTGATTCATCTAAAGCATGTAATGATTTAGGTCGATTCAAACGTACTATACGCCAACCATTTTTCGCTTCTTCAACTACCAAATCCGGATGATAGCTATTTACATTGGGAGAGTTCATCATGCGTCCAATTGCCAGTCTATGGGCTCAATGCCATATTGTTTCAAATATTGATTTGTTTTTGAAAACACTTTGCAACCAAAAAAACCACCACGATTAGCCGCAAGTGGTGATGGATGTGCAGCAGTTAAAACTAAGTGTTTTTCTCTATTTATACGTTGCCCTTTACGTTGTGCATAAGCACCCCATAAAATAAAAACAATGTGCTCGCGTTGTTCATTTAAGACATCAATTACTGCATCAGTAAACTCTTCCCAACCTTGTTTTTGGTGTGATGTGGGCTGTCCTGCTTCTACAGTAAGTACACTGTTTAATAAAAGTACACCTTGCTCGGCCCATTTGGTTAAATCACCATGACGCGAAATTGGTACACCTAAATCTGTATTTAATTCATGAAAAATATTACGTAAAGATGGAGGTAATGCAACCCCTCTTTGTACAGAGAAACTTAAGCCATTTGCCTGATTCGGTCCATGATATGGATCTTGCCCTAAAATCACGACTTTTACATGATCTAAAGGTGTAATATTTAAAGCATTAAAAATTTGTTTACTTGGTGGATATATTGTTTTTTGAGCCTGCTTCTGTTGAAACAGGAAGTCTCGCAAACTATCCATGTAAGGACTCAGCAAAAATGGAGTTAATGATCTTTTCCAGCTTTCTTCTAATTGAACTTTACTGAGTTTGTCTTGCTGTTGCTCAGTTAATTGCATTAATGTCATCCTAGATCAATTTTCATTTCTACAAACAAAAGGACGTTAACTTACACTTCTACTTGTAAGTTAACATGTGGATTCTGAAACTTAATCCCTTGTTTTAAATTTTCATACATTTGTGGATCAGTCCATTCAGATTGAACTTGTTCTGAGAAAATAATACCTTCAAGGTTTAGTAGTCCCATTTGTTCATTTTGAATATCTTCAAGAAAACTTTGGGCATACCCTGTATCAGTTTCATGAACAATCACTGAATAAACTTCAACATCACCTTCCCCATTTTGGGTAATGGTTGATTTTAATACTTGCTGAGCTAGATAGAAGAAAATACGAGAAAATTGCTCGGCAGATGGAGACACTGGTAAAGAAATCCAACGTGCACTAAAAGTTTTACAAGCATCGATATATTGTGGATCATCTTTTTCCCAGAAACAAATCGCATGATCAAAACTATCAAAAAGGTCCTTAATCACGCCTTTTAATAGTCCAAAATCATATACCATTTGTCCATGATCTAATTTCGAAGCTTTAAGTAATAACTCGACTTTATAACTGTGCCCATGAATCGATCGCTTACAACGATCTGATGTACAGTTACGTACTACATGTGCATTTTCAAACTTAAATAACTTACGAATTAACATGTGCCAAATCGATCATTCCTTCTAAGAACATTATTATAAAGCAAAAGATAAAAACTTCGCACCACTTTTCAAATAGAAACAATTAGCAAAAAGTATGATAAGAGATGTGAAGGAATTTTGAAGATATTGATTTTTACTTTAAATATTGTCTATACAGAAATATGACCTCATCCCTTTTATTAATAAGCTTCAAGTATTACAGACTTAGGAAAAATATCAATAAATTTATTTAGTTAAATGAAGCCAAACTCCTTGAGTAGACATATACTTGCTTATCTTTTCGCATTAAGGCGCTAGTAAATTGGCGCTTTCTATTGTTTAGAACAACTTCAATTTGAGCTTGAAAGAAGTTAGATTTAACATCAATAAGACCACTTGCCTGCTTTTTCTTTTGACTATCAACCGCTGAAAAAGCACTCAATTGCCACAATTCATCAACATTTTGGAAGAACTTTAAATTTTGCTGTCGCGCCTGTAATTCTTTTTCGATCGCCCCCACATCTAGTTTTTCATCAATACTTGCTAAAACCAATGGTGAAGCAGTATTGATGTTTAATTTCGTATTTTCTGGCAAAGCAGAAATATATGGGGCGATCAAATCATATTTTTTACCATCAAAGCCTCTAACTAGTTTTAACTCTTCAATACGGTGAAATTTAGTATTCGCAGCCATATAGCTAGGATCTAAGCCTTGATAATAACTACTTTCTGCTCCCATTGGTCCAGCTGGCTCATCATTTGGGTCTTGCCAATCAATCACAGCCTGACTTAGCTCAGCAGGTAAACCTACTCGCACAAGCAAACGTTCAAACCAACTTTTAGCATCTTCATTTACCATACCTTCCCCATTGGTCAAATTATTTAAGTTAAATTTCCCCGACTCATCAAGCAAACGCCCTGAGACAGAACCATCTTCTACTGGGAACGTTGGCATAGGTTGTGCCCATGTCTCTTTTAAATGATCTACTCCACCCGCATTATTTGCATCTTGAATTAATAACTCCGAAAAAAAAGCTTCTGCACTTTTTGCATAGAGCAAAGATTGATTTTGACGCATTAAATAAGCTGTATTTTCCATAGTATTATTTTGATGTTTGGCAATAGAAGCAGCTAAAATTGTAGCCAAGGCAACCATAATAAGTATTGTCAGTAAAGCGACACCCTGTTGGTGCTTATAATTTTTAAACATTATGAGCCACCTTGTGGGGAAAGCGATAAATTACTTTGATTTAAGCTATAGATCCATTCATAACTTACTCCTGCTACAGTAAGTTGAATTTTTATTCCTTTCGGTAATTTTTTCAATTCATTAGGCTTTGTTGGATCAATATTAACCTCAGGCCACTTTGTTACCTCTTGCGGAGTCAAAATCATAATCTGATATTGGTCAACCTGACTTAGCAAGGTACTCGATAAAGGTTGCTCATTATTCGAAGTATTCAAATTTGTATATTTAAGACGATATAATTTTTTTTGGTCTGCATCATAACGATATTCAATTCGTTCAAACGGTGATAAACCTTGTTTTAAAGGATCCGTTACACCTGCTTTGCTAAAACGCAGAATTTGATTATCAATTTCTAAAGCTGGATGAAGTTGGCCTCCTTGATTTGCAGATAAAGGAATAATTTGCAGACTATCACGAAGAATTTGTTGATAAGCGTCTTGTAACTCAAACAAATGCACTTCATGTTCAGCATTACGGTCACGAACTTTAAGCAAGTAATCGAAAATTTTCCACCCCAATAAAGATAAGACCGCAAAGATAGCAATCGCAACTAACAATTCAACCAACGTAAATCCTGAGCGAGGATTAACAAAGCGAAGCTTTGTCCGAGCGCAAGATGAAGAGCTATGCTCTGAATAGCCAGTCGACACACCACCTGATCGCGCCGCAAGACGAGAAACCATGTTTCGAGTGTGAGGCTCTCTAAAGCGAAGCTTTGTCTGAGCGTAAGACGAAGAGCTATGCCCAGAGTAGTCAGTCGGAATAACACCCGACTGAGCTCTAAGATGAGAAGCAATGCTTTGAATTCGAAAATTCTTATTTTTTATCATTATTTTGCTTTCACTGGATAATTAAAAAAGACCATATGAGTAATACCGTTTTGTACTTTTCCCTTATCCGGATCATATAAGCTAACTTGTACATCAATTTTTTGAACATTAGGGCTAACAGTTGATTCAGCTGATTTATAAATCTGCCAAGTCTCTCCTTGAGAAGTTACTTGCTTAGTTTGAGTGCCCTGCAGCCACTCTTGATTAATCTCCATCATAGCAATTTCATTCATAGCTACAAATTGAGCTTTAATTCTTAAAATGGCATTAGAAGTAGACTGAGTGTACTGCATTGCCACTTTAGTTAAAGCAACAGCTGCTACTGCAAAGATTGCCAAAGCAACCATAACTTCTAAGAGGGTAAAGCCTTTAGATTTCATTTATTTTACCCAAATGATCTATTTGTATTTCTGAACCAATCGGTTTTTGCTCTAGATAAAATTGTATTTTGACGGTCTTGGCTTCTCCATTGCCAAACCAGATAAGCTGAGGTGTTTGTCCACCAACCAAATCGGTATTTTTAGCTTTAGAATAATTCTCACCATCTAAAGGCTGTACTGAAAAAGACACATGCGCAGGAAGTTGTCGTGTTTTAAATTCGGTATATTTCTGCCAGCGATTTTTTAAGTCTTGTACTTGTAAAGTGCTTTGATCGTGATATTCGTATAATTCATAAGAAAATGGTGAGACATCTGTCTCACCATGAGTTTCTAAAGCTAATACACGTGATTGGTCTAGTGATTCTTTATTAATTTTCTGTAAATCGAGTAAAAATAACTCTCTTGCCTGCATTGCCTTTTTTTGGTCTATACCACCGATATTCAATACAACAAGTGAAGTCATAATTGTCATAATCACAATGACTACCATCACCTCTATGAGGGTAAAGCCTTTTTGTGATTGAAATGATTTCAATTTCATATTGACCTATTAAGCGTATTGTTCAACTGCTTGTTTCGGTAAGGCCAACGCCTGATCAATATAAGCTACTCTCAAAGTGTCTCTTGAACCCAAATAACGTTGGTAAAAACTTGAATTCAGAATTGCCGCAGCTCCATGAGTAAGGGACCAAATTGAAGCCAAGTAATCTCGCGTAGTCATATGACTCTGGATTGATTCTAAATAATGATCAGTCATACGAATAATAATACGTAAGCGCTGTTTTCTTACTTGATACAGTTCATTAAAAAGATGATGCACACCTTGTGCTGTAATCGAAAGCTTTTCTTCAATTTGATGGAACAAAACTGTTCGTTCCGGGTGGTGCAAATGATGCAACATAAAGAAAGCCAAATGCTCTGGAAAAGCTTTCTCAGTGTCTTGGACCATTTCGAGTAACATGCGCTCATTACGAATAATCAACAACATGTACAATTCATCTTTGCTTTGAAAATGTTTGTACAAAGTACCTTTTGCCAAATCAAGCTCAGCAGCCAGCACATCAAGTGTCATTCCGGCTTCGCCATTTTCTAACAACAACTGTTCCGCAACTTGAAATATTAACGCTTCTCTTGCTCGGAACTGAGCTTGACGGTCCATCTTCACGCAATTACTCTCTTTGTATAGTTTCTATAAGTTAAATCGCTTTGAGTAAATTTTCGAAATTTTGCGAGGTGATTCTTGCAATTTCCTCAACCGATTTATCATATACCTCACTAAGTGCTTTCGCTACATAGGGTACGTATTTTGGTTCATTTGTTTTACCACGATATGGCACTGGAGCCAAATAAGGACTATCTGTTTCAATTAAAAGTCGATCTAAAGGCACTTGCTTGGCAACATCTCGTAAATCTTGAGCATTTTTAAATGAAACAATACCTGAAAAAGAAATATAGTACCCGCAATCTAATACAGCTTTTGCTGTTTCCCAGTCTTCAGTAAAACAGTGCAAAATACCATGCGTAGATTGTTCAGCTCGAATAATATCTACCGTATCATGTTTTGCTGAACGCGTATGAACAACTACTGGCTTTCTTACATTTTTAGAAGCTTGAATATGTCGAGCAAAACAAGCCTTTTGCTCATTAATAAAATCAGTGCTATGGTAATAATCTAGGCCTGTCTCACCTAAAGCCCACACTTTTTCTGATTGAGCTAACTCAGTCAGATACTCAGTCGTTGCTCGGGCCATGATATCTACATCCTCACAAGGATGCACACCAACGGTATACCCAACGTCTTCATGACGCTTTGCGATTTCAGCTAAAGCAATATGATCATCAAGGTCAACTGAAATTGCCATAAACTTAGAGACACCTTCTGCTCGCGCAGCAGCAAGGGCAAGATCTAAATCACCATTATAAGGTGTTAAATCTAACATTGTTAAATGGCAATGGGTATCAACAAACACTGTTCTTTCCTATCTGCTTACATAGTATAACTTGGACGATCTAAAGACATACTACCAGCTAAAATCCGTTCAGCCTCAGCTTTATAGTAAATGCCTTTATCACCACTTAATTGGATTGCGAAGCCTTGAGGCTTAAAACCACTTTGCTTATGTGAAATCCACACTACTTTACCAGTTAAAGGGATTTTTTGTGATTGTTCTGGTAACGTAGCTAAAATAAAAATTTCTTGCCCCATCTTCACCTTTTGCTTCGATGGCACAAATAAGCCCCCACCTTGTACGTACCCCATATAGCTTGCTTGTAAGGTTGCTCTATCAGGAATATTGACCTGAATAATTCCACCCATTTGTGGTTGCATTATAATTTCCCCTTAAACGTTCATTAATTTTATAAAAAGTTGATCTATGATGAGTTGTGTTTGTACATTTTGTTCAACTAATCTTTTAGATTGCTGCAATTCCTCATAAAGACTGAATAAGCTCTCTAAATTATAGTTTTGCGCCAATTGATCGTACTGTAAATCTATATTTTTCTGTGGTTGATTGAGCTTGACACAAATTAAATCTCCTAACAAGTATTCAAGAAGCATCATAAAATCACTAAAGTTAAGCTCTTTTTGCCATTTAGCCGAATAAAATAAAGGCATGTTTTTTTGATTAACTACCTTAGTCCAGTCTTCTAAAAAGGACTGTCTTTTCGCAAACCAATCACTCGTGGCAATTTCAACTGCTTGCAAAGGCATATCATTAGAAAGACCTAACAATAATTCAGGTGGCACTGACGCAATTTCAGCCAAATGCTCATTTAGATAAGATGTTGCCTGCTCATATGAAATACGGTCTAAAGCAAAATGCTGTAAGCGACTTCGAATGGTAGCTGGTAATTTCAAATAGTGATCAGCCAACAAAATTAAAACAACACGCTCACCGGGTTCTTCTAAAGTTTTTAACAGCGCATTTGATGATGCAAGATTTAAAGCTTCGGCTGGTTCAATAACAATAACACGCCATCCTTCACCAGTTTGCTGGACAAATGGCAATAGATCTCGAATTTTTTCTATTTTAATTTTTGCATTCTGTTTTTTATTTTCTTCATCAGTCGTGATATGAACATAGTTCGGGTGCGTGTCTGATTTTAACCATTGACAGCTACTACACTCACCACAAGCCCCCTGAGGCTGTTTATTTAAACAAAGGACCCATGCTAAAAAATGCTTGGCAAAAGCATGCTTACCACAACCTTGTTTACCATAAAATAATAAGCCATGCCCAATATTAGGAAAACGTGTTGTTAACGTTTCCCACATTGTCTGTTGCCACGGATAAACCTTAGAAGTCACATTCTGATTCATTAAATTAACACTTACTCAAAAGACTCAACAGGCAAATTATTTAGACGGTCAAGATCGGCTTGGGTATCAACACCCGGCGGTAAATTTGCTTCTGCTACAGCAATAGCAATACGGTGCCCGTTTTCTAAAACACGTAATTGCTCAAGACTTTCCAACTTTTCAAGTTTACCCATGTCCCATGTAACATATTCTTGTAACAAGTTCACACGATAAGCATATAAACCTAAATGACGAAATGCTTGAGTATGTAAAGTTGCTTCAGCTTGTTTAGCACCATCTCGATCATAAGGAATAGTTGCACGACTAAAATATAAAGCTTCATTTTGATTAGACATAACCACTTTCACAATGCTATCACGCTGAAATTCATCCAATGCATGAATAGGCTCACATAATGTAGACATTGAGCAATTTGGTTTGTCAACCAGAAGCTTGGCAACCTGTTGAACAAGTTGAGCTGGTAGTAAAGGCTCGTCACCTTGTACATTTACAATAATGTCATCAGCATTCCATCCTTTAATACGAGCAACTTCGCTTAAACGATCTGTCCCCGATGGATGGTCAGCACTTGTTAAAACCACATCAACACCCTCTGCACGGCATATTTCAGCAATACGCTCGTCGTCAGTTGCTACACATAAATCATCGAAGCCTTCAACTTTCTTTGCCTGATCTACGACACGTAAAATCATAGGACGATCATGAATAAGTAACAATGGCTTACCTGGCAAACGCGAACTTGAGAAGCGTGCTGGAATAACGATGTGTTTCATTTTTTCTTCCTAAGATATTTGAATATCAAGCTTTTGCAATTGCTGATTTAAAACCTGATAGCACTCTGCAGACAAAACTGCTTTAACAGGTACGACCCAAATAGGCCGTTTAAATTCTGGATACTTTTCAAGTAAAGGTAACAACTTAACCGCATCTTTTTCAGTCGTAATGATAGGCTGATCATCATTAAATACAAGGTCATCAATAACGTAATCATGATGATCACGAAAAGCATGCTCTTGAAATTGATTTACACCTAAACCTTTAAGTGTTTGGTAAAAGCGCTGAGGAAAACCAATACCCACTACTGCATGGTAATTATTTTGTGTATTGAATGATAATTCAATTGCTGAAGAAGGATTCAATAAGTAAGGATGCCCCGCTTCTAGATGCATATGCATTGCTGTTGAAGGGGCAAATGTATGTTCGATTACTGTACCCGTTTTTAAACGTTCAGCAGGTTCACGCAAATAGCCTTCTGGTAATAACTTTCTATTTCCAAGTCCACGATTTTGATCAAGCACAATCCATTCTATTTGACGACCTAAAGCCCAGTGTTGTAATCCATCATCACTAATAATTAAATCTAGTTTTGTGGATGCTAATAATAACTCGATTGCAGCCTGTCTATTCGGTCCTACTGCCATAGGCACACCAGTTGACTGTACAATCAAAGCAGGCTCATCCCCTGCTTCAGCTGCCTGACTGGCCGATGTTACCAACATAGGAAAAGGACCAGCTCCACCATAACCGCGACTAATTACGCCTACTTTTACATTATGCTGTTTTAAGTAATTGACTAGTTCTATTAATAATGGAGTTTTGCCACTACCACCTACTGTAATATTGCCAATTACCATGACTGGTAGAGGTGCACTATAGGTTTTTTTTAAACCTGAATTATAAAAATAACGATTCAATAAAAACCCAGCACGATACAAACATGACAACGGACGCAAAACAATCAACCAACTTGATTGCTTATTCCATGCATTTTGTATCAGCTGGGCCAAAGACATGCTTAGTTGTCCTCAAAATTACGCTGATGTAATTGATAATAAGCACCATGCTTAGCAAGTAATTCTTGATGGGTGCCTTGCTCAACAATTTGTCCACGATCTAATACAACAATACGATCTGCGTTTTCAATTGTAGATAAACGATGTGCAATCACAATCGTTGTACGGTCTTGCATCGCCTCATCAAATGCTTGCTGAATAAAATGTTCAGATTCATTATCAAGCGCACTTGTCGCTTCATCTAAAATAAGAATTGGTGCATTTTTCAAAATTGCACGAGCAATTGCTATACGTTGACGTTGACCACCAGATAAGTTTAGACCTTGTGCACCTAAAACAGTATCGTAACCATTTGGTAAGTTCATAATAAAGTCATGGGCGTAAGCAGCTTTTGCGGCTGCGATAACCTCTTCATCACTTGCATTATATAACTGACCATAAGCGATGTTTTCACGTACGGTCCGGTTAAACAAAACAACTTGCTGATTAACCATTGCAATTTGTGTGCGCAAACTTGAAAGTTCTATATCACGTATTGGTAAGTCATCTAAATAAATTTGACCACTTGAGACTTCTTGAAAACGTACCAACATATTCACTAATGAAGTTTTACCAGCACCCGAGCGCCCTACCAATGCAACTGTCTCACCTGGGCGAATATTTAAAGAAAAGTCTTTAATCGCCTGAGTACCATCAGCATAGTTAAGCACAACATGATCAAAACGAATTGCACCTTGCAATTGAGGTTTAAGTTGACCGGTATTTTCTTCTTCAGGTAAATCTAATAATTCGAAAACTGAATGTGCTGCCGCTAAACCACGCTGCAACTTTTCATTAATGTCAGTTAAGTTTTTAACAGGTTTAGAAAGAAGTCCTGCTGCTGTAATATACGCAACAAACTCACCAGCACTGGTATTTCCTAAAATTTGTGGTCTTAAGGCTAACCATACAATAAGAGCCATTGCACAAGCCATTACAACTTGAACAACAGGACTATTTAGGTTTTGTACAATCACCATTTTTAAACCGCGTTTTAGATTCTCTTCAGACGACTTATAAAAACGCTCTTGTTCTGAGTCTTCACCAGCGAAACTTTTAACAACTGCATTACCACTAATACTTTCTTGTACGACATGGTTAACATCGCCCATAGTGTCCTGAACTTGCAGTGAAAGTTTACGCATTCTTTTTGATGCTTTGCGCACCAAAACCCCAATAATAGGTAAGAACACCATAATACAAAGGGTCAGACGCCAATTTGTATAAAACAAATAACCTAGTAGCCCCAATGTAATCATACCATCACGAACAATGGTTTTTAATGATTCAGATGAAGCAGCTGTGAGTTGCTCAACGTTATACATAATTTTAGCTGTAATATGTCCCGAAGAGTTATCGAGATAATATTGAGCCGGCAGTCTTAAAAGCTTTGCATAAACTTCTTGGCGAATACTAAAAACTAAACTACGGGAGATAACAGCAGTATAGTAGCCGCCCATAAATAGGCCTAAGCCACGGAAAAATACTAATAAAATGATTAATAAAGGGAACCAGTCTAGATCCGCTCTACTCGCATTTTGAATGGCATCAATAATAAATTTAATGAGCTTAGCAACAGAAACCTCTGTTGCTGAGTTCATACCGAATCCGATAAGAACTAATAAGGCCACGCCCCAATAAGGTTTTAAATAGGATATGAGACGCAAATAAACCTTAAAATCTTGATTCACTCAGAAAAACCTCTAGAAGGAACTTTGGTACTAATATTGATGTTAACAAAACCGAGTTGTCCTGCTACATCCATAACACGAATAACATCCTGATGAGACGCTTTTGCATCTGCAGCGATGATAAACATAAAATCACGGCGCTCTTGAGCAATTTGCTTAATTGCAGTGCTCAAATCAGCGACTTCCTTGGTAGACAATGCTTGACCATTGACAGCGTAATGACCGCTAGAGTCTACCACGACTTCAATTTTATGATCGTACTGTTTTGGTGGGACGCCTTGGGCATCTGGTAAAGTTAGATTGATGCGACTTGGCTGATTAAAAGTGGTAGATAACAATAAAAACACCAGAATGAACAATAAACAATCAATCATGGGCGTTAGATTGATATGAATGTCTTCAACTTGAGAACGTTTAAACTTCATATTGCTACCTACCCATCAACCAACACGGCGATGTTCTTGCACAACAGAAGAACGTTTATAAAACAATGATGCATGAAAGAGTGTAGATTGTTGCTCTAACTCCGCAATGTAATTTTGTACCACTCTCTGAAAATAACGATAAGAAATAAGTGCAGGAATTGCAATGAGCATTCCAACCGCTGTCGTGATCAAGGCCTTTGAAATACCAGGAATCATTAAGCTTGGACTACCTGCCGAACCAAAATCAATCACGAGAAAAGACTCAATAATCCCTACAACTGTTCCAAGTAACCCAAGCAAAGGTGCTATAGCACTTAAAGTTCCCAAGAAGTTAATATTTTTTTCTAAATAAGAAATTTCTTGAGAAGCCATTGCTTCCATTTGAGCCCGAGCAAATTGCTCTCCATGCTCCTGATGCTCAAAACCAGCTTTTAGAATATTTCCTAATGCTGTACTTGAGGCATCAGTATCTTGCTCCAAATTTGTAATGATATGAGAAATATCTGCACTACCATCACTCATCAGTGCTTTAGGCAAAACTTGTGAACGTCTCAAACGTATAAAACGTTCAATACTAATAGCGACCGTTAAAATTGAACACAAAATTAAAGGCAGCATTAACCAGCCGCCCGCTTTCACAAGTTCCCACATATTTTCTTCCCCAAGAATATAAATTAGAAATATATGACCTAACTTAGAATTAATCTGGCAAACAAATATTCAAAATACCATCTAACTCATCGAGTGAATGATAATGAATAACAAGTTTCCCTTTACCTTTCTGGTTATGATCAATTTTAACATTGGCACCAAAACGTTCCGATAATTTCTGAGTTAATTGCTCAATGTCTGGTGCAACAGGAGTTTTTTCCTTTTCCTGTTTAGGTTCGTTCCAATCACGCACCAACTGCTCAGTCTGACGAACGGATAATCCCTTTTCAATGACAATTTTAGCTACTTCAAGTTGCTCTTTACCTTTTAAAGTCAAGATGGCACGAGCATGGCCCATATCAAGCTGGCCTTGTTGCATAAATTCTTTAATGTCATCAGCCAAACTTAATAGACGCAACAAGTTACTGACCGTTGTTCTCGCCTTACCTACAGTATCAGCAATTTCCTGATGACTTAAACCAAATTCATCATGAAAACGTTGTAATGCCAAGGCTTGATCAATTGGATTTAAATCTTGACGCTGAATATTCTCAATAAGTGCTAAAGCTATTGCGACCTGATCATTTAAATCACGAACAATTGCTGGAATTTCAGTTAAACCGGCAATTTGTGCTGCACGCCAACGACGCTCACCTGCAATAATTTCGTAAGGATGAGCTTCATCATCTACAGGACGGATAACAATTGGTTGCATTACCCCATGTTTTTCAATAGAGGATGCCAATTCTTGTAATTCATGTTCATGGATAAAACGACGTGGCTGATATTCACCTCGCTTCAACAAATTCACATCAATTTGTTTTAACTGACCATGATCAAGTGCTTGAGCTTCTAATTGTAATTTTTCTTTTTGAATTGAACCAAGTAATGCATCTAAACCACGCCCTTTCGCCAATCCGCGTTTTTTGATGCTCATACTTTACTTCCTTTCTTTACTTTACTTTTCTTTAACATCTCAGCTGCAAGATTTAAGTATGCAACTGCACCCTTTGAACTCTTTTCAAAATAAATCACTGGCAAACCATGCGCTGGCGCTTCAGCCAAACGAACATTACGTGGAATCACAGTGTCATAGAGCTTCTTACCAAAATACTGTTCCAACTCAGCTGATACATCACGAGTTAAGGCATTACGTGCGTCGTACATCGTACGTAAAACACCGATAATTTCTAAATCAGGATTTAATGCTTTTTGAATACGATCGATTGTTTGGGTTAAATCAGCCAAACCTTCCAATGCATAGTACTCACATTGCATAGGAATGATTACACTATCTACGGCAGCCAAGGCATTTACCGTAATTAAACTTAAGCTAGGGGCACAGTCAACAATAATGTAGTCAAAAGAATTTCTAATTTCGTTCAGAGCATTCTTTAAAATAAACTCACGACCTTCTTGTTCGGCAATTGCCAGTTCAACACCTGAAAGCTCACGGTTTGAACCCAAAACTTTATATCCAACCTCTGCCTTTTGAATTGCAGTTTCAATTGGCACTTCACCCAATAACACATCAGTGATTGAGTAAAGTAGATCATTCTTTTGAATACCAGACCCCATCGTAGCATTACCTTGTGAATCTATATCAACAAGTAATACACGTTTTTTCAATACAGCAAGTGATGCTGCAAGATTTACTGCAGTCGTTGTTTTACCAACACCACCTTTTTGGTTTGCAATCGCAATAATTTGAGCCATGGTAACCCTAATACTTTTTATTTAAATTCGTTGAAGTAAAAGTAAATGACGTTGTTCATCAAGTCTTGGTACATGCAGTTCAATCACTTTACATGAAAATTCTTGCTTAAGCTCTTCCATTTCTTCAACTGGAATCAATCCTTTCATCGCAGCAATTATACTATGCTCATGTAAATATGGACGTGCAGCCTCAACAAAATCAGTTAAAGATGCAAATGCTCGACTTGTGATCACATCAAATTGACCAAGCTCATCAATTGTATCTTGATTTTCAACACGCGTTTGCACAGCTACTACGTTTTTAAGCTTAAGGTCAGCAATAAACTGTTTCAAAAAACGAATTTTCTTACCATTTGAGTCAAGCAATACACAAGAGCGCTCTGGTTGACATAAAGCAATGATCATGCCTGGCATACCACCACCAGTACCAACATCAAGCAATCGACCTGGTGGTAAATCTTTCAAAATACTTAGGCTATCTAACAAATGCTTCACTAACATCTCTTTCGGATCACGAATCGCTGTTAGATTATAAGCTTTGTTCCAAAGTACCAAAGCATCTTGATACTTTAACAATAATGTCAAAGCTTCATCGCTAAGCGACAAACCTAGTTTTTGACTACCCTGTTGTAACTCTTGAAAAAATGGATGCATAAACAGATAACATCTAAGTAAAATTTAAAACAAAGTATACCCATTTATGCATCGTGGAACACTATTTAACGATTAGGGATTACGCAGTTAATCGTAGAAGCCTTCACGAATTTGCAAATCTAGCTCCATTAAACGTTCAGGCGTTCCCACATCTACCCATGCACCCTTAAGCTTTTCAGCAGATATTCTTTGATTCTGCATCGCTTGCTTCAACAATGGTGCTAACGGACGTTTACCAGGCTCCAATCCATCAAAGAGCTTAGGATTGATAACAGATACCCCACTAAAAGTGAGATTCTCGCCCTTCACATCTTGATCGAATGCAAAAGCACGTCCATCCAATAATGTAAAGTCGCCTTCAGGATGTTGTTTAGGATTATCAACCAAGACAAGATGAGCTAAATCATCATTTAGCTTAATATCGCGTAGCGCTTCAAAACCCATTGTGGTCCATACATCACCATTCACTAGAATAAATGGATCTGTTCCAAGCAGTGGCAAAGCATTAATAATTCCACCAGCTGTTTCCAGCCCTTCTTCTTCTCGTGTCCAACGGATGTCCACACCAAATTGAGAACCATCACCTAAGCTACTGATGAGCTTATCAGCCAACCAGGCAGAATTGATGACTATTTCAGTCACACCAATTTTCTTAAGCTTTTCGATATGCCACACAATAAGTGGCTTACCCCCCACCTCAAGCAGAGGCTTTGGTGTATATAGCGTAAGTGGACGCATACGATTGCCCAAGCCAGCAGCAAGAATCATTGCTTTCATTATGCTGCTACCTCATAGGGGCCATATTTTTCTATAAACTTAGGCATGACTGAGTTACGAATAAACGTCATGAAGTCATCAAGCTCATGATAACCACGACTCTCTTCAAGTAAATACCACATGACTCGCGGCAAGTCTTTTAAATATCCAGACTTACCATCTCGCTCAAACAGACGAACAAAAATGCCCAAAATCTTGATATGACGTTGAATTGCCATTAAATCGGCATCACGTTTAAATTGCTCAAAAGTTCGGTTTTGTTTACCAGATGCTGGTAAAAGCTCATAGAAAACTTTAAACCATTGATAAACACGCTCAGCATTCCACTGTACATACGCATCACGTGTAATCGAGATTAAATCATAAGTGTCGGCACCAATAACCGCATCTTGAAAGTCGATTACCCCCAATTCTTCTTCATTAGTAATTTTCATTAAATTACGACTATGAAAATCACGATGCACAATAACTTGCGGTTGAGCCAATGCAGCATGAGCTAAGAAATCAAATGCGTCATCAATAGTTTTCTTTTGCTCAGCCGTTGGATGAATCCCAAGTGATGGCAACATCCAATCTGTTAGCAGCTGCATTTCAGACATAAGCTTTTCATAAGAATAAGCTGGGAAATGATCAATACCATTAATTGATTGCAAATGAGTGAGCTGTTTAAAGCTTTGTTCGTAATATTGATCAACTGTTGCATCATTTAATAATGTCGACAACAGCACATCACCAAAATCTTCTAGCAATAGAAAACCTTGTGTTAAATCCTTTGCAACAATTTGAGGCACGCGGACCCCATGACCTGCAAAAAATTCGTCAATGGTTACAAACGGAACACAGTCTTCTTTTTCAGGAGGCGCATCCATAAGCATATAAGTTTTATTTTGTAACTGGATGCGAGCATAACGGCGAAAGCTGGCATCCCCTGCTAAATAAGCGATCTGAAATTGATCATTTTCAAGAACAGATGTAAGCCATGTATGTATCAATTGTTCACGTTGTGTATTCATTTGCAATAAAATCTAAAACAAGCTGAGATTTTTGAAGGGTTAAGTGTAGCCACTTATAAACTTTTTCTCTATGATGCGACAATAATTAATTGTGAATTAGCATACTTGGTTAATGAGACAATGAAGCATCAGTTTAAATTTAATCCTTTAGCGACCGCTATTTTTACGCTCTTATGTGGCTCCATACAATCAAGTTATGCTGAGTCAGCTGGTGTTGTCTCTAACATAGACAATAATCAACTTAAGGCGAGTATTAAGGAAGCCTATCCTGGGCAGGAATTCTTTCAACAATATTATGTTGATAAATCTGCACCTGAAGCGCAGTTGCGCAATAATAAATATTTGAGTTCCGCATTTTGCCAAGGAACTTGGATTACACCGATTAATCCTGAAACTAAAGCATTAGATGCAGATAAAGCTACATCGGTTGTAACGGCGGATTATGGTCATTACAACCCTGCTGGCGATTCTGAGCTAGAAGGAAACGTAGTAATAGATCAAGAAGGTCGTACTGTACGTGCCGATAAAGTTACCATCGATAAAACTCAAACATTTGCTCATGCACAAGGTCGAGTGCAGTTAGCCCAAGGCGGCTTACTCTCTCAAAGTGATGAAATTAATTACAATTTAAAGACTCAAACTGGTGATTTAAATAATAGTTTTTATATTTCTGAACAGCAGCATGCACATGGTCACGCTGGAAAAATCGAAAGAACCTCTCCAAATGTAATGGTTCTTAATGATGCAAGCTATACCACTTGTCCACCAGGCCAAAAACCTGCTTGGAAAATTCAGGCTAATAAAATTGAGCTAAATCAGGAAACTGGTCGAGGCGTCACTCGCAATGCAAAAATCTATGTTAAAGATGTGCCAGTTATAGCAGTCCCTTACTTTAACTTCCCAATTGATGACCGTCGAACTACAGGTATTCTTAACCCACAGTTTGGTTTTTCAGGTTTCTCAAATAGTGGTGGTGGCGGTGAACTTTCTGTTCCAATTTATTTAAATCTTGCGCCTAATTATGATGCAACGATTACTCCACGATATCTATCAGAACGTGGAGCTATGCTCAAAGGTGAATTTCGCTATTTAACGGATGGCTTCGGTGCAGGGGTAATATCAGGCGGTATTCTTCCATCTGATAAAGAATATAACGATAAAGATCGTAAAGATTTTAATTTCCTCCACAACTGGAATATTAATGATCAATGGTCTACTAACCTTGAATATCACTATGCATCTGATAAAGATTATTTTGCAGACTTAGACAGCAGTCCAAACTCTAAAACCGATGTAAATCTACGAAGAGCTTGGGAACTCAACTATCAACATGGTATTCCGGGTTTAAAAGCTCAGCTTAAAGTTGAAGACTTCCAGACGCTAGATCCTTCAGTTTTGGATGCGAATAAACCTTATGCCCGTTTACCACAGTTCTTATTAAACTACGTCACTGGTAATCCACAAGGTCTACAGTACGAATTTAATAACGATACTGCATACTTTAAAAAATCAATTAATGATGGTTCGGCTCAGGAAAGTAGCGGTACACGTATTTATAACCAGTTTGCAACACGTTATAACTATCGTACACCAGCAGCTTTTGTTATTCCTGAAGTTTCTGTACGTTCTATCCAGACTTTTTATGACAAAGATAGCATTGCCTCACAAGGTTTAGATGCCAGTTCAGAGTCTAAATCAGTCGTCGTACCTCAGTTTACTTTAGATACTGGTCTTACTTTTGAACGTGATGGTAAATATCTTCAAACAATTACTCCACGTGCATTTTATGCCTATGCCCCTTATAAAGATCAGAATGGTTATCCAAACTTCGATTCAACCTCTGCTTCAGTTAACTACGATCAACTCTTTAACCCTTACCGCTTCTATGGGCATGACCGCCTTGAAGACAACAATTTCTTATCACTTGGCGTAAGTTATAGCCTTTTTGATACAGTAGGTTTAGAACGTTTACGTGCAAGTGTAGGTCAAAGCTATTATTTTGAAGATCGACGCGTAACTCTACAAAATCAACCTGATACATTTGATACCGAACGCAATACAGGACCAGTTGTAAGCTTAACAAGCCAACTTAACCAGAACTTTACGATTGCAGCAAATTCAGCTTGGATGTCAAACGGCGATAACGCACAGCGTGATTTCCAAGTTTACTACACGGGTGACAAAGGCAACCTATATAACTTAGGCTACTTCTACCGTAAAGATATCCCTGGTCGCCAAGATAACTATGACCAAGTTGTTGCATCGTTTATACAACCAATTACAGACAACTGGCGTATTATGGGTCTTGTTCAATATGACATGGACAATGATGTGGCTCGTGAGCTGTTATTAGGTGTTAACTATGAATCATGTTGCTGGGGTATCTCAGTCTACGGTCGTTCTTACTATAACGACCTAGATGATCCAAAATCTCCTAATGTTAACGAGAAACGCGCGATTATGGCTGAAGTCACACTTAAAGGTTTAGGTGGTTTAAACAACAAACTTGCATCTATACTTGAAAATCGCGTTTTAGGTTTTAACAAAATTAATCAATCTTGGACACAACGTTAATGAAGGCAAAGCATCTTAAACAGTTTTTTAAAGCAACAACCCTTGCTGTATTAATATCTTCATCAATGCATAGTTTTGCCCAACCCACTGATGAAGTTGTGGCAATTGTGGACAATAGCGTAATTTTAAAAAGTGACCTTGAACAAGGAATGGCAGAAGCTACTCACGAGTTACAGGCACAAAAAAAAGAAGTACCACCTCAACAATACTTACAATTTCAAGTTTTAGACCAACTCATCTTACGTCAAGCTCAACTTGAACAAGTAAAACGTTATGGTATTAAACCTGATGAGAAAAGCCTAAACGAGGCAGTACTTAAAGTAGCGAGTCAATCTGGCAGTAAAAGTTTAGAAGCATTTCAACAAAAATTAGATGCGATTGCTCCAGGAACTTATGAAAATTTACGAGGCCGTATTGCCGAAGATTTAGCAATTAATCGTCTACGCCAACAGCAAGTGATGTCACGTATTAAGATTAGTGATCAAGATGTTGACAATTTCTTAAAATCACCACAGGGGCAAGCTGCTCTCGGCAATCAGGCACATGTGATCCATATGCGAATTTCTGGAGACAATCCTCAAGAAGTTCAAAGTGTAGCTAAAGAAGTTCGTTCAAAGCTGGCTCAAAGCAATGATTTAAATGCTCTCAAAAAACTTTCAACTGCGACAGTAAAAGTTGAAGGTGCAGACATGGGATTCCGTCCCCTTTCTGATATTCCGGCTGAACTCGCTGCCCGTATTACTCCCCTACAAGATGGTCAAACCACTGATCTAATTTCTGTACGAGATGGTGTACATGTTCTAAAACTCTTAGAACGCAAGCAAAATGAACAAAAAGCCTTGGTACCACAGTATCAAACACGCCATATTCTTATTCAGCCTTCCGAAGTAGTAAGTCCTGAAAATGCGAAACAAATCATTGATAGCATTTATAAGCGATTGAAGGCAGGTGAAGATTTCGCCACTCTTGCGGCAACTTATTCAAACGATACAGGTTCCGCGCGTGACGGTGGTAGTTTAGGCTGGGTTAATCCAGGAATGATGGTACCTGAGTTTGATAAAAAAATGCAGGAAATTCCTGTAGGTCAAATTAGTGAACCTTTCCAAACTCAATTTGGCTGGCATATTCTACAAGTGACAGACAAACGCGAAAAAGATATGACTCACGAATATCAAGAACGTATGGCACGTCAAATTTTAGGTGAACGTCAATTCAATACTGAAATTGATAGCTGGTTACGTGAAGTACGTGCAAATGCTTATGTAGAGATTAAAGATCCAAGTCTCGACAAAAAGAATCTGCAAAAGTAAGTTAATTTTTATTTAATTAAAAACCTGTGTTTATCACAGGTTTTTTTATGGATAAGATTTAGATAATAAAAAACCGGTTATATAAATAACCGGTTTCCATAAATCAAACCCTATCGGGAATTATTTATAACGATCCACCATTTTCTCTAATGAAATTGGACGGATCTTGTCAGCATTACCTGCTGTACCAAAGGCTTCATAACGATCGATACAAATTTGTTTCATTGAATCGACAGTTTTAGCAAAGTACTTACGTGGATCAAATTCAGCTGGATTCTCCGCCATGAAACGACGAATTGCACCTGTTGAAGCTAAGCGTAAGTCAGTATCAATATTGATTTTACGTACACCGTGTTTAATTGCTTCTACAAGCTGCTCAACTGGCACACCATAAGTCTCACCGATATTGCCGCCAAACTCATTAATTACTTTTAACCATTCTTGTGGTACAGAGCTTGAACCGTGCATTACAAGATGAGTATTTGGCAACGCCGCATGAATTTCTTTAATGCGATCAATTGCTAAAATGTCACCTGTAGGTGGACGTGTAAATTTATAAGCACCATGTGAAGTACCTACAGCAATTGCTAAGGCATCAACATTCGTGTCAGCAACGAATTGCTTCGCTTCATCAACAGAAGTTAAAAGTTGAGAATGATCGAGTACACCTTCTGCACCAACACCATCCTCTTCTCCAGCCATACCTGTCTCAAGGCTACCTAAGCAACCGATTTCGCCTTCAACAGACACGCCACAAGCATGAGCCATTGCTACGACTTGACGAGTTACATCTACGTTGTAATCGTAAGTTGTAGGGGTTTTACCATCAGCACCTAATGAACCATCCATCATTACTGAGCTAAAACCAAGTTGAATAGAGCGTTGGCATACATCAGGGCTAGTACCATGGTCTTGGTGCATTACCACTGGAATGTGCGGCCACTCTTCGATTGCAGCCAAAATAAGATGGCGTAAGAATGGAGCGCCTGCATATTTGCGAGCTCCAGCTGATGCCTGAACAATTACAGGTGAATTGGTTGCATCTGCGGCAAGCATAATTGCACGCATTTGTTCTAAGTTATTTACGTTAAATGCTGGTACGCCGTAGTTATGTTCCGCAGCGTGATCCAAGAGCTGGCGCATTGAAATGAGTGCCATAATATCCTCCCAGGTAGTGCGGCTTATTCTACCTTGTCATTTATTTCAATTCAGCAACAAATCACAGTATTTCAAAAAAAATCCCTGCATTTGCAGGGACTTTTTAACAAAAAACAACAAATTAATGAGTTTCTGAAGCAGCCGACTCGCTAGACGCACTACCTTCAACCACATCTGTATTCTTTTCATCTAAAACTGGCTTATCAAGCGAATCAATTGTAGCTTGCTGTTCAGGAGTTACTTTATCAGAAACTGCTGTAGATGCTGCATCTTGTCCTGCTTTAGAAGACTCTTCTTTTTTCGCACAAGCAGTCAACATCACTGGAACAATTAATAAAGCAGCTAAGGTAAGTTTTAAATTCATCACTATTTTCCACAATTGGTGATTTAGTGCTCATTATTTTATTTCAGTAATATGACAATTTAATGACTTATCAATGAAAAAGGGGTTGAACCCAACCCCTTCTTATTTTTACATATATGTATTATGCACGTTCTAATAAAACAGCCACTGCTGGCAAAGTTTTACCTTCAACAAATTCAAGGAACGCACCACCACCAGTTGAAATATAACCAATTTGGTCAGCAACATTATATTTATCAATCGCAGCTAAAGTATCACCGCCACCAGCGATCGAGAATGCATCAGATTGAGCAACTGCAAGAGAAAGTGCCTTAGTACCTTCACCAAATTGATCAACTTCAAACACACCAACGGGACCATTCCAAAGAATCGTTTTTGATGTTGTTAAAATATTTGCAAATGCTTTAGCTGTTTCAGGACCAACATCTAAAATCATATCGTTTGCAGTTACATCTTCAACTTTTTTAACAACTGCTTGTGCAGCCGCCAAAGAACCCAAGAAATCTTCAAAGTTAATTTGAGATGCATCCGCTACAACAACATCTGTAGGAAGTGGAACGCTTACTTTAGCAGCAATTTGTTTTGCTGTTTCTACCAAGTCAGCTTCGTATAGAGATTTTCCAACGTTGTAACCAGCGGCCGCTAAGAAAGTATTTGCGATACCACCACCAACAATAAGTTGATCACAAATAGTAGACAATGAGTTTAAAACATCAAGTTTTGTTGAAACTTTAGAGCCAGCAACAATAGCAACCATTGGTTTTTCAGGTGTTTGCATTGCACGGCCAAGTGCATCTAATTCAGCAGCCAATAAAGGACCAGCAGCTGCAACTGGAGCAAAACGTGCTACGCCCTCAGTAGAAGCTTCTGCACGGTGAGCAGTACCAAATGCATCCATCACAAATACATCACATAAAGCAGCATACTTTTGTGCAAGCTCAGGATTATTTTTCTTTTCACCAGCGTTAAAACGAACATTTTCAAGCAAAACAACTTGTCCAGCCTGAACTTCTACACCATCAAGATAATCAGTAAATAATTTAACTTCTTGGCCTAATGCTTCAGTTAAATATGCTGCAACTGGTGCAAGTGATTGTTCAGGCTTTGGTTCACCTTCAACAGGACGACCTAAATGCGAAAATACCATTACAGCAGCGCCTTTTTCTAAAGCAGCTTTTATTGTTGGAAGTGCCGCACGTAAACGAGCATCGCTGGTAATCACACCATTTTTAACAGGAACGTTTAAATCTTCACGAATAAGTACACGTTTACCTGCTAAGTTAAGGTCAGTCATGCGCTGAAAATTCATGTAAAGCTCTCTTTATGATTTTAAAAACGCGCCAATTTTAAATGATTACATCAAAAAAGGTTAGTTTTTTTGCATAAAAGCTGTAGAAAGCCAAAGTTTTGATTATGATAGAGGTAGTAATTTAATATTTCATCGATTATGTCTATTCATCCCGATCCACAAATCAATCGTTTAAATGTTTTAGGTGAGCCTTTAGCGAGCTGTTGTTTTGATCCTATTACCGGATATTTTCGAAATGGTTTTTGCCATACAGCAGTAACAGATCTTGGGCAACACACTGTATGCGCTCAAATGACGTCTGACTTTTTAAATTTTTCGCAAAAAGTTGGCAACGATCTCATTACTCCTTTACCTGAAGCTGGCTTCCCTGGCCTACAGCCAGGTGACTTCTGGTGCATTTGTGTAACTCGTTGGGTAGAAGCATATCAAGCTGGTCAAGCTCCACCTGTCAAACTTCATGCCTGCCATCAAGCAGTATTAAGTTATGTCCCATTAGATGTATTAATGGAATACGCAGTGTAATGAAACACCCCCAAATTATTTTGGCATCGAGTAGTCAAACGCGTAAGGATTTGATGAATCGTTTGGGCATCGAATATATCTGTATCAGTCCAGATATTGATGAAAGTTCTCGTGGCGAGACTCATGCTGATGATTTAGCTAAAAGACTGGCTTTTACTAAAGCTCAGGTTATTGCTCAGAAAAATCCGGAAGCATTTGTAATTGGATCAGATCAGGTTGCATGGCGAGAACATGCACCTCATGATTTTATTGGCAAACCATTGACTATTGAAAATGCTAAAGCTCAGTTAAAAGCAAACTCAGCCAGAACAGTCTTTTTTAGTACAGCCTTAAGTGTTCAATGTCTTGAAAAAAGCTTTGAACACACTCTAGTTGAACATTATCAAGTTAAATTTCGCAATTTAAGCGACTCAGAAATTGAAAGATATATCGATTTAGATCAACCCCTTCATTGTGCGGGAAGTTTTAAGTGTGAAAGTCTTGGCATTAGTTTATTTGAGAAAATGATAGGCCAAGATCAAACCACCCTAATGGGCTTACCCATGATTCAGCTCTGTCAGATTTTAAGACAGCTTGAACTTCAAATTCCTTAATATTTATTAGTTTATTTATAGGTTATCTCCATGACAGAACCTTTAACCGTTTTAGGCGGCATTACTGCTGAACAGTTTTTATCAGAATACTGGCAGAAAAAACCATTACTTGTGCGTAATGCCATGCCTGAAATCATTGGCGTGTTAGAGCCAAATGATGTGAAAGAATTCGCTTTAGAAGATCATGTTAGCGCACGTCTTATTCGTCAAAAAGACAAAAATCCAAATGAGTGGCACGTAAAGTCTTCTCCTCTAACTAAAGGTGACTTTCAAAAATTACCAAAGCTATGGACACTGTTGGTACAAGCAGTTGATCATTACTCATTCGATTTAGCGGAATTATGGAAGAAATTTCCTTTTATTCCTCAATGGCGTCGTGATGACATTATGGTTTCTTATGCACCTAAAGGAGGCTCAGTTGGAAAACATTTTGACTTTTATGATGTATTTCTTGTTCAAGGACATGGTCACCGTCGTTGGCAATTAGGCCAAATGTGTGATGCAACCACTGAATTTGTTCCAAATCAACCATTAAAATTATTGCCAGACATAGATGTTCATTTTGACGAAGTTTTAGCTCCTGGTGACTTATTATATGTTCCACCTGGCTTAGCACATTATGGAGTTGCTGAAGATGATTGCTTAACTTTCTCGTTTGGTTTCCGTATGCCTAATATTTCTGGCATGATTGACAGAATTAGTGACCAATTTGCTACCGATGAATTACTACAGAACCCAGTCATAGATATTGCCCGAAAGAGTATTTCTCAAGTTGGTGAAATTAATACAGAAGAATTAGCATATTTAAGAGGATTGGTTTTAGCTCAATTGCAAAATTCATCAGTACTTGATGCTGCCATCATGGCATATATGACTGAACCTAAATATCCAGATAATATTCCTGAACCAGACGAGATAGAAGTTGAAGACCTCAATGCTATTTTGACAGAAGGTTATGAATTATTGCTAGAACCAGCCTCTCGCCTACTTTATACAGAACAAAATGGAGTTTTAAAGTTTTGGGGCAATGGAGAAGATTTAACAATAGTGGAATCTTTTGCCACTCAACTCAAAACAATAGCAGATGGAGAAAGTATTCCATTTAATAACCAGCTAAGCAATGTAGAGATTTTAGAAAACATTGTTCAATTATTGAATGATTCAATTCTTATGTTATTGCCACCGGCAGAATAATATCGACTAAATAGGTTAAAAGGAGAAAATTCTAAAATTTCTCCTTTTTTCTTTTATAAATACATGTTTAAATATACCAATCTATAAATCTATTTTGCGGTTACATTTCTATGGTTTAAAATTATTTTCTAAATTAAAAAATTATCTAGCAAATACGTCTAATTAAGACATAGAAATTTTTTCAGCAAATATAAAATATATACCTAGAGCATTATGCTTTGCCCTTCTATTGTTTTTAAAAAACCTATTTTTTTCTATCAATAACAATCAATACAATGTAAAATTGTGCGTTCTTGCTTTTTATTTATACACTCGACCATTTAGGCTAAGAGCAAATTTTTTGTGTGAGGCTACTAAAATATGTCAAAAAAAGATGACATTATTACCACTGCATTAAGACTTTTTAACTCATATAGTTATAACTCTATAGGGGTTGATCGTATCATCAGTGAGTCTGGTGTAGCAAAAATGACATTTTACAAATACTTCCCTTCCAAAGAGAAACTAATTGAAGAGTGTTTATTACTAAGAAACTCACTTTTACAAAATTCTCTTACTGCTGCTATATCTAAACAAGACGAAAATGATCCATTAGCCCGTATTAAGGCAATCTTTTTATGGTATGCAGATTGGTTTAATAGCGAAGATTTTAATGGCTGTATGTTTCAAAAAGCCTTAGAAGAAGTATTAAAGCAATACCCTTCAACTCACCAACCTGCGACTTTATACAAAATATGGTTGACTCAGTTAATGCAGGATCTTCTTGTTCAACATGAAATTGAGGAATCTCGTCCTTTAGCATTACTGTTAGTCAATATTTTAGAAGGTATGACCATTCAAGCTCAGGTTGAGCACGGCTCAGTAAAAATTAATGACTACTGGAAACGTGTAGAGAAGCTTATTGAGTTTGAAAAAGTTGCACAGTAAAAAATAAAGCGTGATATTATTCTTCTTATATTGTTGAATCTTCTTCTTATTCATCACGCTGCGTCTGAAAGTCATTCTAGCCTAGAGTTAGACGTTTTTTTTGGACTATCATCCCAAACTAGAATATACAGACCTGTCTGTACAGAATCAATTATATCTTTAAAAAGTAAAAACTCAATCTTTTTTTATTACCCTTTCATAGATAAATCAGAATTAACTATAGATAGAACTTAAAATAAGATTTTTTTCCTTTGACTTTGTTTCATTTATACTTAACAATTACGCTTCTCACACAATGCAACACTTTTGACACAAAACAACTACAAATTATTGTTATACCTTAATAATGTTATATATTTATCAATTACACTTATAAACCTTTTCAACAAAAACAATTGGATTGATTAGTTTTGCTACATTCATTTTCTTAAGATCAATCTATACTATGCCGGCCATATTGATATAGGTATAAAGTATGAAAGATGGACTCCAAATTGAAGAAATGAAAAATGCGGCTGATTCAGTCGTAGGCACATTAAAGTCTTTAGCTAACCCTGACCGTTTATTAATTTTATGTCACTTAGCTCATGAGGAGTTAAATGTCTCTCAAATCGAAGAGAAAACCCAAATCACCCAACCCACTCTTTCACAACAATTAATGATGTTACGTAAAAGTGATGTCGTTTCAACACGTCGTGATGGCAAACAAATTTTCTATTCTATAAAGGATGACAAGATGCACTCAATTTTGAATACGCTTTATCAGTTATACTGTATAGAATAACTGCGCTGAATTTATAAAATTATAATAATATTAATGTATTCCTGAAATATGCGATTTTTCAACTTGGTAGCTGGTAATAAACCGAGCAAAGAGGATTGAAAATTCGCGTAGTTTTTCAAGTATCTAAAGCTATTGAAAACAACAATACACTCTCTTATTTCTTTCAGTCTCTCCCTCCACTATTTTTCAATAGGTTTTTAGACCCCACAGTTAATTTTTTATTGACTGTTATATAAGCAGAATATCTTTTTAATTAATTTAATAATTTAATTTTACTATTTTAAAAACAAATACTTAATATTACCTTTTTTTATTAATCTAATTACTTGATATAAAAAAGCTTAAGATTCACATCACTTAAGTATAAAATACTCCGCTTGTTCAACCTTTAGCCATGAATAGGTTAATAAGGCCTTTATATGCTTGAATTCTTTTCTCGATTAAGCTTAGTCACCAAAATTATTATCGCCATTATTTTAGGAATAGGTGTTGCACTATTATTTCCAACCGTTACACCTTACTTAAGCTTGTTTGGTGAGCTGTTCATTAAAGCATTGAAATCGGTTGCTCCTATTTTAGTTTTCGTACTGGTTCTCTCATCTATTGCTAACTTTCAGGTTGGCCATAGTGCAAATTTACGACCAGTCTTACTATTATATGTAGTGGGTATGCTATTAGCTGCGTTTAGTGCCGTTGTTGCGAGCTTGTCTTTTCCAAGTACTCTTTATCTTAATACTGTTTCACATAACAACCTACAAGCGCCTGGTAGCCTCGCTGATATATTAAAAAATTTGCTTTTAAGTTTTATTGCAAACCCTGTTCAAGCAATTAGTGAAGCGAACTTTATTGGCATTCTGGCATGGGCAATTGGTCTAGGTTTGGCAATGCGTCATAGTTCAGATACGACTAAACAAGTGATGCATGATGTTTCACATGCTGTGAGTGCGATTATTCACAAAGTCATCGCATTTGCACCTGTAGGCATTTTCGGTTTAGTTGCAGTAACCTTTGCCGATGCTGGTTTAGCAACGCTTGAAAGTTATGCGCAATTATTAGCTGTTCTATTAGGAACAATGCTTTTTGTTGCTCTTGTAGTTAACCCAATTTTGGTAGGTTTAACAATTCGTGGCAATCCATACCCACTTGTTTTTAAATGCTTAAAAGAAAGTGGTATTACTGCATTCTTCACACGCAGCTCAGCAGCTAACATCCCAGTTAACCTTGATTTAGCTGAACGTTTAGGTGTTAATCCATCTACTGCAAGTGTTTCTATTCCTTTAGGTGCTACAGTTAATATGGCTGGAGCAGCTGTTACAATCACTGTGCTTACTTTAGCAACTGTGCATACATTGGGGATTCATGTTGATTTGGCAACTATGATTATTTTGTCAGTAGTCGCTACAGTTTCAGCATGTGGTGCGTCTGGTGTTGCCGGTGGTTCTTTACTTTTAATTCCAGTCGCTTGTAGTTTATTTGGTATTTCATCAGAAATTGCGATGCAAGTTGTTGCAGTTGGTATGATTATTAGTGTATTACAAGATTCAACCGAAACAGCTCTTAACTCATCAACTGATGTTTTATTTACTGCCGCTGTTGATATTCGCTCAAGACAAAACTCTTAGAGAACATGCCATTTCAACGTTTACCAAACTGGTTCCAAATTGGCGCCTTTTTACTGGCAATGAATGCCGGAATGATTAATGTATTAGGGTTAATCACCCTTTTACATCAATCGGTGTCGCATATGACAGGTAATGTCAGTATGTTAGCGATGAGTTTGGTAAACTGGCAGTTTGATCACGTCATATATTTGGTACTTGTTATACTATGTTATGTATGTGGATCATTTTATAGTGGTTTTATTTTAGGTAATAGCCATTTCAAATTAGGCCGTCGATATGGCCTCCCTTTAAGCTTAGTTGCCCTCTTTATTTTTCTTTGCTGGTTATTACTGCCTTATTTTCCCAAATATGGATTATTATGGGCTTGTGTCGCCATGGGTTTACAAAATGCCATGGTCAGCCATTATAAAGGGACCATTATTAGGACAACTCACTTATCGGGCGTCTTAACAGATCTTGGCCTTGCACTTGGTTACATAGCACGAGGTTTAAAAGTAGAAAACCGTCGTATTATTTTACATCTACTTATTTTTTCAGGTTTTCTTATTGGTGGTATAATTGCTGCTTCAGTTCACCCCTACTTAAAATTGCAATCATTTTTGCTACCAGCAATTTTAAGCTTAACACTCAGTATTTCATATTGGGCTGTTTATTTTCATCGTTCTTCCTCTTCAGATTCGGATTAAGTCATGGTTAAAAATGCCTTACAAGCTCAGTTACTCAAAGCAGGTTTAGTTGACAATAAAAAAGCAAAAAAACTCACCAAACAAGCTCAGCATGAGCAGCGTACTGGTCAAAGCAATGAAGCAGAAATCAAAGCAAATATTGAAAAAGCTCAACAAGAAAAACTAGCTAAAGACCAAGCTTTAAATCTAGAAAAACAGCAACAACTTGAAGAAAAAGCATTAAAAGCTTCTATTATTCAAATGATTAAACAACACAAAATTGTAGATTTTGCCGGAGATGTGGCTTATCAATTTATTGACGAGAATAAGATTAAAAAGGTATATCTATCTCAACAAGTCTACAATGCCCTTGTTACAGGTAGTTTAGTAATTGCTAAGGATCAAGATCAATACGCTTATCTTCCAAAAGCTTTGGCCGAAAAAATTGATCAAAAAATGCAAGGCTTTATTTTAATTAATAATGCAGAGAAAAATGAACAAACTACTGACGAAGAAGATCCGTATGCAGCATATGTTATTCCAGATGACTTAATGTGGTAATTATTATGAGCCTTTATCAATATTTAGATAAAGGCTCATGCTGCTTAGGCTAAATATCAGTATTTTATCATTTATTAAAAAAACTTATAAAAATTACATTCACATCAAATTCATTCACCACTTCATCTATTATTATCGATATAATGAATAAAACATTTTTTGTCTTTACCATGCCTTTTAGGCTTTTCCCGTTTCCAAATTTATATCTTGACTAAATCTTGTCAGTTTTAGCTAAAGATATACAACATAGACTTTGACGTGTATCCACACACCCAACAGATCAACATCTATATCGAGTTTGATCTAACTGACTTTATTGCAAATTAAATTGCGAAATTTTAATAAAGTAGCTGATGTATAAAGGTAGTCATTCATGCTGAAGTGGTTTGAAAAACTTGTAGATCCTTATCCAACCAAAGGTCTGGATGAGCCCTTACCAACTCGCTTTTTCCCATTTGTTTGGCAAGCTACTGAAGGTGTTCGTCCGTACTTATTATTACTCATTATATGTACAGCGGGTGCAGCCAGCTTTGAAGCTCTACTCTTTTCAAAAATTGGGCAACTTGTCGACTGGCTGAGTAACAGTCAACCAGAAAGCTTTTTAAGCCAACACGCTTCCAATATACTCATTCTTATTAGCGTTTTATTTGCTAATATTTTATTTGTTAATATTCAATCTATTATAAAACACCAAATTTTATATAGTACTTTTCCAATGCGCTTACGGTGGCGTTTTCATAATCTTTTGTTAAAGCAAAGTCTAGATTTTTTCCATAATGATTTTGCGGGTCGCCTTTCAGCAAAAGTCATGCAAACAGCACTAGCTATCCGTGAATTTTGGATTATTTTGGGCGATATGTTGGCTTATGTCAGCATTTATTTTATTACCGTTAGTATCGTTCTTGGTGCAATTTCACCAACTTTACTCATTCCACTTATGGTTTGGTTGGGTTTATTCTTATTAAGCGCTTGGTTCTTTATTCCCCGTTTAAGCAAAGTATCGCAGCAACAAGCTGATGCTCGTGCAGTAATGACTGGGCGTGTAACAGATGCCTACACAAATATTCAAACGGTTAAATTATTTGCCCATGCTGGTCGTGAGAGCCAGTATGCAAAAGCTTCAATGAAAGAGTTTATGACAACTGTCTATGCACAAATGCGATTAGGTACTCTTTTTGAAGTCAGCATTAATTTACTTTCTGCTGTTTTATTTGTAGGCGTGATTGGAACAGCAGTCTGGCTATGGACACAAGGCCTAGCAGCACTAGGTGTAATTGCAGCAACGACCGCCATGATTTTAAAGCTTAATAGCATGGCTGAGTTTATGATGTGGCATATGTCAGCCTTATTTGAAAATGTGGGTACCATTCAAGATGGTATGCAAACTCTTGGTAAGAAAATCAATATTCAAGACAAACCAGATGCAAAACCACTTACAGTAAAGCAAGGTGAAATCGTATTTAAAGATGTGACCTTTGCCTATAACAATAAAAATGTCATCGATCACTTTAATTTACACATTAAAGCGGGCGAAAAGATTGGTATCGTTGGCCGTTCAGGTGCAGGAAAATCCACTCTCATCCAATTACTTTTACATTTCTACCATCTTAAAGAAGGTGCAATTTTAATTGATGGGCAGAATATTGAAGATGTTACACAAGATAGTTTGAGAGCGAATATTGCTTTAGTTACTCAAGATACTTCTCTACTCCATCGTTCAGTTGCTGAAAATATTAAATATGGCCGTCCGGATGCAACCGATCTGGACATGCAAAGTGCAGTGCATAAGGCAAAAGCAGCTGAATTTATTCCTCAACTTGTCGACTTAAAAGGCCGTTCTGGCTATGAAGCACAGGTTGGTGAACGCGGTGTTAAACTTTCAGGCGGTCAAAGACAACGTATCGCTATTGCACGTGTCTTCTTAAAAGATGCACCAATTTTAATATTAGATGAAGCAACAAGTGCATTAGACTCGGAAGTTGAGGCAGCTATTCAGTCTAGTTTAAATGACCTGATGGTAGATAAAACAGTTATTGCAATTGCTCACCGTTTGTCTACCATTGCTCAAATGGACCGTTTAATTGTTCTTGATGAAGGTAGAATTGCAGAGCAAGGTACCCATGAAGAATTAATTGCTAAAAATGGTATATATGCACAATTATGGAAACGCCAAACTGGCGGCTTTCTTATTGAGCAAAAAGTAGTATAGGGTCAGGATTAATGCTTTATTTAGAAGATTTAAAAATTGGTGATCGTTTTATCAGTCGTGAATATGAAATTACACTAGATGAGATTAAACAATTTGCAAGCCACTACGACCCTCAGCCTTTCCATATAGATGAAGAATTAGCTAAAGAAGATCCAATCTTTAAAGGTATTGCTGCCAGTGGATGGCATACCTCGGCAATTACTATGCGCTTATGGACAGAATGTATGCCTATTCATGGGGGGCTCGTGGGTTCAGAGTCTAGTTTACGTTGGCCTCGCCCGACTCGACCTGGTGACCGTATACATGTTGAAGCTGAGATTTCAGCAATTACACCATCCAAAACAAAATTGGATCGTGGTATTGTAAGCTACGTTACGCAAGCTTTAAATCAACATGGAGATGTTTTACTTATTTCAACGACAAAAATCGTTGTCTTTAAAAAGAATATTTAACGAATCCTTGATATGATTGTCTAACAGTTTTTATAAACTCAAATTATATTTCATGACAAGATGTGTAAGAAATGCACGTAGAAAATTGATGAGAGCAACGGAACGCATATGAAAATTACCTCAGCTCGTCAAGATCAAGGTATTCCAGGAGTCTATGGCTTATTGCTATTAGATGTTGTTTCACGTTGGGGATACAACGATGAGACATTATTTGCCCCTTTTCATCTTACAAGTGAACAATTGGCTGACCCTGAATATCGTATTTCAACACCTGTAGCAAATGAACTGGTTAAACATGCCTTAAATCTCACTGGAGAAAGTACATTGGGTTACCATATTGGCACCCAAATGCGTATTTCAATTCATGGATTTATTGGCTACGCAATAATGACAGCAAAAGATATTACTGAAGCAATTGCTCTTGCTGCTCGTTTTATCCAGTTACGCTTACCTTTTTTACAACTCTATTTTTCTACGTTCGGCCCAAAAGCCACATTACAACTACAATGTGATATTGAGTTAGAACCACTTCGCACCGAAATTGTTTTAGGCTTAACCATTGGCATCATGACAATGGCAAAAGCCATGACAGGTATTGAAGATTTAGCGGGCGATGTCGACCTAGATTTTCCAGAACCAGCAGGCTTTGATAAATATAAGAGCAAACTAAGCAGTACTATTCGGTTTAATCAGCCTCATTTAATTTCTAGTTTTGATAAAAAATATTTAGGCCTTAAATTAATTAATTCAGATCCAATCGCCAGTCAAATTGCTATTAACCAATGTGAGGCTGAACTCTCTGCTTTAGGTGAACGCCGCCGTTTAGCAATGCGTGTACGTGATATTTTAAGTAACTCGGAACAACATTACTTAAGCATAGAAAATGTAGCAGAATACTTACACATGTCAGATCGCACATTAAAGCGACAGTTGGCAGCGGAAGGAACTTCATTTTCAACATTAGTAGATGAAGTCCGTTATCGTCATGCGACTTCTTTACTTTCACGTACAGATTATAGTCTTGAACAAATTGCGGATGAACTGGGTTATTCTGATGTCGCAAATTTCAGCCGCGCATTTAAACGCTGGAGTGGTCGTAGTCCTAGTAACTGGCGCAAAGACCCCTATTTATAATGTTATTAAAATATTGGACACAAGCTTAAGGAGATGTCATGAATCACCCTTCAGAATTGAAGTATGCACGTACACATGAGTGGGTAAAAATTGAAGGTGATCTTGTTATTACTGGGATTACCGACCATGCACAAGACGAGCTTGGAGACTTGGTCTATGTTGAAACTCCGGAAGTGGGCAGCCAAGTAACAGCTGGCGAACAAGCTGGAGTAGTTGAATCAGTTAAAACTGCTTCTGACATCCACGCTCCTGTTTCTGGTACAGTAATGGAAGTAAATACAAACCTTGAAGATGATCCGGATTTTGTAAATGAAGATCCATACGGGAAAGGCTGGATTTATAAAATTAAGCCAGACAACATGGCAGACGTTGAAAAACTTTTAACAAATGAAGAATATGAAGCTGGCTTATAAAATTTAGCATTGCTTTCAATATTTGATAAAAACCAGTTTACTTTTAAACTGGTTTTTTTATATATGTATAAAATAGTTATAAAACTGGATGCGTAGGATCAATAACATGACAAGACTTGTTGTATTTTCTGGTGCAGGTATGAGTGCAGAAAGTGGAATTAGTACTTTTCGTGACAGTAATGGCCTATGGGAAAATTATGATATACAGCAAGTTGCTACTCCGGAAGCTTGGGATAAAGACCCTGCGTTAGTCCAACGGTTTTATAACGAACGCCGTAAAAATATTTTAGAAGCTCAGCCAAATGAAGCTCATCAATATATTGCCAAATTACAAAATCATTTCGATGTACAAGTCATTACACAAAATATTGATGATTTACATGAGCGTGCTGGTAGCCAGAATGTGTTGCATCTACATGGTAATATTCGATTAGCGAAAAGCTCTGGACCAAATGCCCAATATACAAATGAATTTTATGAAATTAATGGTTGGAAATTAGATCTAGAGCATGACCTTTGTCCAAATGGCTATCCTCTTCGCCCTCATGTGGTTTGGTTTGGTGAAGCAGTTCCAGCATTTGAAGAAGCCATAAAGCAAGTGCAAGAAGCGGATATTTTCATTGTTATTGGTTCAACCTTAAGTGTTTACCCTGTTGCTGCTTTAGTTCATGAAATTCCTAACTACACTGAAGCCTACTATATAGATCCCCAAGCAGATCATTCTCGTGTTCCATCTCAATATAAACTATTAAATATGACAGCCACAGAAGGTATGAAAGAGCTATTTCATCAATTGACGAGCTAATATTTCTTTCATTTTTATTGCAAATTTCACCTCTAAAGTTGTCTCTTCACATAAAATTGATGCAAAAACACTCAACTCATGTCAAATTTTTTCTTGAGTCATATACTGTCATCGCTAATTTTGTAACCAAACATGCTGATCTATTTTCTAAACTTACTATTTTTATAATTTTCTAAACAATAAATGAATTATTTATACCCTCTAAATTACTGATTAAATTTACTTTAATTTTTATTGTAATTGAAATTACACTTGTTTACACAAAAACACACAAAACACATCACAAAGATAACAGAGCAAAAAAATTCTTTTGTGGTTGAATCTCAACCTCTTGAAATGCCGTACAAGAAAACAGCGACCTGGATTAGGTTACAATCACGGATTATGGATATAAGGACACACATCCATTATGAGTTATTTTGATCCCACCCTCATCATGTTTATGGTGTACATCGTAGCAATGGTACTTATCGGCTTATTTGCCTACCGTGCTACAAGCGACTTCTCTGATTATATTCTTGGTGGTCGTAGTTTAGGCAGTTTCGTTACTGCATTATCCGCAGGCGCATCAGACATGAGTGGTTGGTTACTCATGGGCTTACCAGGAGCGATTTATCTTTCTGGTTTATCTGAAGCGTGGATTGCAATTGGTCTAATTATCGGTGCTTGGCTTAACTGGTTACTGGTTGCTGGTCGATTACGCGTTCATACTGAAATCCAAAATAATGCACTCACTCTGCCCGACTATTTTACAAGTCGATTTGATGACAAGAAAAAGATTCTTCGTATTTTCTCTGCCGTTATTATCTTGGTTTTCTTCGCAATTTACTGTGCCTCAGGTATGGTAGCTGGCGCTCGTTTATTTGAAAATTTATTTGGTATGTCATATACCACTGCAATCTGGTTAAGCGCTATTGCAACAATCAGTTATGTTTGTATTGGTGGATTTTTGGCAATTAGCTGGACTGATACTTTCCAAGCGGGCTTAATGATTTTTGCCCTTTTGCTCACCCCAATCGTAACTTACCTTGCAATTGGCGACACAACTCAGTTTGTAACGCTTATTGAAACTGCTCGTCCACATGCATTTAACATCGTTTCAGATTTAAGTGTGGTGGCCGTTTTATCTTCAATGGCTTGGGGTTTAGGCTATTTTGGCCAACCGCATATTCTTGTACGTTTCATGGCTGCTGACTCTGTAAAATCAATTCCTGCTGCTCGTCGTATTGGCATGACTTGGATGATTTTATGTTTAGTTGGTGCAGTCGGTGCCGGTTTCTTTGGTATTGCGTATTTCCAGCAACATCCTGAACTTGCAGGTGTTGTAAGTAAAAACCCTGAAACTGTATTTATGGAATTGACTAAAATTTTATTCAATCCATGGATTGTCGGTATCATCCTAGCTGCTATTTTAGCTGCGGTTATGAGTACATTAAGCTGTCAACTGTTGGTATGTTCAAGTGCGCTAACTGAAGATTTATACAAAGGCTTCATCCGTAAAAATGCTTCTCAAAAAGAGCTTGTATGGGTTGGCCGTATCATGGTACTTGCAATTGCTGTTCTGGCAATTGTGCTCGCTGGTAATCCTGACAGTAAAGTTCTTGGTCTTGTTGCTTATGCGTGGGCTGGTTTTGGTGCCGCATTTGGACCACTCATCATATTGTCATTGTTCTGGAAACGTATGACTTTAGAAGGTGCTTTAGCAGGTATGATCGTAGGTGCAGTTGTTGTAATTGGTTGGAAAAATCTTTTCGCAAGCACCGGTGTTTACGAAATTATTCCTGGCTTTATCTGTGCATTTATCAGCATCATCGTAGTGAGCTTGATTAGCAAAACTCCAAATACTGATGTAACTGACCGCTTCGAACAAGCTGATAAACTCTATAAAGAAAGTGTATAAAAATGAATAAAATAAAAAGGGGCTTCGGCCCCTTTTTATTTATTTTTAGTTTTGATTTTAATTTTTGAACTATCTTTTACAACTTGCATCACAGGGTAGCTACGCGTTTCTTTCACACCTGGTAATTGCCATAGTACCTGCCCAGCAATACGTCTAAACTCTTCCATACTGCCACTTCGTAATTTAATTAAAAAATCAAATCCGCCACTAACCATATGGCATTCAACGATCTCTGGATAATGCACTACTGCGTCAATAAACTCATCTAAAACATTGGGTGTTGTTTTATCGAGTAAGACTTCAACAAAAACCAAAAAATTTGCATTTAACTTAACTGGATTTAATTTAGCTTCATAACCCAAGATAAATTCATCCTTCGTCAGCTTCTGCACCCGGGCCATAACTGCAGTTGGAGATAGGTTTACAAGTTCAGCCAATCTACTGTTGGAAATACGCCCATCTGTTTGAAGAATATCCAAAATTTTTAAATCTGTACGATCAAGGCTTAATAAGGGGCCATTCATCTGAATTTTCCTCTAAAAAATGGGCAAAATATAGTGAGTTATTCGGTGTTTCTTCTGTAATGATAAATTATCTAAACCTCTCTACTCAAGATGAGTTTACGAGAGCTGGTTGGCGGAAATAGATATGAACACAATGGATACTTTTCATCAAATGGATAAATCTCACCAAGGCTATATCACCGAATTCAACGATAAAAGTGAGTTTGAACAACGCATTAATACAGCTTGGCGTCGTGCCGAACCTGAAGCTGTAGAAGAGCTATTACAAGCTGCTGCGGTATCTGATGATTTAGATCATAAAATTTATGACCTTGCATTTAACCTTGCCCATAATTTACGTGAACGTAAGACCTCTTCGGGTAAAGCGGGTATTGTTCAAGGGTTATTACAAGAATTCTCACTGTCTTCACAAGAAGGCGTGGCTTTGATGTGTCTTGCTGAAGCTTTGCTTCGTATACCAGACACAGCAACACGTGATTTGCTCATTCGCGATAAAATCAATCAAGGTAACTGGAAAGAACACGTTGGCCAAAGTAGCTTAATGTTTGTAAATGCTGCAGCATGGGGCCTCATGTTAACCGGTAAGCTTATGGAGACACCAAAGCAAACCAGTCTTTCAAGTGTACTTACTGGCCTGTTAGCCCGTAGTGGTCGTGGCATTATTCGTAAAGCAGTTGATGTAGCAATGCGCATGATGGGTGAACAGTTTGTAACTGGTGAAACCATCGAAGAAGCTGTCGACCACGCAAAAGTACTTGAAGATAAAGGTTTCCGCTATTCTTATGACATGTTAGGTGAAGCTGCCTTAACCGAACATGATGCTGAACGCTACTTTAACGATTACACACAAGCCATTCATGCAATTGGTAAAGCATCTAATGGTAAAGGCGTTTATGATGGCCCTGGTATCTCAATTAAGCTTTCTGCTTTACATCCACGTTACCAACGTGCGCAAATTGAACGTGTTCACAAAGAACTCTACGGCAAAGTATTTGAACTCGCTCGTTTAGCTAAACAGTACAACATTGGTTTAAATATCGATGCAGAAGAATCTGAACGTTTAGAAATTTCTCTTGAGTTACTTGAGCGTCTTTGTTTTGAGCCAGAACTTGAGAACTGGAAAGGTATTGGATTCGTTATTCAAGCTTACCAAAAACGCTGTTTCTTCGTAGTTGATTATATTATTGATCTTGCTAAACGCAGCCAAAAGCGTCTCATGATTCGCCTTGTAAAAGGTGCATATTGGGATAGCGAAATCAAGAAAGCGCAAATCGAAGGTATGGATGACTACCCTGTCTTCACACGTAAAGTGCATACAGATCTGTCTTATATTGCTTGTGCTAAAAAATTACTTGCAGCGCCTGAGTTCATCTATCCACAATTTGCGACTCACAATGCTCAAACACTAGCAACAATTTATCATTTAGCTGACCCAAGCAAATATTATGCTGGTCAATATGAATTCCAATGCCTACATGGTATGGGTGAACCACTTTATGAACAAGTTGTTGGTCCACGTGAGCAAAATAAATTAGGCGTGCCATGCCGCATTTATGCTCCTGTTGGTAACCATGAAACTTTGTTAGCTTATTTGGTTCGTCGTTTACTCGAAAATGGTGCGAATACTTCATTCGTTAACCGTATTGCCGATAAAACACTTAAAGTTGAAGACCTTATTCAGTCTCCAATTTACGATATACGCAATGCAGCGAAGCTTGAAGGTTCAGTTGGTTTAAAACACCCATCAATTCCTCTTCCTTTAGATATGTATGGAACACTTCGTAAAAATTCTAAAGGATATGATTTAGCAAACGACGCTCCGCTTGCAGCTTTAGATAACAAAGCTCAACAGTTACGTAACCGTATTTGGCAGAGCCATCCATTATTAGGAAATAGCGATTTATCGAAACAAGGTCATTCTATTGCAATTACAAACCCAGCACAAAATGATGAAATTGTTGGTTATGTACAAGAAGCTGATCTTAATGATGTAGAAATTGCACTTAATGCAGCTGAACAAATACAAATTGAGTGGGCAAATACACCTAAAGATCAACGCGCTCAATATTTAAAACGTGCAGCTGACCTTATGGAAAGCCGTATCCAAGAGTTAATGGTATTACTTTGCCGTGAAAGTGGTAAAACTTATGCGAATGCCATTGCAGAAGTTCGTGAGGCTGTAGATTTCTTACGTTACTATGCAACTCAGGTTGAAAATCTTCCTAACAATACAACCATTCAGCCACTTGGTACTGTACTTTGTATTAGCCCTTGGAACTTCCCTCTTGCGATTTTCTCTGGTCAAATTGCTGCAGCGCTAGTTAGTGGTAACTGCGTTATTGCAAAACCTGCCGAGCAAACACCTTTAATCGCAGCTCAAGCAGTGCAAATTTTATGGGAAGCGGGTATTCCACATGGTGCTGTACAGTTATTACCAGGTCGTGGTGAAACCGTAGGTGCTCAGCTTAGCCAAGATCGACGCATTGATGGCATCATGTTTACTGGCTCGACTGAAGTTGCAAAAATTTTGCAGAAGACAGTTGCAAAACGTTTAGCTGCTAATGGTCAATCTATTCCTCTCATTGCAGAAACTGGTGGCCAAAATGCAATGATTGTGGACTCATCTGCATTAACTGAACAAGTTGTACTTGATGTTGTAAGTTCTGCATTTGATAGCGCAGGTCAACGTTGCTCTGCTTTGCGTATTTTATGTGTACAAGAAGATAGTGCCGCAACCGTTATTAAAATGCTTAAAGGTGCAATGCAACAGTTAATTGTAGGCAACCCTGCTATTTTAAAAACTGACATTGGTCCAGTTATTGATGACGAAGCAAAACAGACGATTGAACAGCACATCCAAAAAATGAAGTCTAAGGGCTATCCAGTACATCAATTAATGTTTGGAGCGACAAGCCAAACTGAATTAGATAAAGGAACTTTTGTTGTACCAACAGCAATTGAGTTACCTAACCTCGATGACTTACAGCGTGAAGTTTTTGGTCCGGTTTTACATATCATTACCTATAAGTATGGTGAGCTTGAACAACTCATCTCACGCATTAATGCTAAAGGTTATGGTTTAACAATGGGTCTACATACTCGTATTGATGAAACCATCCAAACCGTAATTCAACATGCTGAAGTTGGTAACCTTTATATCAACCGTAATATTGTTGGAGCCGTTGTTGGCGTTCAACCATTCGGTGGTGAAGGTTTATCTGGTACAGGTCCTAAAGCGGGTGGCCCTCTTTACATGTATCGCTTAATGCAGGATTGTTCAAACAAAGTATTAGCAACTCCATTTGCGGTAAAAAATGAGCAAACCATTTTTGAAGGCTTTAACCGTGAAGTTTATCAAAGCTTACAAAACTGGGCGAAACAACATTTACCACAAGCAAGTCGTGAAATTGAACCATTTGGTGTAGGCAAGTTTTATGAGTTACAAGGCCCTACTGGGGAAAGTAACCAATATATTATTTTGCCGCGTCACCGTGTACTTTCAATTGCCGACACTGAACAAAATCAATTACATCAATTGCTCGCAATTTTTGCAGTGGGTAGTCAAGCTGCTGTAATGCCAAATAGTCCATTGTTGGCAAAACATAAACAAACGTTGCCAAAAGATGTACTTGATGCAATTACGACTATCAAAAACATCACTACAGATGATTTTGATGCTGTTTTGCACCATGGTAGCCGTGAAGAGGTTCTCTCATTACAGCAAGAAATTGCAAGCCGCTCTGGTGCAATTGTAGGCATTACACATGTTGAATCAAACGAGTCAATTCCACTTGAACGTTTAGTAATTGAGCGTGCAATTAGTGTGAATACAGCTGCGGCTGGTGGCAATGCAAGCTTAATGACTATGTCGGATTAACAGATAATTTATCGAAAAGCCCAAATTTCAGTATTTGGGCTTTTTTGTTTAATCGAGTAATCTCTTTTTAAATATATAAATGTTATCTATTAGCGAATTTCATAATGATCTTTTTAGAACCAGAACAATATCAACAAAATTGTGTTCATCTTTTCAACTCATATAAAAAGAATATCTCCTCCCTTTTACCATTTGCCAAAATTGAACATATTGGTTCGTCTGCAATCCCAAATGCGATTTCAAAAGGTGATTTAGACATTTATATTGAAGTGATGTCTGATCAATTTGAATTCGCAATAGAACAATTAAAAACACTTAATTTTATAGAAAAACAAAATACCCTTAGGACACATGAGCTTTGCATGCTTGAATCAATGAACGATGATGAAGTTGCATTTCAAATTGTAGTAGCCGATTCAGTATTTACGTTTTTCTTAACATTTAGAAATAAGCTTATAGATTCACCGCTGTTGGTGCATGAATATAATCAATTAAAATTACAATGTAGCCATTTAGATCCCGATCAATATAGAGCAATAAAATCAGATTTTATTAACCGCGTCTTAAATCATCTCTAATTTAAGTACCCTATTTCTTTATGAATATCTGACTAAAATTGACTCCTGCAAGCTCGATTTTTTTGATACCATTCACTATTTGATTCTGTCTAAATTTTCTTTGTCTATGACCTCTTCTTATCGTCAACAACTTCAAGCTAAAATTGATCGCATTACTACTCAATTTTCTGAATTTACACCTCCTACATTAGAAGTGTTTGAATCACCTGAACAACATTTCCGTATGCGTGCTGAATTTCGGATCTGGCATACAGAAAATGATATGTTCTATGCCATGTTTGAACGTAACGATGAAGATAAGCAAAAAACAGTTGTCCGCATAGATGAGTTTCCTATTGCAGACAAAAGCATTAATGATTTAATGCCTCGCCTTTTAGCAGAACTCAAAGCTGAGCCTTTACTTTCACAGCGTTTATTTGAAGTTGATTTTCTCGCAACACTTAGTGGAGAAATGCTAGTTACCCTGATTTATCACCGTAAACTTAATCAGGAGTGGGAACAATCAGCTAAAGCACTTGCTGAAAAATTAAATATTAAAATTATGGGTCGTAGCCGAGGTCAGAAAGTTGTTATTGGCGATGACTTTGTTGTAGAAGAATTTGAACTTTCAAACCGTACATTCAAGTACAAACAAATTGAAAGTAGCTTTACCCAGCCGAATGCACAAGTTTGCAAAAAAATGCTGCAATGGGCATGTGATGCAGCTGAGGGTTCGAAAAAACACTTACTCGAACTTTATTGTGGTAACGGTAACTTTACCCTTCCATTATCACTAAAATTCGAACGCGTACTTGCTACCGAACTTGCTAAATCATCAGTTTATGCTGCTCAATGGAATATTGAACAAAACCAGATTGATAATATTCAGGTAGCACGCCTATCAGCTGAAGAGTTTACTCAAGCTTATCAAGGTGAGCGCGAGTTCCGCCGTCTACAAGAAGCAAATATTGATATTCAAAGTTATGACTTTGATACCGTATTTGTAGATCCTCCGCGTGCGGGAATTGATGATGAAACTTTAAAACTTTTGCAAGGTTTTGAGCGTATTATCTACATTTCATGTAATCCCGACACTTTATATGAAAATTTAAAAACACTCACAAAAACTCATCGAGTGACTAAGTTTGCTTTGTTCGATCAGTTCCCTTATACACATCATGTTGAATCAGGTGTATTGCTCGAGAAGATTTAAACAAAATTTTTCAATGTAACTCTATTTTATAAGGAGGTTAAATATCTCCTTATTTTTCAATATCTTTTAATTAAGTATTTAAATTTAAAAAAAATATCAAGTCATCTATTCGTCATAATTTCGTTTAACTCAACCATTACTATCGAAAATTCTCTAGTTCAACTGGTGGATTTATCACTTATAGAGACTTGTATTTTAATTTAATTTGGCTATATTTCGATCTATGTTAGGTTGTATATGAAGGCTCTATGAGTTTTTGGCAAAAGCTGTTCTTAGCAGATCAACAGCATAACGAGCATAAGAATCAAACTGCTTGTGTTGAAAATGACTGCTCATGTAAAACTAATGAACAACTTCTAAGTGCGCTTGCACAAGCAACAGATGAAGATGTCATTATGGGAATAAAAAAAGTTCTTATTTCCCGTGGGTATAGCCGTAAAGAGTTAAATGAACTCATTCAAAAACCATCTATTCATTAATTATAAAGCCAGTCATGTACTGGCTTTTTTGTATTTTATTTGACTTCACAATTTGTGTGGCTGACTAAACCAATAATAGGTCCCATATAAAATTTTCTATCATTACGGTTATTCTTAGGCAAATACAAACTAGAGATAGAACCATCTAGGTATAATGCCTGCTCTACGTTAAGACCTTTTTGGAAAAATTCAGCAAAATTATAAAAATTCACTCTATTTTTAGATATCACAAAATAAAGTTTATTATTTTTTATACCTACCCCATTACGTATTTTCTTTGAATCGCTATTTGCTAGAAATAAGGGATTTATTTTGCCATTAATCAGCAACATAGGGCCAGATTGAGTTGCATATTCGGGTTGAAAAGCTTTTGCTTTATATTGTTCAGTTGTCAGTATAATAGCTTGTTTGTCATTCCATGCTAGAACTCCATTAGGCTGCAAAAAGAAGTTACCCCATCCATTATCTTCATTTAAAGGTTGGCTCTCTCGCCCATTTTCAATATATAGCCCAACTGGAGAGAAGCCAGAATGAAACATACCTGCATTCATTGCAAAAGTAAGCTGTTCGCATGATTTGAGTTGGCCTTGAATATTGTCAAAGCTTTTATAATATTGACTCGTTTTTGGATTTTGCAAAAATAAGCGCAATTGATTTAAATTTGAAATTTCAATGACTTCAAATTGATCATCGGTAGCATTTTGCATTTGGCTATACTCTTCTGCTAAAGCAGATTGCCCAAAGACCATAAAATTAATAATACACAGCATGAGTATTTTCATTAATGGCAAACCTCATATGTCATTTTCTGTTCATAGCAATACTTTATTAAATAAAATGCTTTGATGTGATATATACACGAAAGGCGCTTATTCCACCTAAACAATACACTAGAGCACAACTATATTCGTTATAATAGTGAACAGCTTTTAATAAAAGTGATCAAAACTTTATTGGATCAGCGTGAAAATGCAACAAACAAATAAACGCTACCCTTTAGGGGCTCATCTTATTGTAAAACATCTCGGCTATAGCCATCATGGTATTTACGCTGGGAGAGGTCGAGTTATTCATTATTCAGGCCTAGCACATTTCATCAAAAAACGACCCATTGAAATTACTTCATTAGATGCCTTTTCTCATGGCAAAAAAATTCATGTGCGTTTTTATGATGCGCCACGCTACAAAGGAAAAGTGGTTGTTCGACGTATGCGCTCACGCATGCACGAAAACCACTATCATTTAATCATTAATAATTGTGAACATTTATGCAGTTGGGCAATCACTGGTATTGAAACTAGTACTCAAGTTGAGCGTATGATGCATCGCTTAACCACCATTGGTTACGTAAGTTCGATCATGAGTTATATGAATGGCATGATGCTGACCGTAGCAACGACCTGCTTTGCTCTTGTTCTTTATATTAAAAAGAAATTACGTGATCAGGCAAAAATGAAAGTTCCAACTTATCAATTTTTAAGAGAAAAAGCCGAAAAAAGAAATGTAGATCCTTCTCAACCCTTAGTTTTTATAGAACCCGATAAAAAAGAACCAATCTAATAATTAAAAAAGTCCTCATGATTGAGGACTTTTTTAGAAAACTTACAACTTATTTTTTAGCTGCACTAGCTGCCGTTGCTTCAGTCGTAATGTTTACAGTGATCTTATCACCTACATTAGGCACATAGTTGCCTAGACCGAAATCAGAACGATTGAATGAAGTTGTCGCATTGAAACCAATCGCTGGAACTTTTGCCATTGGGTGTTCACCCTGTTTGTTTAAAACAGCATCAAGTACAACTGGCTTAGTGACGCCTTTAACAGTTAGGTCACCAGTAATTTTGAAGTGTTTTTTATCTTTAGTTTCTACTTTCGTACTTTTGAAAGTGATATTTGGGTATTTAGCTGCATTAAACCAAGCTTCTTGTTGGAATTCTTTATCTAAAGCAGGTACGTTTGTATTTACACTGCTTAAAGGAATTGTCACATTTACAGAAGAATTTGCTGGTTTAGCATTATCAACTTTAATTACACCTTGGATGTCCGAGAAGTTAGCGCTTGGAGTTGAAAAACCAAAGTGGTTCCATGAGAAAACAGTCGCTGTATGTGTTGGGTCAATTTTATAATCCACTGGTGCAGCTAATGTAACTGTACTTGCCAACGCTACTGCTAAACCGAAGCTTAATGTTTTAAGATGCATTTTTCGTATCCTTTATTGATATAGTCGTTAGTGTATACATCAAGTAATTTAATTCACTATTCTTTATAAAACGATATGTTTCATCCATGCAACAATAAAAGCGTTACAGTTGTTATTCAAAACCCATATTATAAAGTATAGATATTTTTCTATCCGAAACCTTCAGATTTATTGGTTTTTACTTCGATTTTATTGATAAATAACAAGGTAAAACATGGCTAACACTGTTCAAGCACAAAGCACTTCTACTCCGTACCGAGTAACACTTACCGATTCGTCAGGTCATCAATGGTTTGCAGACGAACCAACTGATAAAGGTGGACAAGATACAGCTCCAAATCCAGTTCAGCTTTTACTATCAGCTTTAGGCGCCTGCACTACAATTACACTAGAAATGTATGCAAATCACAAAGGAATTAAGCTTGAGCATGTACAAGTCGATTTAGCTTTAAATCCAAATGGTGATCCGGAAGCTGGTCAAAATAATATTGAACGTAAAATTACGCTAAAGGGTGAATTTACTGAAGATCAACATAAACGACTTTTAAAAGTTGCTGAAAGCTGCCCAATTCATAAGTTATTGACTTCGAATATTTCGATTCAGAGTGAATTAAGTATTGAGTAAGTGGTCCTTCCTTACACTAAATTTCAATCACATCCGTGTGCCATTCCAATGAGCCACTCATTGAAATATCTATTGCTAAGTCGACAATATTTGTGAGCTCATTTGGAATAAATGAATATAAATTTTCCCCATCGAAATGAATCCAAAATTCAGGAGGTGGTGTATCAGAGCCATCTATAAAGCCACCTGTTTCTTTTTCACCTAACGTCAAACATTGATGAGTGCACATCAAATGCTAATATTTTGCCCTTTAACTTCGCGCAACTTGGTATGTAATGATATTTAACCCGAGCTTGAATAGTCTCTTCAAAATAAGTCTGCACACGATAAGCATAATCGCCACCAAATGCTGAGTCACCATTTTCATGTTTGAAACTTTCCTTTAATGCGCGAAATAAAAAATTATATTGTGCACACTGCCAAAACATTTCTTTTTTATTTAAATTTTTCAAATAGCCATATTTAATATCATTTAAGATTTCTTCAAAAACACGAAGTTCAAATTCTTTTCTCATCACAATATCTTAATCTTTCAAGTTTCAATGAAGTACCAGTGATCAGCGATATAATTCTCCGCTTTATCTTCTAAGTCGGTATTACGGATTTTTACACCTTGTTCATACATGTTATCAGGTATTTGTAGTCTCCAATTTTTGGCCAAACTTAGGTTGTCCGCTAAAAGATATTGGGGATCATAAGAATCTGCGGACAAAGTATGAACATTAAAATAATCTTCATCCAAATATAAGCAAATCTCACTCGCAAACATATCTGGCTGTACAATTATACAGACCACTTTGCAGAATATTAGTCCTTGAGGTTTTGCTTCAATTAAATACTGACATGCATTAATTAAATACTGGACACACTGTGCCTTTATTTCTTGTTGAGCATGCTTCCCCTGAACTAGATTCATAGCTACAGGTATTTTCCAATTATAATATTGCTCTTCATACCCGTCTAAATCAGGGAAATACCCTTTAAAACTTTCACTCCAATATTTAAGATTTCTTAATTTACGTGGAATTCCCCGTTCTTTTTTATTTGATAATGCAAACCTTCTCATTTTTATATTCCATTTAACTATCATAAAAAAAGCGCCCCTATCAGAGCGCTTTTTTCTTCTGCTTAGTTAATTCATTAAGCAGTCAATTCTTTTACTGCAGCTACTACAGCTTCAGTTGTAATACCAAAGAATTGGAACAAGTCTTTCGCTGGTGCTGACTCACCATAAGTTGACATACCGATTACTTTGCCATCAAGACCAACAAACTTCCACCAGTAGTCAACATGAGCAGCTTCTACTGCGACACGAGCACGGATGTGGGCTGGTAATACGGCCTCACGGTATGCAGCATCTTGTTTCATGAACTCTTCAGCACATGGCATTGAAACAACTCGAACACCTTCAAGCTGAGCATAAGCTTCCATTGCTAAAGAAACTTCAGAACCAGTAGCAATAATAATTGCTTTCAACTCGCCTTTCTCTTGAGCAAGAACATAACCACCTTTTGCTGCATTCTGAATTTGTTCTTCAGTACGCGTTTGGAATGGCAAGTTTTGACGAGAGAAAATAAGTGCTGTAGGGCCATCTTTACGCTCTAAAGCAGATTTCCATGCAATTGCTGTTTCAACAGTATCTGCAGGACGCCAAGTATTTAAGTTTGGTGTACCACGTAAAGAAGCAATTTGTTCAATTGGTTGGTGTGTTGGACCATCTTCACCTAAACCAATTGAGTCATGTGTATAAACATGAATTACACGTTGTTTCATCAATGCAGACATACGCACTGCGTTACGCGCATATTCCATAAACATTAAGAATGTTGCCACGTAAGGAATGAAACCGCCATGTAATGCAACACCATTTGCAATTGCAGTCATACCGAACTCACGTACACCATAGTACACGTAGTTACCAGCTGGGTTTTCTTGAACACCTTGGCAACCTTTCCAAAGTGTTAAGTTAGAACCAGCCAAGTCCGCAGAACCACCTAATAATTCAGGTAATAAAGGACCAAATGCTTGTAATGTATTTTGACTTGCTTTACGAGTTGCTACAGTTTCAGCTTTAGCATTTGTCTCACGAATAAACGCATCTGCTTGAGCTGAAAACTCTGCTGGTAAATCACCGTTAATACGACGAAGTAACTCAGCTGCTTCTGTAGGATATTTTGCTTGGTATTGAGCAAATACTTCATTCCAAGCTGCTTCAGCTTCATTACCTTTTGCTTTAGCATCCCATGCAGCATATACATCAGCAGGAATAACAAATGCTTCTTCAGTCCAACCTAAAGCTTCACGAGTTAAGGTAATTTCATCTTTACCTAATGGCGCACCGTGACAATCTTCTTTACCTTGTTTGTTTGGAGAACCTAAACCAATAATTGTTTTACAAATAATAATCGTTGGTTTTTGAGTTTCAGCTTTAGCTTCAACTGTTGCTTGACGAATAGCATCAGCATCATGGCCATCTACATGAAGAACTTGCCAGCCATAAGCTTTGAAACGCTCTTCAGTATCATCACTAAACCAGCCTTCTACTTCACCATCAATCGAAATGCCGTTGTCATCATAATAAGCAATCAATTTACCAAGCTGTAAAGTACCTGCCAATGAACATACTTCGTGAGAAATACCTTCCATCAAACAGCCGTCACCCAAGAAACAATAAGTGAAGTGATCAACTACTTTTAAATCATCTTTATTGAATTGAGCAGCTAAAGTTTTTTCAGCCAATGCAAAACCAACGGCGTTTGCAATACCTTGTCCTAAAGGACCAGTCGTTGTTTCAATCCCTGGAGCATAACCATATTCAGGATGACCAGGAGTTTTTGAGTGCAATTGACGGAATTGTTTTAAATCTTCAATTGAAAGATCATAACCTGTTAAATGAAGCAAAGCATATTGCAACATTGAACCATGACCATTTGACAAAACAAAACGGTCACGGTTTGCCCATTGTGGATTAGTTGGGTTGTGATTTAAAAACTCGCGCCAGACGACATCAGCAATATCTGCCATCCCCATTGGAGCACCTGGATGCCCTGAGTTTGCCTGTTGCACAGCATCCATTGCCAATACACGAATTGCGTTTGCAATACGACGTTCGTTTAAAGGGGTCGTCATAGATCAGAATCCAATTTTAATAGATTGATGAAAAGAAGATGATGAATAACCATTCAATGCCGCTATATTGTCTTAAAAAAACGCCTAGGGGTAAACCCCAACACGGTATATTTCTTTATTTTTAACCTTTTCTTGGTTACTCAAAAAACATTTATATTCTTAAGCTGTGTAAAACAATACTATTTACGGGTACTTCTATCCTCAACAATTGTAGAGATATCCCGCTTTGATCAACATATAAAGTTATATTTATTCTCTTTAATTATAGTCTTTCGCTTCATAGTCTAAATTTTTTGGTTAATATTTAATAAAATCAAATGTTTAAAATTTAGACATTTTTTTAAATTTTTTATATAAAAATAATTAATTTTTATCTAGCTATATCAATTTCCCTGATACACTTATCAATTAAAACATAGTAGAAATGAAATAAATTCATGCTTTTTAGTCAGTATGAACTGGTCCTCAAGCTCAAGTCGATGTAACATATTATGTCTTTTTGAAATAACCAAGATAGGACTTTCATGCGCGAGTACGCTGTTTTTACCTCGGAATCTGTAAGCGAAGGTCATCCCGATAAAATGGCCGACCAAATTAGCGACGCTATTTTGGATGCAATCTTAAAAGAAGACCCATACGCACGTGTTGCTTGTGAAACACTGGTAAAAACAGGCGCTGTTGTACTTGCAGGTGAAATCACAACAACTGCTAATATTGATGTAGAAGCTGTAGTTCGCCAAACTGTTAACGGTATCGGTTATCACCATTCAGATCTAGGCTTTGATGGATCAACTTGTGCCGTAATCAACATGATTGGTAAACAGTCACCTGAGATTGCACAAGGTGTAGATCGCCAAAAACCTGAAGATCAAGGTGCTGGTGACCAAGGTTTAATGTTTGGTTATGCAAGTCGCGAAACTGACGTGCTTATGCCAGCTCCTATTTCTTATGCTCACCGTTTAATGGAGCGTCAAGCTGAGCTTCGTCGTTCAGGTGCATTACCATGGTTACGTCCAGATGCAAAAAGTCAGGTTACTTTTGCGTATGAAAATGGCAAGCCTGTACGTTTAGACGCAGTAGTACTTTCTACTCAACATGATCCTGAAATTACTCAAACTCAGCTTAAAGAAGCTGTAATTGAAGAAATTATCAAACCGATCATCCCTGCTGAAATGTTCCATGCAGCCACTAAATTCCATATTAACCCGACTGGTATGTTTGTTATCGGTGGCCCTGTAGGCGACTGTGGTTTAACAGGTCGTAAAATCATTGTTGATACTTATGGTGGTATGGCTCGTCACGGCGGTGGTGCATTCTCTGGTAAAGATCCATCTAAAGTAGACCGTTCAGCTGCATACGCTGGTCGTTATGTTGCTAAAAATATTGTTGCGGCTGGTCTTGCTGACAAATGTGAAATTCAGGTGAGTTATGCAATTGGTGTTGCAGAACCAACTTCTATTTCAATCAATACTTTTGGTACTGCAAAAGTTTCTGATGAGTTAATTATCCAATTAGTACGTGAGCATTTTGATTTACGTCCATTTGGTATTACTCGTATGCTTAACTTAATTCAACCAATGTATAAACAGACAGCTGCTTACGGTCATTTTGGTCGTGAAGGTTCAGATTCTGCATTCACATGGGAAAAAACTGACAAAGTTGAAGTACTTAAAGATGCTGCGGGCCTTTAAGCCCTATATATTAAAAGCCCGCTTAATGCGGGCTTTTTTATTATTTTTTATATTTTGTTAAAATTAAGCAATAAACTTTCCAACACACATTATTTAAAAGTATGTAGCAAATTAAGCACTACTACTGTTTCGTAGTTTTATCACCTTCATTTAGTACATCTAATAAAGTCGATTGGGTAGGTGTATCCTGATGATTTTGAATATAAATATGGACAACTTTGAATACAACAACTACTGCCAAACAAGCCATCACACAAAACATCCATAATCCATAAGGACTACGAATATGATGTGAACCACAATATGGACATGATTTGTCAGTTGATGCCACAACTTTGTCACAACACGCACAATGATATTGATATAGCATAGGTAACCCTCCTTCCCTCACTTCAACCGTTGTTGTTTTAATAGGTTTGCTACAATTTTTAATTTATACATCCTTTATATTTATCCTATGTGAAATGAAAAGAGAATTCAATCTGAATGAACAATGCGTTCATTTTTAAAAAATTTAGTTTATACAATGAGATAAATTAAATATTATTTTTTCTGTACTATTTTTCTTATTTTGATATTTTGCTGAATTTGTTAAAATACATGAATAATTCATTTTCTAGGCCAATCCATGTCACACACCCAGCTCATTAATAAAGGTGGCTTTCGTGAAAGAGCCAATAGAAGCCGGAAATATCAACAATCTGAAAACAAGCAGACAGCTCTACCTTCAAACAAGTATCAACCTCAGACGAAGTCAGAAGAAAATTCAACTGTAATAGCTCAAGCTGGAACAGAGAATGCTGATTGTTCAAATTAATAATCGATAGAATATTAAAAAAGGCCTAATCATTTAAGATTTAGGCCTTTTATTTTTATATAAGGAATTAATCAATCCTTATTTTTATGTTCAATTTTCTTATGGTCTGGGGTAACTTCTCTCGCTTCGCCATCAATAATGCTGGAATCACCACGGTATTGACTGCCACCTTGTGAGTTCTGCATATCCTGCATTTGACGCATTAAATCAGCAAATGGGTTTTGACCAGCACCTGCTCCGCCCATGCCACCCATCATTTTTTCCATCATTGCTTGCTGACGCTTTGCAAGTGTTCTCATTGCGATATTACGAAACGCAGTTTGCACGCCTGGAATTAGAATTAAAAGCGCTAACACATCAGATACCAGACCAGGGACCATCAATAAAAAACCAGCAAAAGCATATGCTAGTTTTTTAGTTACGGTCGGATCACTACCTAATTGCCCGGTCATCTGCATTTGTTGTAATTGCGGCATAATACCAGCCGTACTTTTGCGAATAAGCGTAAGACCAATAAAGAAAGCAATAATGAACCAGAAAAACACATACCATCCACTGATGAACTGTGCTACGCCAATCCATACGGCAATTTCAACAATCGCGCCCAGAACCACAATAAGAAGTAAATTCATGTAAAACTTTATCTATCTCAAAAAGAAAATTCATTGCAGTTTTAGCTATCTAATCCATGAACCATTTTCAGTTGAAAATACGGATTAAAGAGCTTGTAGTGAAGCTTAGGCAATGTTTTCTTTTAACCTAAAAACATGGCTAAACCCAAATGCTGCAATACTATCAATAAGACTGATTTAAATTAATAAAATAGCCATACTTTATTATTAATGAGTGCTATAACAACTTTATCAAGTGTTTTTTCTACAAGATTGCAATTTTTTCATAAATTGAGCTCTTTTATTATATGAAATAGGTGGTTTTACATGAAAAGAGATTAGAACTATTAGGTATTTTATAAATCCTTGCTATGACTCAGTTCAAATTTTCTTACTTTGAACTGAGCCGTTGTCTACCCAAAAATTCAATAATTTATCCATCCACTGGTTCAAATGGTGTATTTAAAATTAGCTGATAAAATGCAGCATCTAACCAGTGTCCAAATTTAAAGCCTACCTGTTTAAAAGTACCTGCATGTGTGAACCCGAGTTTTTCGTGGAGCCCAATACTGGCTTGATTTGTCGCATCAATACAACCAATCAATACATGAATCTGAGCCTCTTGAGCCCGCTGAATTAACGCTTGCATTAAAACTTTACTTAAACCACAGCCCCGATGTTCATGATGAATATAGATACTATGCTCAACCGTATACTTATAAGCCGGAAAAGCTCTGAAAGCTCCCCAACTAGCAAATCCTAATAACTTACCTGACTCATCTACAGCCCCGATTACAGGAAAACTATTTCCGGTTTTTACCGAAAACCAAGTTTTCATTGAATCAAGCGAACGCGGTACATAGTCATACAATGCTGTAGAATTAACAATTGCCTCATTTAAAATCTCTAATATAGCTGCCGCATGTTCTGCTTCATTACAATCAATTAAACGAAAATTAGAATCGAGGGAATAGTTCATGAAGATTCCTTAAGAGCAGACACGAGTTGATTAGAGACGACCAAAATATAGCGAGCGACTTGTGATGAATTATTGCTATATATGACGGGTTGATCTAATTGCATAGCTAAGCAATCCCCTTCGCCCAATGCATAAGAGTTTTTGCCCAGTTGAATATCAATTTGCCCTTCAACTACCCACAGTTGCTGTTGTACTACTTTAGAGCTTTCACTAATTTCATACGTAATTCGAGCGTGAGGAGGGAATTCAATTTCAACAATTTGAAATGGTAGTTTTAAATTTGGTGGTGAGACAATACGGCGAACATATCCAGTTTCCGGATCTTGCCACTCAGCTTGTTCATTTCGGCGAATAAATGGTTGAGGAGATGGACTAGTTGTTTCGTTCGTAAAAATTTTAGTTAAAGGTACTTCTAGACCATTGGCTAGTTTTTCAAGAACAACTGCCGTTGGACTCGTTTCCCCTCTTTCAATTAAAGAAATAGCTGAACGGCTAACTTGGCATCGGGCAGCTAGCACATCCAAAGTATATCCACGTGCTAAACGCAGCTCCCTTATTCGATGTGCAATCCTGATGTTGATATCATCCATCGACCAGACCCAATTCCATATTTATAGATAAGTATTCCATTAAACTAGAATTACATCAAGTGATCTTAGACCAATTACGATTAAGGCCCAAAAAGTACCTAACAAAATATACATCAGTAGGGTTAGAAATCGAAAAATAACCATTTATATCAGGATTGGATAAATTACTTATGCAGAACCTTTTTGGCTATGCAACAATACTCTTTAAACTATTTATGTAAGTCTACACATGGCATTGATTATTGGAATTGACCCAGGTTCACGCTTAACAGGTTACGGAATCATTGAAAAAGATGGTAGTAAACTGCGTTTTGTCGATGCTGGTACAATCCGAACGGAAACTCAAGAAATGCCTGAGCGCTTAAAACGTATCTTTGCTGGTGTTGAGCGAATTGTAAAATTTCATGGCCCAACTGAAGCTGCGGTTGAACAAGTTTTTATGGCACAAAATCCGGACTCTGCTTTAAAACTAGGGCAAGCCCGAGGAGCTGCAATAGCCGCCTTAGTTAATTTAGATTTACAAGTTGCAGAATATACAGCCCGACAAATAAAACAATCCGTAGTGGGTTATGGTGCTGCCGATAAAGAGCAAGTACAAATGATGGTCATGCGTTTACTCAACCTAACTATTAAACCTCAAGCCGATGCAGCCGATGCTCTTGCTGCTGCGATTTGCCATGCCCATGCTTCAGGAAGTATGAGTAAACTTTCTGTCTTGAATGCTTTAGGTGGTATGGCACGTGGACGCAGCCGTTCGAGTAGCCGTAGACGTTAAAGCTTTATTGATTATTTACTACTCGAGTAATTGCCTGATTCATTTCATAAGCTTGTAAACCACGTATTCCGTTTTTTGCCAGTTGGTCCCCTGCCTGAGCATGAAGAGTTACAATCTCATGTAATGCAATACCTTTGTGGAACTGGGCTTTTAAGCTTGCGATCATACCCGCTAATATGTCTCCCATGCCGCCAGTTCCCATACCAGCATTACCTTGGGTACAAATATATAACTTATTCTCTAAAATTAAGCTGCCCGCACCTTTCAGCACCCATTGAGCCGCATATTTTTGTTGCAACGCATAAATAGCAGCAATTCGGTCATTTTCAATTTTCGCTGTAGAACAATCCAATAAAGTAGCGGCTTCTCCAGGATGTGGAGTTGCATAAATATGTGCACCCAATTTTTTAGGTTGTTTGGCAAGAAACCATAGTGCATCTGCATCTAATACAACTTCCAAATGTGAGTCATGATTTAAATAATCGAACCACTGTTGATAGATTTGCTGTGCCCATTCATCACGCCCTAAGCCCATGCCAAAACATACTGCATCAACCTGAGATAAAATCTCTTTAATACTGTTTTCATCGAAATTATTAATGTCACGAAGCATAATATTAGGAGCTCTCGACAAAATAGCCTGATGATGGTTTCGGTGACAAACTACCGTAACTTTGCCTGCTCCTGCATGAAAGGCAGCTTCAGCAGCCATAATGACAGCCCCGCCCATTTGCTCATGACCACCTATCACCAAAACATGTCCATAACTTCCCTTATGACCAAAAGCCAAACGTTTAGGAAGTCTGATATGTGTTGGCGTCAAGTAAGCAAGAGGCTTTAGGTCTTGATCTACTGGAATTAAATTAATTAAATGAATTTGCCCCGCATACTCTTTACCTTGGCCTGTAAATAATCCTGCTTTAAGCCCTAAAACAGTAAATGTATAATCAACCCTTACAGCACAAGGTAAGACTCGTCCTGTATTTGCATGTAAGCCACTTGGTATATCAATTGAAATTTTTAACCCAGCTTGCTCGTTAAACTGTTGAATAGAATGTTGCCAATAATCATTTAACTCTCGATTTAAACCAATCCCAAATAACGTATCAATATGACAATCAAATGTTCTGTGTACCTCAAAACCTTGATGTATTTGGACGTGATTTGCCTTAGCAAAATGGGCAGCATGGTGTAAATCGGCTGACTCGCCCAATTCGGCCGCAAATATTTCAACATATAACCCTGCTTCCTTGAGATAACTTGCTATAAAGTAGCCATCACCAGCGTTATTACCTTGTCCACACCAAACAGCTATATTCTTAATATCTTGGTTTTGAAAAAGTACAATGAGTTGTTGAGTGATTGACCAAGCTGCTTGTTGCATTAAGCCTAATGATGAGTTTTGCGCAGCAAACCAACGTTGCTCCCATGCCTGGATATCTTGGCTATGGTAAACTACTGCCTGCATCTTCTTATCCTCTTGCATTTTTCGGTTTTATGACATCTTCCAACACATCACGCATTGCAGTGCAACAAATTGATCCACATGAATTAAAAGCATGGATCAAAGCTCAAGCATTAGACTTGGGTTTTGCTGATTGTGTCATTGCAAAACCAGATGCTCAAGAGCAAATGCCACGTTTTTTAGAGTACCTTGAACGTGGTTATCATGCAGATATGACATACCTAGAAGAAAATTTGGAAAAGCGGGCTGATCCGACTCTATTAGTTCCCGGCACAAAAAGTATTATTTGCGTGCGTATGAATTATTTGGTGGAATCACCAAAGCCAAGATATGTACCTTTTGAACCCAACTCTGCGATTATCGCTCGTTATGCTCGTGGTCGTGATTACCATAAGGTGATGCGTGGCAGATTAAAAACATTAGCTACACGTATACGTGAAAAAGTGGGAGATTTTGAATCTCGCCCTTTTGCAGACTCCGCGCCGATATTTGAAAAATCATTAGCTGAAAGTGCTGGAATGGGCTGGACAGGTAAACATACTTTGCTCATTCATAAAAAGTCAGGTTCTTTCTTTGTCTTAGGTGAACTATTTACATCACTCGACTTACCTTTTGATGAACCTGCAACATCTCACTGTGGTTCTTGTAGTGCTTGTATTGATATTTGCCCAACTCAAGCGATTGTCGAACCTTATATGTTAGATGCTAGACGCTGTATTGCTTATTTAACAATCGAATATAAGGGAATTATTGATGAAGAATTACGTGCAGGTATTGGTAACCGAATATTTGGTTGTGATGACTGTCAATTAATTTGCCCGTGGAATAGCTTTGCTAAGACAGCTTCTATTACTGACTTTAACCCTAGACATGGTTTAGATAATATTAGTCTGCTTGATATCTGGCAGTGGGATGAAGCTACTTTTTTAGCCAATACAGAAGGTAGTCCAATACGACGCACAGGTTATCAGTCATTTAAGCGCAATATTGCTATCGGTTTAGGCAATGCACCGTACTCAAAAGAAATTGTAGATCAGCTACACAAAGGCAAAAATTTACATGACGAAATCGTCAATGTGCATATTGATTGGGCAATTGAACAGCAACTTAATCAACTTCAGCTATCAAATTAAAAAAATGATGTTTTTTGCCCTATAGCTTTAATACGAATTCTGTATGATTATGTACAGTGAATTAATGCCATCATCATGGATATGACAATGACTCTACGTAATGATTGGACTCGTGAAGAAATCCAAGCTCTATATGAACAACCTTTTTTGGATTTAGTTTTTAAGGCTCAGCAAGTACACCGTGAGCACTTCACTGCCAATACAATTCAGGTCAGCACCCTTTTATCGATTAAAACGGGTAAATGTCCTGAAGATTGCAAATATTGCTCTCAATCTGCACATTACGATTCAAAATTAGAAGCAGAAAAACGTATTGCTGTTGAAAAAGTAATTAGCGAAGCAAAAGCTGCAAAAGATTCAGGTTCATCTCGTTTTTGTATGGGTGCTGCTTGGCGTAACCCACATGAACGCGATATGCCATATGTTTTAGAAATGGTACGTGAAGTTAAAGCATTAGGTATGGAAACCTGTATGACATTAGGTATGCTTAACCAATCACAAGCAGAACGCCTAAAAGATGCTGGTTTAGATTATTACAACCATAACTTAGATACTTCTCGTGAGTACTATTCTCACATTATTAGCACACGTACTTTTGATGACCGTTTGAATACTTTGGATTATGTACGCCAAGCAGGTATGAAAGTATGTAGTGGTGGTATTGTTGGTTTGGGTGAAAGCCGTGAAGATCGAATCGGTTTATTACACGAGTTAGCAACCTTACCTATTCACCCAGAATCTGTGCCAATTAACATGCTTGTACCAATTGAAGGTACACCTCTAGCTGATGTTGAAAAACTAGATGTTATTGAATGGATCCGCACTATTGCGGTAGCACGTATTGTTATGCCGCATAGTTATATTCGTTTATCTGCTGGTCGTGAATCTTTAAGTGATTCAGATCAAGCTTTAGCATTTATGGCAGGTGCAAATTCACTGTTTTCGGGTGATAAATTGCTTACCACTCCAAATGCAGGTGAAGGTAAAGACCAAGCATTATTTAACAAACTTGGTTTAACTGCTGAAAAGCCAAAGCCAACTGTTTCTGATTTATCAGTAGATGCAATGAGTGCTTAACAGCATCAAGAATAAAAAAGCCCTGATCATTCAGGGCTTTTTTATTCATACAGAAGTTACTAATATTCCATAAGTAGCATTCAGGAAAGTTCCAACTCGAATAATATCCCTACCTGCTGCATGTGTAACCGATAATTCTTGGCTCAATACATCAAACTGAAAAGATTCAAAAACATCTTGATGGTTTAAAAGCCATAGAATGGTATCTGAAATATTTTCTTCTGCGATATAAGTCAAAGCTTTGTAGTCTTTGCTCATGAATAACTCAAATAAAAAAAACCAAGTAAATTTTATCTGAGATATTCAAAGCTTAAAAGAAATTTCCTTAGGCCGCTTTAGGGTTTACTAATGAGTGACCTGACAATAAGCTATTTAACGCTTTAGGTGAAAACTCTAAAGAAAGTACATGGCTCTTTAAATTAATCGAGTGTCTACTAATCAATGGCAAAAGCCCTTCTTCAGTTTCTAAAACATACTCATCAACAATATTTAAAATACCTTCCAAATTCGTTGTGCTAGATGCTAAGTCATGACTAAAGACATCATAAATTGTTTGTAAGTTAAACGTCGTGTTCTGTTCTGTAGGATGTTTAAGTAAATAGTCCTTTAAGAATAAGACTAATTTATGAGCAAAGAAAAAATAATTCGGTTTATAACTGTATTTCATGCTGTTCATGGAAACAAACTCCAGAAGATCTTTTATTGAATCACAACTAAAACACTAGGAATTAAACCTTAAAAAATTCTTAAAAAAATAATTATGTTTATATAAGATACACAAAATAAATTTATTAATAAAAACAATAAGTTAATCAAACAATATATACATATTTCATAAAGAAAAACTTAACTCAATTAAATTCAATAACTTAAATTAAACTTATTATCAATTTATTTTAAATAAAATAAATTTATTATATTTTACCATGTGGTATAAATTAAAATTACAAATCAATTATTCATTAAAAAACAACCAAACAAAATACATAAAAATATAATGTAATTCTTGTTTTTTAATTTAAAGGTGCTATATTTCCACCGCGTTACTTGATCAGAATAAAAGCACTGAAAAGTAATTAATCTATATTTATAGGATACTTCGGGGAATTCATGAAAAAATTTATTTTTATAGCGGCAGCTTCACTTTTTAATATTACAACAGCACAAGCAGCTGATGGTACGATTACTATTAATGGCCTAGTAACTGATAATACTTGTACGATTGATACAGGTGATAAAAACCTTACAGTGAATTTACCAACAGTATCATCTCAATCTTTAAAAAATGTAGGGGATGTTGCTGGTCGTACACCTTTTCAAATTAATCTAACAAATTGTGCTTCTGCTGGAAAAGTTGCGACTTATTTTGAACCAGGAGCAACGGTTGATTTTAATACTGGACGTTTATTAAACCAAGCCACTTCTGGTGCAGCTGCTAATGTCAATATTCAACTATTAGGAAGCAATAACGCAGTAATTCCTGTACTTGCTAAAGAGGCTTCCGGTGCACAAGATAACTCTCAATGGGTAAATGTTTCTGCTGGTGGTAATGCGGATCTTAATTATTATGCTGAATATTATGCGACTGGTGTATCTACTGCGGGCACTGTAACTTCGCAAGTAAAATACACGATTATTTATCAATAATTTAAAGCCAGCTTCTATTATTAAATAGAAGCTCTATTTCATCTATTATTTATTATTGAGAATATGACTCATGCTTTTTCGTGGTCGTAAATTTTTTTGGGGAATGGCTTGTCTTCAAGCAGTACTTGCTAGTATAGGACATGCTGAAATAATACTGCATGGTACACGCGTAATATATCCATCGGATGCTCGAGAAGTCAGCTTACAACTAAGCAACAATGGTACAACACCCTCACTTGTTCAAGCTTGGATTGATGATGGAAATTCAAAATCGACTCCCGATGAGTCGAATGTACCCTTTATTATTACACCTCCTATTTCAAGAGTCGAACCCACTAAAGGCCAAACCTTACGAATTACTGCACTACCAAGTGCTTCTCAATTAAATCAAAATAAAGAAAGTATTTTCTGGCTTAACGTATTAGATATTCCACCAAAACCAGAAGGGAAAAAACAAGTAAATAATGAACCACTACCTAATAATTTTCTTCAATTAGCAATTCGATCACGAATTAAATTCTTTTATCGGCCAGCAAATTTAAAAGAAAATATTGATACATTTAGTGAAAAAATTCAGTGGGTAAAAAATGGGGAAACATTGCTTATTAAGAATCCTACTCCCTTCTACATTACAATGAGCTCAATTTTTCAAGAAGTAAATCATCAAAAAATAGATTTATTAAAACAAGGTTTAATGCTTTCTCCTTTTTCAGAAGACCAGATAAAACTTAAAAATAGCAATATAACGAATATGAGCTTTGTTTATATAAATGATTACGGCGGGCGAATTGAACAAACAATAAAGTTCTAAGCTTATTTACCTTTTTTGAAATTTAAACACCTATTTATGAATAGGCACAAAGACTATGTCAGAATGGTTCATACCCAGTACATGCTTTAAAAAGCGCACTAGTTATTATCTAGCATTAAGCATAGCGATTAATGTGCCATTAACTGTATATGCATCAGACAATATGAGTGGGCAAAATATACTAAAAGCTGACTTTGATACTAACTTTTTAGTAGGAAACGCACAGAAAATTGACATTGGTCGATTTAAATACGGCAACCCTATTTTACCTGGTGAATATAGTCTGGATGTATATATTAATGGCCAATGGCTAGGTAAACGAAAGTTTCTTTTTAAAACTACAAATTCGAATGAAAATGCAAAAACCTGTTTTACAGCAGATATGCTTTTAGAATATGGCGTTAAAACAGAAATTCTTCATCGGGAAGCCAATAATTTACCTACCTGTAATGATCTAGAAAAATGGGTTAATGATGCTTTTTATCAATTTGATACCTCCCGTCTGAGACTTGATATTTCGATCCCTCAGGTTGCTTTGCAAAAAAATGCTCAAGGATACGTTGACCCACGTTTATGGGATCGGGGTATAAACGCTGCTTTTTTTGCATACAATGCTTCTGCATATCGTATTGTAAGTAATGACCATGAAATAAATCATGCTTTTATGGGTACAAACGTCGGGATAAATCTCTATGACTGGCAATTACGCCATAGTGGGCAGTGGAAATGGCAAGATCATAACGAAATTCCCAAAAAGACTTCTTCCTATACATCAAACAATACATATGCCCAAAAAGCATTTCCTAAGTTTAATAGTGTCGTTACTTTAGGTGATTACTTTACCAATAGTAATTTTTTTGATGCCTTACCTTATCGCGGAATTAACGTAGCAAGTGATGATCGCATGCTGCCTAACAGCATGCTTGGATATGCGCCACAAATTCGGGGTTATGCAAAGACTAATGCAAAAGTTGAAGTGCGCCAACAGGGAAATTTAATTTATCAAACTACTGTTACTCCTGGAAGTTTTGAAATTAATGATCTTTATCCGACAGGTTTTGGTGGTGAACTACAAGTTTCTATATACGAGACGAATGGAGAGATTCAAAAGTTCTCTATTCCCTATGCTTCTGTAGTAGAGATGCTTCGCCCAAAGATGAGTCGTTATTCTTTTACTCTAGGACAATTTAGAGATGCTAATATCAATTTAAATCCATGGCTAGTACAAGGTAAATATCAACGAGGCATTAATAACTATTTAACAAGTTATACTGGGTTTCAGGCAACCGAACACTACCAGTCTTTTCTGATAGGTAGCGCATTTGCAACTCCAATTGGTGCAATTGCAGTTGATGCAACTCAATCGAAAGCTAATTTTGATCAAAAACCAACACTAAAAGGGCAAAGTTACCGTTTAAGTTATAATCGACTATTTACGCCAACGAATACAAATTTAACTTTAGCAACCTACCGATACTCGACCGAAAATTATTTGAAATTAAGAGATTCAATTTTAATTCAAGATTTACAACAACGAAATATTGATAGTTTTTTTGTGGGAAAACAAAAAAGTGAATTTCAGATCACATTAAATCAAAGTCTTCCAAATCAATGGGGCAATTTTTATTTAGTGGGTTCATGGATTAATTACTGGAATCAGCCTAATCGCAATCAACAATTTCAATTTGGTTATAGTAATCAATTTAAAGATTTGACTTACAGCATTTCTGCAATTACTCATGAGCTTGATCTGGAAAATCAACGGACTAGTCACGAAACGCAGTATTTATTGTCTTTGTCTTTTCCACTCAAATTTAAGAAAAACACAATTAATTTTAATAGCTCTATTTCTGAAGACAGCAAAACTGTAGGGATGAGTGGTTATATCGGAAACCGCTTTGATTATGGCACGTCCGTTTCATACCTAGATCAAGGACAAAGCAGTGTAAATATTAATGGTACCTATCGTAGTAATTACACAACTATAGGTGCGTCATTTAGCCAATCCGATGCATATCAGCAGGAAATGATCAATTTAAATGGAAGTGTGGTTGCTCATTCTCAAGGGCTTTTATTTGGACCAGATCAAGTGCAAACCATGGTATTGGTCTATGCCCCCGAAGCCACAGGTGCCCGAGTCGGCAATACATCTGGACTAAACATTAATAAACATGGTTATGCTGTAATCCCTTATGTTACGCCATATCGCTTAAATGACATTAGCCTTGACCCTCAAGGGATGCCATCAAATGTTGAACTTTCAGAAACAAGTCACCGTATTGCACCTTATGCAGGATCAATAACCAGAGTCAATTTCTCCACAAAAACGGGCTATGCACTTTTTATTAGTACTCAAACTGCTAATGGTGGTTACCTACCATTTGCTGCACAAGTGTTTAACCAGAATAACGAAGTAGTTGGAATGGTAGCCCAAGGTAGTCGTATTTATTTACGTACGCCCCTGTCTCATGATCATCTTTATGTGAAGTGGGGAGAAAGTAATACCGAAGAATGTCAACTTGAATATGACATTCAATCAAAAATCTCACAGGAAAAACAATCAATTATTATGACAGAGGCAATCTGCAAATGAAAAAAATACTTATTCAGAGTGGTTTATTAATCACTAATTTCTTTATTTACAACCAAGCAAATGCAAACTGTACTTTAAGTAAAGGTTTTACTACTGTTGATATTCCAATAACGATTGGCACCATTGTGGTTCGTCCAAATGATCCAGTAGGCACAGTTTTACAAAAGAATACTTTTACCATTTCACCCAATAATTCTACTGCAACGTGTAACCGCCCTGGTGACCAAATTATAGCGGCTCTACCTCTAAATTATCCAATTAGTCCAATAGGCAATAATGTTTACGCCACAAATATACCGGGTATAGGCATTCGAATTTACCGTGAGGCAACGGACTCTTCGAACTCTTCTGGTTATTACCCTTATAAGCTTACATTGACGCCTCATACAGCATATACACTTTCGCCAGGCTATATTGTTTTGGAAGTGATTAAAACTGCTGCCACTACTGGTTCTGGTGCATTAGTGGCTGGCCGTTATAGTACTTACTATGTAACAGGTCAACAAAATCGCCCCTTCTTAACGACTACAGTATTAGGTAGTTCACCTATTCTCATTGCATCATCATCTTGTGAAATTCAAAATGGCGTAGATACGGTTGTTGAACTTCCGACTGTGACAAAATCAGGCTTTCGAGCTATCGGAACAACTCAAGGTGAGAAAAACTTTAACCTATCCATTCTTTTTAATGGTGGCGAGAATAACTCCGGTATACCTACAAGTAACACATTGAGTTTAAGCTTTGACTACAATTCCGATGCTGCAAACAGTCAGGTTATTAGTAATAGTGCTGCTGAATCAACTAAAGCGAACGGTGTTGGTGTAGAACTTCTATGGAATATGAATGGTGCAAATAGTACGATTCAAAAAGGAAATAAACTAGGTATTGGTACTATAGGCTCCAACCAAACAGTTCAATATGATGTGCCATTAACTGCACGTTACTACCAAACTGCTGCCAATGTAACGGCGGGAGAAGTCAAAGCTAATGCCACCGTCACGATTCAATATGATTAGAGGCAATTTCATTCTTTCTGACTACTGAATCTTAAGAAGAGGTAGTTAGATAAGTTGAAGAATAAAGTTATTTGACTAATTTTTAACTAATACTAAAAGAATCATTTTTTGATATAAATTATTTTTTAAATTTTACTAATAAATAAATTAAAAAAATGCTCATAAGCGAATAAAGCCAATGAGCATTAGTGATAACCACTTAACCTGAAATACAAATTGTGGGAAATAGATCACAATTTGCATGACTATAATTTCAAAATTTAGCTTAAATATCAAGTCTTTTTTTTAACAAAAGTTTGATAAAACTATTTAACCAGTTAATTTTAAACAAAAATTAATTAAAAATAAAATTTAGAATCCCTATTCTACAGACTTTCTAAAGAATTATCATTCGATTAATTAAGAAAATATGAATTTTATATAGATTAATGTGCAGTAAAATTAAAAAGTCGTTTAGGTAGAATGTTTGAGTTAAAGCCCCTAACTTCAAATTATGTAATTCTCTGAACTATAAAGCTTTACATAACCTATAAGAAAAAAAACATAAACAAATCGGGAAATATTCTTCAATTACAGCCTAAATCCCAGTTTTTATTACAAAACAGCATGCTTATTTTTTGGAAAATCTTTTGTATTTTATTATTAAGTTTAGGGGCTTTCGGAGTTGGTTTAGGTATTAGTCATTTAGATTTTTTCTTATTTTTTATTGGGATACTTTTTCTGTTGTGTTTTTTTCTAGCCTTAAAGCAAGCGCGTGAAGATGCAGGGATTTTTCCCGATGAATAAAAATCTCTTTAATTTAATAGGTAGATAAGAAAAAAACAGAGTTAAACAAAATTTAAAATTAAACTCTAAATGGTTCAAAACAATTTAAAAGAAAATCCATCACCACTCTTACCACAGGACTACTCCTTAGATCTTCATGAATGACCAACCAAATTTCAGCGCTCATCGGGTCATTATCTGGTAATTTTATCAAATTGCCTTGTTGGCCTAAAAAGTCAGGTAGTACGGCTAAACCTACTCCGCCGCATGCAGCTCTCCATTGCAACTCAGGATGATTAGTAACCATTAGTGCGGCTTTATTATTCAATTTCTCTTTTAATTTTTGTTGTTTCTGTCCATGTACACCACCGACCTCCACACTAATCCACTCATAATTTTCTTGATTCGTTGAAGCCAAATAACTTGGAGTAGCATATATTCCAAAAGGGATTTCTCCGACTTTACGAGCAACTAAATATTCATCTTTAGGGCGCCCAAACCTTACAGCAATGTCAGCCTCTCTATGCTGCAAAGATACATAATGAACATCTCCAAGTACTCGTAGTTTTAGTTGTGGATAATGATGATAAAACTTTCCGAGATGAGGCATGATTAGATGAGCGGCGGTTAACGGAGGCATACTAATAGAAACAGTCCCCGTAACCTCCTGCTGTCCAGCCAGAGCAAGCCTCTCAATAGAAAACGTCTCTTCCATCATACGTGCCACTACTTGGGCAAGCTGCTCGCCTTCAGATGTTAAAACGTAAGTGCGAGGTCTACGATCAACTAATTTTAATTTTAAGCTCTGTTCTAACTGAGCAATTCTTCTTGCAACAGTGGCATGGTCAACCCTTAACTTTCTTGCCGCAGCTGAAAGTGATTTTTCTTCAGAAAAAACTGAAAAATAATGTAAATTTTCCCAATCTATCATTGTGCAAATTTTCACATTAGAGATGAATTAATATGGAATTGTACACCTTTAAGTGATTACTCAGAATAGAGACATTCTTTTTCGGAGCCCTATCATGAATAAAATGGTGGTTTATGCTTACACAGGTGTTGTAATAACGATGCTTTTTTGGGGCTCAGCATTTAATGCGATGTCTTATATTATCCAATCGATGCCTCCTCTTTCGGCAGCAGCTGAGCGTTTTACGCTTGCAAGCCTTGCTCTATTTATTATTTTTGCGGCCATGGGAAAATTACGTTGGGCTACTTTTCAGCAGAATTTATTTATCTATCTTATTATTGGAATTATAGGGATTGCTGGTTTTAATATAGGTTGTTTCTATGGCTTGCAAACAACATCGGCAGTCAATGGTGCCTTAATCATGGCAACCACACCATTGATCACTCTACTGCTAGCAATTTTACTTGATGGAGAAAAATTAACACTTCCTAAATTTATCGGAGTTGTATTTGGTTTAAGTGGTGTGCTTTTCGTTATTAGCCATGGGCATATTTCCACGTTACTTCATTTAAAAATAGCAATTGGTGACTTTTATATCTTACTTGGTGGTATCAGTTTTTGTTTAGCCAATGTGTTATCACGCCGGTATGTAAAAAATGCTACGCCTCTAGAAACTACAACGTTCTCTATGCTGTTCGGTGCTTTGACTCTAATCATACTAAGTCTAATTTTCGAGCACCCATTTAAAGCAGTTGTTATGGCGCCTATTACTGCACACTTAGCTATGGGATACGTCATTATTTGCTCTACTATGATTGCTTATTTATTTTGGTTTAACGGCATTCAAAAACTAGGCGCAGGTAGAGCATCAATCTTTTTTAACTTTGTTCCAGTTTTTAGTATGTTAGTTGCAATGTTAGCTGGTCAAACACTTAATATCTGGCAAATTATAGGTACTGCTTTAGTTATGCTAGGCGTGCTAAGTAGTAGCGGCTTTATTCAAATTAAACGCCGTCCTGCACTTATAACCAAGCCTTGTACTAAATAGTGATCACACAAATTCATCTTAATTATTGCGTTGTAACAAACAATGTATGTTTCTTTAAAACTTAACAAATGGCTGCCATATATAGTTTTAAAAACACAACAAGGAGAAATTAAGATGAATTTGGATTTTACAACAATCGAAAAACAGGCCCAATTGCTCAAAGAAGAGCAAGAGAAATTAGAACAGAAAGATCATGATTTTCAGTTAGCTTTAGACAAGCACCGAGAAGCATTAAAAGACTTATTTAAAGAACTGTTTCACGATCGAGAAATTAAAACAGAAAAAGGAGGTCAATTTTGTGTCATATTTGGTGATTTTAAAATTTCTTTATTGATTGAAACAGCCAAATTTGAAAATGGTGTGCCCGTTAAATTAAACTCTGTGAACCCAATTATCGTTAAATTTAAGAAAGATAAACCAGTTGCCAAAGCTCAATTTTCCGATGCGACGCAATATCTAGATAGTGCATTTCAAACACCGCATTATCAGTACTACTATAAGCACGATGATAAAACCCAATTAGTTCAATTTTCGGAGTTACCCGTATTTTTTCAAGCCATTCTTGATGCTGAAGTCTAATTATCTGCCCTCATTAGAGGGCTTTTTTTATAGATTTTATTTACCGCTCACTTTCTCATCTTTATAAAAACACTCACCTCACCAGTCTACTGTTCTCACTACATCTAAATTTATGAGTACAAAAAATTAAAGCAATGATTTACCGAAACCATTGCTTCTTTTTGAAATAACTTGTATATACATGTTTATATTTGTTTGTACAAAATGGATTCTAATAAAAGAAAAGCTCTTAAAGGATAAGGAGAGTGTTATGGACTCATCAACTGGAACATCGAAAAGTGGGTTTGTTGAAAACCGAAGTATTGACTTTATTCCTGAAAATGAAAGGCATGGCAGTATATTCGCCCAATTTACACTTTGGTTTGGTGCCAATTTACAGATTACAGCTATTGTCACGGGTGCATTAGCTGTCGTATTAGGTGGTGATGTATTTTGGTCAATCATTGGCTTATTTATTGGACAATGCTTTGGTGCTGCTGTCATGGCCTTGCATGCAGCTCAGGGACCCAAACTTGGCCTTCCCCAAATGATTTCCAGTCGGGTTCAATTTGGAGTGTATGGTGCATGTATTCCCATTATTCTGGTTTGCCTCATGTATATTGGCTTTACCGCAACTGGTGAAGTACTCGCTGGTAAAGCAATTGCACACCTTGCACAAGTCAGTAATACAACAGGTATTTTAATCTATGCTTGTTTTATTATTTTATTTGCAACTATTGGCTATCGCTTAATTCACTGGGTAGGAAAAGTCGCAAGTGTCATAGGTTTAATAGCTTTTATTATTATCCTTACTCAAATTTTAGCTCTCTCGAATATTTCAGAATTGCTTGCTGTACGCCATTTTAGCTGGCCATCTTTTTTATTGGCAGTTTCTCTTTCTGCTTCTTGGCAAATTTCATTCGGACCTTATGTAGCAGATTATTCTCGTTATTTACCTACAAAGACCTCTTCAAATCGGGTGTTTTGGGCAGTTGGCCTTGGGTCTTTAGTCGGCTCACAAATTTCTATGACACTTGGTGTATTGATTGCTCAAGTATCAAATGGTGGTTTTGTCGGTAATGAAGTTCAGTATGTTGTAGGTATGAATCCAATCGCTCTTGTGATTACTTTCTTATATTTTAGTATTGCATTTGGAAAGGTCACTTTATCCACACTCAATGCTTATGGCAGTTTTATGTGTATAGCGACCATTTGGAATAGCTTTAAACCAACTGGACAGATTTCAAAACTGACCCGACTTGTTATTGTTCTTGCAATGGTTCTGATCTCGACATTTATTGCAGTTGTAGGTGAACACACCTTCTTAAGTGCATTCAAAGCTTTTATTTTATTTCTTCTGACATTTTTCATTCCTTGGAGTGCAATTAATTTAGTTGATTATTATTTTATTTCTAAAGAAGAATGTGATGTAGACGCACTATATAACCCAAATGGTAGATATGGGCGCTGGAACCCCATTGGTATAGCTTGTTATTTTATTGGCATATTACTTCAACTGCCCTTTATCGATAGCAAATTTTACAAAGGCCAAATTGCCGAAATGTTAGGTGGAATTGATTTATCCTGGTTAGTTGGATTGTTATCGACTGCACTTTTATATTATGTGCTGGCAAAAAGAGCTCAAACAAAGATTTCAAAAAATCTTGAGCTTGAACAAATCAAATAGTTTTGCAAGAGATATCAAAGTTAACTCAACAATACTTTGATATCTCTTTAAAATTTTCTTCTATTCTTGAACAGTATTTACCTGTGCAGAAGCAGGTAATCCGAATAATTTATCGAATGTCCAGTTAAATATAAATGTATAAATTGGAATGATAATAATAAAGGCAACATCTAACCAAAATGCCGCAACAAGAGAAATATCCATCCACCATGCAATCAGCGGAATTAAGAACATCACTAAAGTGATTTGAAAACCGATCGCATGCGCGATTCTACGTTTAACAGTGCGTGACTTATTCTCTTGTTGTGCTTCCCATTTTTCGTAAAGAATGTTGTAAATAAAATTCCATGTTACCGCAATTGTCGTAATCATGACTGAGAGCGGTCCCGTGTGCTCTACACTATCTCCAGCCAAAAGAGCTAAACCTACTGATGAAATCACCATTCCAATAATTTCATATGAGGACACATAAACAATACGACGCTTTAAACCTTGCATAACCAATCATCTTCTCTTACTTCTTTTTATTTTAGTTTCAGTTAAAATCACATATAAAGTTAACAGCTTTCAGTTTCACTGATATCAAAATGAATTTTAATAGCGAAAATATAGAGCTTTTCTTAAGTGTACTTGATACTGGATCTTTCTCGGCAGCGGCACGTAAGTTAAATCGAGTACCCTCCGCCGTGAGCATGGCTGTTGCCAATATTGAGGCAGAACTTGGTTACCTTTTGTTTGAACGTACTCACCGTAAAGTCATTCCTACTTCAGCGGCTTTAGCATTAGAGCCCCAAGCACGTATTATTGCTGAGCAGCTTAGGTTATTAAGTACCCATGCCTATGAGCTTTCGCTAGGACTTGAAAGTAAATTAAAAATTGGTGTTGTTTTAGATGCAAATACCAATTTACTTTTTAAAGCGATAAAAAAACTGGCTGATAAATTTCCCTTACTTAATGTAGAGATTATTACAGCCCCCCAAGACGATATTCTAAATTTGCTCTATACAGAAAATATTAACCTTTGTCTGGCAGGTTCTGATCTCAATATAAAAATGCGTGAAAGCTTACAATTAGTGATGAATGAAACTCTAGTTGCTACAATTTCTGTTCATCACCCACTTTTAAAACAAAATGATAAGTTAATCTCTATTGAAGAATTAATTAATGTTCGACAAATTGTAGTTGCAAGTAGTGAATTAAACATACAGGATTCACGTTCAATTGTTGGAGCAATGTACTGGAAAACCAATAGTTTACAGACCGCGATTAATATGGTTGAGGCTGGTTTAGGATGGGGGAATTTTCCTTTATCTTTGGTAAAAGAAAAAATTGAACAAGGACATTTAGTTCAACTAGATTTTAAAAATACAAAAAATCATTTACCTCTATCTATCTATCTCATCTGGCTCCAAGATAAACCATTATCAAAAGCAGCAAGAGAACTTGTTCAAATGATTCAAGCAAATTTATCTCATGCTGTTTATTAAAAACCGCCCTATAGGCGGTTTTTAGTGCTTATTTAGATTTATCAGCTTCAGCTTTATCATTTTTATGCTTATAACAATAGCCAAACATTGCACCTGCGCTGAAGAAAAACATTGCTTTTAACATGATGACACTCCTATGCCTCGTTTAGTGAAAATTAAACTTAGCATTTAGGTGTGTTTCACTTTGACTACTATTTAAATCAGTTTTGTTCATAATGAAAATTTACGTGTCAATCTTTTTCAATTTATTAAAAAACACAAAAAAACTATTTATTTGATTCTATTAGATTAATTTTTTAAGAGATTTAGGTCTTAGTTATCCTTTAAAAACAAAGCAAAAAGCCTATTCATAGCGAATAGGCTTCTTACTGTATTTCAGGACTAAGCAATAATAATAATTATCAAAAATACTCCACTACTGTATAAATTCCAAGTGTTTTAGTCAAGTATAAAATTCATCAATTACAAATAGTTGCAGGAAGTGTGAAAGAATATTCATTCTGTGTTTTACTGATAAAACTTACTGTAAAGTTATACTAATTTTAGAACCGGTCGTAGTCTTATTTTTTAATTTGCGAACTTCAAAATTCTTATAGATTGATAGTAATAGATTTAATAAATTTATCTCTATATGAACCCAGAATAACTTGTTCTAGTCTATTCATTCTATTACGCATATCTTGAAAGTGAACCACATTGTTAGATTCTAATATTTTCTCTTTCTCGTCTGCCTTTCTAATAAATAGTGGTTTATCACTTAAATTATCTTCAAAAAATTTAAATGTTCTCCGTAAATCTTGAAAAGTAAAAGAGATATTACACTGCCCTTCTATTTTTTTTCGGAATTTTGAAATATTAACAATATGGCCAGTTTTAGACTTCACAGATGGGAACACCCATTCTTCATTAATTTTCATTTTACGGTTTTTCATTAGATGCCAAAGAAAATCACCCATATAAAGTTTATAGCACTCATTATTATAAGTATTTATAAAAGAAAGACTTCCTTCATCTAAGTCTAGATCTTCCCAACGTAAGCTTTCACACTCATTTCTAAAAAGTCCTGTTAAAACAAGTGTTAATAAAAAGTCCTTATTTGTTTCATTTTCTTGGCCCCGACCTTCATATTCAATAATTGCGTGTACCCATTTTTCTAAATTTTCTCTATGAATGTAGTTACTTCGACTTGAAACTGCTCGCCAACGTTGTTTTGAATTTAAAAAATTAACTGGGTTCATCGCAGATATGATGAGCTCTTTACTTCTGTCTTGATAATACTTAACCGAAAAACGATAAATAGCTCGAAGTACTCGCATAGATAAGTTCGCTTTGGCATAACTAATTTTAGATAATTGAATATACTTATCTTCAACCATCTGTTCAGTAATATCAGTAAGTTTAAGCTCCCTCCAATCCATTAAGTATTTTTCTATGACATCTCTATAATCAACTAGTGTTCTGTCTTTTAGTTTGTGTTGATTGATATATGCTTGAAAAGCTTCATCGAGACTAGGCTGGTTAATTTTCTTATCTAAATTATTTTTTAATATTTTATTATTTTCGCTAATTAAATAATTGTTTTCAGTTAAATCTTTTAACTTCTGCTGAGCAAGTATACGAGCTTCTTCAAGAGTAATTTTTTCGTAATCTCCTAATTTACAACGTATTGCTCTACCTTTTACTTTCTTTTCTACAATATAGGTTTTATATGAATTATTTACACGAATAGCAAAACCAATAATCTCACTGTCTCTATAAATTGCTGGAATGAGTTTAAGTTGATCGATAAATGACTTAGTTAGCTTTACTCGTGAAGTGCTCATAAGCTAGAATCCCTAGCGCTTGTGATAATTAACAATATAGCAAAATATTTTTCAGGTCTACTGCACACCTACTTTTGAAAAATACTTGTGTTTAATAAAAAAATTGATTAGTATTGCAGGCACTGAAAAGCCTTGAGATTAAAAGCTTTTCTTATTTATAGGGCCTATAGCTCAGTTGGTTAGAGCAGCGGACTCATAATCCGTTGGTCCACAGTTCAAGTCTGTGTGGGCCCACCAAATACAAACCCCAAAAACTATAAGTTTTTGGGGTTCTTTAATTTTAGACATACAGTCGAATATCACTACATTATTCAAAAATTGTTCGATTAAACTTAAAAAAATCTTTTCCTATTTCCATATTTTTAAACGTTCCTTTTAATATTTTGATTATTATTAATTATTAACTTAATTATTTGATCTATTTTTAGGCTAAATTTTGTTGAGGCATTGATTTCGAGTTTTCCATTTGAACATCCCAAAACTTTTTCCATAAATCACAGTATTCGAGACATAAGTTTTCTAAACGAATATAGTCTTCTTCTGTACAAGCTTGCATCAAAATAAACCAAAGGTCTTCTTCATGGTCATCATCTGCTGCCTCAGCAGTTTTGTCTTCAGAGACGCCATGAACATGGTAATATCCACCACCCTCAACCTCTATACCAACAGCACTTGTTGCTCTACGTAAAGGTGGACTATATAAAATAACTTCTTCTTCAGCTACTGCCAATAAAGCTGAAACAGCTTTATAGTCGTTATAAGAGTTTTCTAAAAACTCTCTCACTTGATGTGCAATGCTGGTCGGTTTATAACTTCGGCGTTCTTCCTCTGTTACGCCAAAATCATTAAGCACATCTTCGAATAATGGATAATGGGCATATTCAGGGTTTCCCTGATAGTAACCATCTCGATCGGCTCCAGGACGGAATCCAAACTCATCAAATATATTCAGGCTTAAAAGAAAACGCGGGAACATCTTTGCACCGGCATGCAATCTCGGCTCTAACTGCTTAGTTTGATACTGAGCCATTAATAAAGCATCTGTAAATGTTTGTACGATTGCATGACGATACTCTAAATGAATACGCTTTAAATTTTCTTTATTAATTTCTCCGTTATTTAAAGTTTCAATTGCAGGATGATGAGATACTGGATGCTGCGCAATCTTCGCTCTTAATTGAGTTAAAAAGTTAAGATTTTTATCCCAAAGTTCAGCTGAAATGCTTTGCTTCATCCCTGCGAGTGCCTTTTTCCTAGGATTATTAAAGTTCTCAAATTTTTTAGGCATAATCCACTCTCGTTAAACTTATTAAAGTTTTTTGGTTTTCCATATTTTATTTTAAAAACAAAGAGTTATACCAAAAATAAAACTCCTTTTATCAAAAATCCATATTAGAATTAAAATCATACGAAATCAAATAGAATATTTAAAAAAAGTTAAAAATAATGCCTATTATTTTTATAATATTAACTTGAATCAAATTATGTTTTTGATTATGATCAAATTGATTAAAAATTTAAAATCTATGTAAAGTAATAATTAGTTTTAACTAAATGGAATAGTAATGTCAAAAAAAGAAGATATTATAAATACTGCTTTGGATCTTTTTAACCAAATTGGTTATAACGCTACAGGCGTAGATAAAATTATTGCTGAATCGAATGTAGCCAAGATGACTTTCTATAAATACTTTCCCTCTAAAGAAAGTTTAATTATGGAGTGTCTGCATCATCGAAATATTAATATACAAAATTCAATTTATGAAAAATTAAGTTTACATCCAGATGCTGAGCCGCTTGAAAGAATACATCTTATTTTTAACTGGTATATTGACTGGATTAATAGCGAAAACTTTAACGGTTGCTTGTTTAAGAAGGCATTTATTGAAGTATCTAAACAATACACTTCAATTCGTGAACCATTTCAAGAATATACAAATTGGCTTATCAATTTACTCAATAGTTTATTAGTAGAGTTAGATATTAAAGACCCTACTCCACTTACTCATATCATCATCTCGATTATTGATGGGATTATTATTGATGGAACCATTGATAAAGATTTGATTGATCCTGTAAAAAAATGGAGATATATCGAGTATTTAATTAAAACCGAGAATTCATAGTATTTTTAATATATAAAAAATTACTTTAAATTGATTTATTATATATTTTTCTATTACGGATTTAAAATATAATATTAATAAATATAAATTTTATTAAATATTTCAATTTAAAAATTAAAATAAATAAAGTTTAACATGTTGATAATTTTCTACCCTTTTAGACCAACTCATATTAGAATTCCGCAACCTTATTGTCTCCCACGTCTCTATGAAAAAGTTTTTAGGCAATTCTATCTTCAAAGCAGTTGGTTGGACCTATGATGTAGATCCTACAATTCTTGAAAAAAAACAAGTAATTATTGGGTTCGAGCACACTTCTAACCTTGATGCGATCTTATCAATCGCTCTGTTTCAAATCTTAGATTTAAAAATTCATACGCTAATTAAAAAAGAGCTTTTTAAAGGCCCAATGAAGCCCATACTTGAAAATCTAGGCGGTATTCCGGTAGACCGTAAAGCAAGTAAAGATATTGTTTCTCAAATGGTCGAAAAATTTCAAAGTAATGATACCTTCAATCTAGTCATTGCTCCTGAAGCAACTCGTGCAAAAGATGGATCTGAGCGCAAACCTATTCGTACAGGTTTCTGGCATATTGCAAAAGCTGCGAATGTTCCAATTGTACTGATGTATGCAAATGCAAGAACAAAGAAAGGTGGCATTTTAGGTAAAATTTACCCTTCAGATTTGCAAAAAGATCTTGAAACAATTAAAGAACTTTATGCGCAATATGATATTGATGTGAAGATTAACTAATTTGTTCTGTAAGCGCTTTTAAGACTAATTTTTTACTTAAATTTACGCCTTCTAAGCGTTGCTAATTGGTTAACAAAACATAGGACAACAGTTTTCAAGAAAACCATGCCTATGATAATATTCTGTCACTTTTGCATTTTTTAATTTTTGGAGTTCACTTCCATGGCGGGTCATTCTAAATGGGCCAATATTAAGCATCGTAAAGCTAAACAAGATGCAAGTCGCGGTAAAGTTTTTACTAAATATATTCGTGAAATTGTGACTGCTGCCAGACTTGGTGGTGGAGATGCTGCTAGCAACCCTCGCCTTCGTGCTGTTGTCGAAAAAGCACTTTCAGTCAACATGACACGTGACACCATTAACCGTGCAATCCAACGCGGTGTGGGTGGTGAAGACAATGACGATTTAAAAGAAGTAACTTACGAAGGTTATGGCGTTGGTGGTGTTGCTGTCCTTATTGAAACAATGACAGATAACCTCAACCGTACAGTTCCAGATGTACGTCACTGTTTCAGTAAAACAAATGGTAACTTAGGAACTGCGGGTTCTGTATCTTATCTATTTACTAAACGTGGTGAAATTACTTTTGAAGATGTTTCTTTAGAAGACAAAATCATGGAAGTAGCTTTAGAAGCAGGTGCAGAAGATATTGAAGTTTCAGAAGATGAAATTTTAGTAATTACTTCACCAGAGACTTTTGGTGAAGTTCAAGATGCTCTTGCTGCCGCAGGTTTAAAATCTGATAATGCAGAAGTTGTGATGAGTCCATCAACAAAAGCTGAAATTACAGATATTGACCAAGCAAAACAAATTCTTAAAATGATTGATATGTTTGAAGATCTTGATGATGTACAAAACGTTTATACAAACGTTGAATTCTCGGAAGAAGTTTTAGCTCAATTAGATGCTTAAACCAAACATTGAAATTAAAAACGCACCAATTGGTGCGTTTTTTTATAGTTTATTTAATAAGTTATAACAGTTAAATACATTGTACTCTTTGATGACAAAGCTCGAATGTAGAGCGACTACATTGTCAATTTTACCAATGCGTCTTAATAAAATTTCGCTATAGTCATCCATATTGCGCGCCACTAATTCAAGAATGAAGTCAGCACTTTGACCCGTAACTAAAAATGCATTTGTAACTTCAGGAATGGCTTCAATTTCAGAAAGAAATTTATCGAAGGTTTCACTATCATGTTTACTTAAAGAGACTTGTAGCAAAATATGCAAAGTAAACCCTAGTTTGCTAAAGTTAATTTCTCTTTTAAGCTGCCCCATGATATTAGCTTCAATCAAATGCTTAATACGGCGATGGACAGAGCTAACTGAAAGATTAATCCGTTCTGAGAGCTCATTCAAATTCAGGTCTTCATGAGACAAAATTTCCAGAATTTGTTTATCAAAACGGTCAAGCTCCATCCTTTTCTCCAAATAGCATTTTATATAACTTAACAGTATATCCTAAAGCCAAGCCCACTTTAAAAATCAAACCCGATTAAAAGTAGGAATAAGCTTTACTTTAATATCTTGAATCAAGTCTGTGCCTGTTAACTGTGCAGTAGCATGGCATTTATAGCGCATTTGAAATCGCTATAGCGTTATATTTTTTCAATGTTTCACTTAGCACATCAGCAAAAGTATATCTTATTTCAAAAATCTCAAGCTTTATTTAATAAAATCAATAGTTTTAAAATTTTTTAAAAAGTTGGCACTGTTTTTGTTATGCCCATACGGGAAAACTTTATCCGATGTGGGGAATGCTTGTGAAAAATATCAAAACTTTAGTTCTAGCAATGACTACTATTAGCCTAACAGGTGTAGTTATGCCAGCCCATGCAGCTACTGACGCAGAAGTAGATGCTTTACGCAAAGAGGTTGGTGAGTTAAAACAACTTGTGCAGCAATTATCAAATCAGCAAAAAACAGCATCAGCAGTAAATACTCCAACAGTTTCACAAACGACAACCGTAGCTAGCTCACCAGCTCCTCAGAGCAAACCAGGTTGGATGCAAATGCCTGATGGACAAACTCAAGTTAAGCTTTATGGAAATGTACGAGTAGATGCCACTTATGACTTTAAAGGTTCAAATGGAAGCATTTCAAATGCAGCCAACTATCCTTTAAACAAAGATGATCCAAGACAGGACTCGCTAAATGTATCTGCAGCAACTACACGTATTGGTTTAGATATCACACGACCTACGCAATATGGCGATTTAACTGGAAAAATTGAAGCCGACTTTATGGCCGGTAATGGTGACAATGGTAGTGGAACTTTCCGGGTACGCCATGCCTATATGTCTTTAGGTAAATGGTTAGCAGGTCAAACCACTTCACCCTTTGTAAATACGGACACATCCCCAGAAACATTAGACTTTACTGGCGCAGTCGGTACAGGAACAACACGTACAGTACAAGTTCGTTATACACAGCCTATTGATGCACAACAAAAAATATTATTTGCTTTAGAAGGTGGTGATGTTGAAAAAGTAGGAAATGTGGCGGGTGGAAGCCGCTTCCCTGCTCTAACCACTCGATATGATTTTAAAACTGCTGATAATAAAGGCTTATTACAACTTCATGGACTTGTTCATGAAAACCGAGTAGCACCTAAGGATAGTGCATCTGAAGAAAAATTTGGTTGGGGTGTCGGCATAGGTGGAAAATATAATATTACCCCTCAAGATAGTGTAGTTGCCAACTATTATCATGTTAAAGGTGATGGACGCTATTTGTCTTATAGCAACTCTGCCTATGCATACGACACGGCTGCTCAAGACATCCAATTAGGTGAATTTGATAGCGCAGTGATCGGCTATCAACGTAAATGGAATCCAATATTACGCTCTACTTTCGCAATTGGCGGAGTCCAATATAAAGATGACAACACATACGCAAATAGTAATTTGAATAATACCAGTTATAACAAGGAAATTTATAATGCACTGGTAAACCTAATCTGGAACCCTGTTAAGAATATTGACTTAGGTGCAGAATATACTTATGGCCAGCGCAAAACATTTGGAGATGATAAAGGCGATTACTCACGCATAAATTTATTAGCAAAATATAATTTCTAAAAACTTAGCAATAAAAAAGAGCCTTTATAGGCTCTTTTTTATTGCTGTATTTAATGCATTGCCTGAATTTTCTGCAAGAAAAGTTTAGCACGCTCATGACGAGCTTCTAAATTATCAAAAAATTCATTGGTTGGACAATCTTCAAGAATTTTACCTTCATCCATGAAAATTAAACGGTTAGATACGCGTTTAGCAAAGCCCATTTCATGGGTAACACACATCATGGTCATACCTTCATGAGCAAGTTGCACCATAACTTCAAGCACTTCACCTACCATTTCAGGGTCTAGTGCGGAAGTAGGCTCATCAAACAACATACAGACTGGGTCCATAGATAAACCGCGAGCAATTGCAACACGTTGCTGCTGGCCACCAGAGAGTTGTCCTGGAAATTTATCTTTATGAGCAAGTAACCCAACTCGTTCTAAATACTTAAGCCCCTTTTCACGCGCTTCGGCAACTGAACGTTTTAATACCTTCACTTGAGCAATGGTTAAATTTTCCAAAACAGTCATGTGCGGAAAAAGTTCAAAATGCTGGAACACCATTCCTACACGAGAACGGAATTTCGCCAGATCAGTTTTCGGATCTTTTAATGAAACCCCGTCAACAATAATGTCACCTTGCTGAAATGGTTCTAAAGCATTTACAGTTTTAATGAGCGTTGATTTTCCTGAACCAGATGGCCCACAAACAACAACGACATCACCTTTTTCAATACTCGTCGTGCAATCTGTTAAAACCTGAAAATCACCATACCATTTAGAGATATGTTGGATGTCTATCATTGGCATTTAAAATCTCCAATTAGCGAATGATGGCAATTTTTTTCTGTAAACGTTTGACTAATTGCGATAGCACAAACGAGCTACAGAAATACACCACAGCGACGATTAAGTAGAATGTTGCTTTCGTTTCAGGGCCATATGTATTAGCCAATGTATCTGCACGACCTAAGAAGTCCGGAGCACTAATAACATAAACTAATGACACGTCCTGAAACAGAATAATAGTTTGAGTGAGTAATACTGGGAGCATATTACGGAAGGCCTGCGGTAACACTACATAACGCATAGATTGCCCATAGGTAAACCCTAAAGCGTAGCCTGCATTGACCTGACCTTTTGAAATAGACTGAATACCGGAACGTACAATTTCCGAGAAAAATGCAGCTTCAAAAATAGCAAAGGTTACAACACTCGAAAATAATGGTCCCCAATAAGTATCTGATTGAAACTCAAATATTTTTGGTAACAAAAAATAGAAAATAAAGATGACCTGAATTAATGGAATACCACGAAATAGATCTACATAGAACTTTGCAAAGTTACTTGCCATGGTGCTGTTAGATAAACGCATCATTGCTAATGGAGTTCCAATCAGGATCCCCCCCATCATCGCAAGCACCGTTACCGTAAGCGTGAAGATAAAACCTTCTTTTAATGCAGCAATAACATCAGGGTTATGTAGTAGAGAAAAATCCATAATTATTTTCCTCCCGAACCTAAACCTGGTACAGCCATACGTTTTTCAATCCATGCCATCACAAATTTAATGGTGTAGGTAATGATTAAATAAACCGGCGTAGACAGAATAAGAATGATAATGTCCTGAGAAGTTTCTTCTCGCATGGTTTTGGTGTAAGCAAAGAAGTTCAAAACACTTAATGCATATAGAACAGCCGAGTTCTTGAAAACGTTCATTGCTTCTGAAGTAATGGTTGGCCATACCGTACGATATGCAACTGGTAAAATCACATAACGATAACTTTGCGCTGTTGTAAAACCCATTGCCGAAGCTGCAAATTTTTGTCCACGAGAAACCGTGTTAATCCCCGCTCTTACATGCTCAGAAACACGTGCTGCGGTATATAGACCCAAAGCAAAAACGCCAATAACAGCAGGATGATGATTTAAAATATTTTTCCACCAGCCACCTGCTACGACGTCCCCACTTCCGGCACTTAAACTATCTGGTAAGAACTCCGGGAATACAAAAGCCCAGAAGAATAACTGTACAATTAAAGGAATATTACGGAATATTTCGACATAACAGTTGCCGATAAAAGCAAGCGGTTTATTGGGTAAAGTACGAATTACCCCGAGGAGAGAACCTAATAAAAATGCGATAAGAAAGGCTACAACGGCAGTCCATACCATAGTAAAGACACCAGAACCTAACATTTGTAACCATGTGGGCGCCTCAGAATAAGCATTGTAGCTAGAGCTACCAATGACTTTACAAACTGATTCTGCCCATGCGGCTTTATCGACACCATATTCATTAGACTCCGCACAGAATATAGTCCAGTTTAGCGAGCCGACTGACATGTTTGCCCCTTAAATGAATATCTTAGAAAATAGACCACTTGTGCAAATGAAGTTTTACACTTGCACAAGTAAATTTAGGACAAAAGGATCTGGTTAGATTCCTGCATCTGTTGGGTGAGCTTTAAGTTTTTTGTAAGATGAACTTGGTTGCATGTTCAAATTAGTATTTTTTGGTGGGATTGGCGATAAGAACCATTTCTTATATAAAGCGTCCATTTGACCAGTTTTCCATAAATTATTTACGGTACGGTCGGCAATTGCTTTAAATTTTGGATCATCTTTTGCAATCATGATGCCATAAGGTTCTGATGAAAGTACTGGCCCTACAATTGCGAACGCTTTTGGTGTAGATGACTTAGCAATTAGTCCAGCTAAGATATTGTCATCCATAACAAATGCTGCGGCACGACCAGATGCCATCATGGCAAACGAGTCAGAATGGTCTTTACCATAAATGTTTTGTACATTAAGTGACTGACCTTTTTCATTCATTTTAATGTACTTGTCTGATGTTGTACCTTGAGTCGTAACGACCGCTTTACCATTTAAATCAGCTAGACTCTTGATACCAGAGTTGGCTTTAACAGCCATACGCACTTCTGTTGCATAGTAGTTTGTTGAAAAACCAACTTGCTGCTGACGTTGTTTAGAGTTTGTGGTTGTACCACATTCCATATCAATATTGCCGGCTAAAAGCTCAGGAATACGTGTTGATGAAGTTACTGCCTTGTATTCAACTTTTAAACCAGGCATTTTCAATTCTTTTTTAATATCATTTGCGAACTGGTTACAAATGTCGACTGCATAACCTACCGGTTTACCTCCAACAACGTATGAAATCGGGTCGGATGATTCTCGGTGACCAATAACGATTTTTCCAGTACTTTTAATTTTAGCTAATGTATCTGCTGCCTGAATTTGAGAAGTAGCACCAACCGTACAAAGCATAATTGTTGAAACAATGAGAGAGGTTGCAGAACGTTTCATAAGAACTCCTTGATGATCATTCTCTCTATTTGTCTACAGAATGATTCTTATAGAGAAATAGAGCGATTTATTATTAAATTGCAATTATCGAGCCAACTTTTCCAAGCAGGACTCCATCCATTTGCTTCACTTATTATTCATCTGTTTCGCAGAATTAATACCTTTAAAACTGCTCACATGTTTCTACTTTAATCTATGTTTTAATCTTCTGTCTATTATTAAGCTCATCTATTTACACTTAAATGTGGCAAATATTGATTACAATGTAAACATATGCACAATAAAGTCGCTTAAATTTTTCTAAAAACTGTTTTTAGAAAAAGATTATTTTTTAATAAAAAGAAAAAGCAAACTTATTAAATAGTTAGAGCAACGTAGATTAATTTTCTCAAAAAGAAGATAAATCATCAAAATAATATTTATAAATGTTTTAATAAAATCCATTTATAAAATTGATAGTAATATTTTTTACAATTAAAAAGTTTTTAGAAATATAAAAAAGGCCCGATTTATTTCGAGCCTTTTTATAAAACCTATAAATTAAATGCCTCGCCAATCAACGCGGGCATTTCTTTCAGTTTGATAGATTCTTAAAACATATTGTCCAAGTGGCAAATCAAGTAAACTTTTTTGATAATTGCTCCACTCTGGAGACACCTCTTCATCCTCTTCGGGTTCCCATGGCGTACCTTTTATTTCTAATAAAGGTGCAAGCATAGAACATACTGAAATATCAGCGAGGCTTAATCGGTCTCCAACCATATAACGTCCTTGGTTTTCAATAAGGTACTGATTCAGCTCACTGATGAGTTCATCCATACGCTCTTTTGACTGACTCACAACCTCTTCTTCAAGCTTATAGTTCTTTTTTACTAAAGTTTTGAGGAAAGGTTTTGATATTTTTTCAAACTGACGCAAGTAACCTTGTTCGCCCATCATAATCTCGAGAGCATGGTCGCCATGGGCTAAAGTATGCGCTAGTGCCCAACGACGTACATGCACACCCAGTTCATCTGCCAAACTATCAATCTTAAGTGTTTGCTGCCTAAGTTGCTCATCACGGCGTAAAAGTGCATGTTCTGGATAAGTATCATCCAGATAAAGCGCAATTTTAGTTGATTCAGCAATCCAGCGATGGTCATCTTTCAAAATCGGCAATAAGTTTTGCCCTGTTTTTAGTTGTGCAAAAGCACGATGAAAGCCAGGAATCAAATTATGTGCAACGTAATCAAGTTCTTTATGGTCTAACAACCAGCGAGCTTTTTCACAATAATGAGATAAAGGAAACTGATACAAAACCCGCATAAAATCTCCACGTTTATTTTTATTTGACTATTCGTACAAAAATCGTCTTCGGTAAATAGATACTTTAGAAGCTATTTTTAATGAAAACAATGGATATTGTGCTCATTTTTCACTGACAGTTAGGTCTATATTTTTTATATCTTTTTTTACCGTACTTATAGCTCTTTTTCATATTAAAAAGGCTTTAGTAATTCATTTTGCAAATAAAAATTATAATTCTTTGATTTTTAATATGTTTCTATATCTCTATTTATCTATTAAAAATCAAAAAAAGTGCTTTGCATTTTTATTCATAAGCTGAGCATAAGTCTTCGTTTAGTGGAAAAATATTTCTTTTGTAAGGTAATGACAGCAATACAAGGTGTCATTATGTCTAATTCTCTATCTAAAACGACGGCATACGTCCAAGTCATTCAAAATGATCAACAAGCGATTAATGCTGCTTATCAAGTGGCTGATTTTGCTTTAGAGGGTCGTAATACACGTGATCAACAACGCCAACTTCCTTATGAGCAAATTGAAAGTTTTAGCCAAAAAGGTTTAGGTGGAATTCGCATTGCAAAAAAATATGGCGGTGCATTTGTTTCCAATAAAACACTGGCACAAGTTTTCCGTATTTTAAGTAAAGGCGATGCAAATGTTGGTCAAATTCCACAAAATCAGATTAGCCTGTTGAACCTGATTGAAATCATGGGTACAGAACAACAAAAACAATTTATCTTTTCAGAAATATTAGCTGGCAAACGTCTTGCCAACGGTGGTCCAGAGCGTAATACACATGACTCAAAAACACTAAAAACTACCCTTACCATTGAAAATGGAAAATATATTTTAAACGGTGAAAAGTTTTATTCGACAGGAACAAGCTTTGCGCATTGGCTCGCAATTAAAGCGGTTCATCATGAAGGTCATGTTGTTTTAGTGATTGTTAACCGAGATGCTCAAGGCATTGAAGTGATTAATGACTGGAATGGGTTTGGTCAGCGTACTACAGCGAGTGGTACGGTTAAATTAAATAAAGTTGAAGTTAATCCTGAACTTATTTTTGATGAACGTTTATTGACGCAAACTCCAACCTATCGCGGTGCGTATTCACAGCTATTACAAGTGGCAATTGATGTCGGTATTGCGGAAGCTGCTTTTGAAGATACGTTATCGACTATACACAAAGCACGCCCAATTATTGATGCAAATGTTGAAAAAGCCAGCTTTGAACATTACACACTGCAAGAAGTGGGTAAGTTAAATATTTTACTCGACGCAGCAATTTTACTGCTTGATGAAGCTGCTGAATATTTAGATGAACTTGACCAACTTGAAAATGTGACTGATGAACAAGTAGCTAAAGCTTCAATTTTGGTTGCTGAAGCAAAAGTCTACGCCAATGATGCAGCTCTACAAATCTCTGAAAAACTACTAGAGCTAGGTGGTAGCCGTTCGAGCTTAAGCCAACACAATTTAGATCAACATTGGCGAAATGCCCGTGTACATACCTTACACGACCCTGTTCGCTGGAAATTACATGCCATTGGCAATTATTACCTTAATGGTCATTTCCCTGCCCGCCATGCCTGGATTTAAGGAGCAATTGTCATGACTTCATATCAATCGGTTCAAACCAAACAAACATCGGCATCTGGTCAAGCACATATTATTCAAAATGATGCTGAAGCTTTAGAAGTCGCCAAACAATTTGCCGAACAATTTAAAAAAACCGCAGTTGAGCGAGACGCTAAACGAATTTTACCGTATACCGAAATTGATGCATTGAGCCAGTCTGGACTTTGGGCAATTACAGTGCCAAAGCAATATGGCGGTGCTGAAGTTTCAAGCCATACCGTTGCCAAAGTAATTGCGCTTTTAAGTGGTGCCGATGGTTCAATCGGACAAATTCCACAAAACCATTTCTATGCATTAGAAGTGTTACGTAATACAGGCACAGAAGCTCAAAAACAACGTTTATACGGCGAAGTTTTAAATGGCACTCGCTTTGGTAATGCACTTGCTGAGTTTAAAACCAAAACTTCAACCCATAAACAAACCAATATTCGTCCCCATGAAAATGGATATCTCATTCAGGGTGAAAAGTTTTACTGCACAGGAAGTTTATTTGCTCACCGTATTCCAACCTTAGTTTTAGATGATGCAGGCCGAGAATATCTAGCGTTTGTAAAAAGTGGTTCACAAGGATTAAAACTTGTTGATGACTAGTCTGGTTTTGGACAAAAAACCACAGGCAGCGGAACGGTTAAATTTGATCAGGTTTTTGTAGATGCAGATGATGTCATTCCTTTTGATACTGCATTTTTACAACCAACATTAGTCGGCCCTTTTGCCCAAATCATGCATGCATCGATTGAGGTAGGTATTGCACGTGCGGCCTTTGAAGAAAGTTTGCAAAGAGTGCATCAAGCCCGCCCATGGATTGATTCAAATGTAGAAACTGCAAACCAAGATCCTTTAACGATTTATGAGCTAGGACGCATTGCTGTCGATGTACGAGCAAGTGAAGTGTTATTAAAACAGGCAGCTCAATCAATTGATGCCGCAAAAATTGAAACCACACCTGAAAGCATTGCTAAAGCATCCATCGATGTTGCCAAAGTACGTGCTCATAGTACCGATATCGCACTCAAAGCATCGTCTAAGCTGATTGAACTTGCAGGAAGCCGTGGTAGTCAGTCGCAAGATGGTCTAGATCGCTTTTGGCGAAATGCACGCGTACATACCTTACACGATGCTGCACGATGGAAATATTACTTTATTGGGAACTATGTTCTTAACGGTGTTCTACCACCTCGTCGGGGGACATTGTAATGGCAGACTTTAAAGCAAAAGAAATTCTACTAAATGCCTTTGACATGAACTGTGTTGGTCATATCAATCATGGCTTATGGACACATCCACGTGATGAATCACATCGTTTTAACGAATTGAGCTACTGGACAGAACAAGCCAAAACCTTAGAAAGTGGTTTATTTGACGGTTTGTTTATCGCCGATATTACAGGTGTGTATGACGTCTATCAAAATGGTATTGATCTCACTTTAAAAGAGTCCATTCAGCTTCCGAGCCATGACCCATCTACACTTATTTCAGCTATGGCGGCAGTTACTCAAAACTTAAGTTTTGGGGTCACTGTGAACTTAAGCTATGAGCATCCATATCAATTTGCCCGCCGCTTTGCGAGTCTCGACCATTTAACTCAAGGTCGTATTGGCTGGAATATCGTGACAGGTTATTTAGATAGTGCTGAACGCTTAATTGGTCAAAAAGGTTTAAAAGACCATGATGCTCGCTATGAACAAGCCGAAGAATTTTTAGAGCTCTGTTATAAATATTGGGAAGGGTCATGGGAAAACGACGCAGTTAAAAAAGATAAAGCACGGCGTGTTTTTACAGACCCATCTAAGGTGCATACCATTCACCACCATGGAAAGTATTACCAGAGTGAAGGTGTGTTTCAGGTGTCTCCTTCTGTACAACGCACTCCAACCCTATTTCAAGCAGGTGCTTCACCTAAAGGTATGCAGTTTGCGACTCGTCATGCTGAGTGTGTATTTATTGGCGGCGACAAACCCGAAAAAATACGTGAACAAGTGAAAAAGATTCGTGCTCTTGCAGAACAGCAAGGCCGTTCAGCGGATGACATTAAAGTCTTTGTCGGTATAACCGTTGTTGTTGCCGACACACATGATCTGGCTGTACAGAAACTTAATGAATATCGTCAGTACGCAAGTCCTGAAGCAGGCTTAGCGCATTATGCGAGTTCAACAGGCATTGACTTAAGTAAATTTGCTGACGATGAAGCGATCCCTTACCAAAAAAGTAACAGCATTGTTTCGATTACCGAAAAGTTTAAAGAACAGCAAATCACAAAAAATGACTTAAAAGCTCAGCATGTTTTAGGTGGTCGTTATCCCCTTATCGTAGGTAGTGGCGAAGAGGTTGCTGAATACTTAATTCATCTTTTAGATGAGACTGATATTGATGGCTTTAATTTGACACGTACTGTTGCACCTGAGTCTCACCATGACTTTATTCGCTTGGTCATTCCAGAGCTACAACAACGTGGTCGCTATAAAACTGCATATAAAGCGGGTTCACTACGGAACAAAATTTTTAATCGGGGTGATCAATTACCAGAACACCACCCTGTTCAAGCGTTCCGATGTATTCCCTATAACAACAGCAAAAACTTAACAACAATTGAAGAAATAACTGCTTAAATTTGGAGATAGACATGGCTCAAACAGCCTCAAAAAAATGGCTAGGCGTAGGCCTAGTCGTTGTAGTCCTTTTTGTTGCTTTATTCTTATGGAATAAACATCGTCAAAGTGGCTCAAATGAACTTGTGATTGGCATTAGTCCACCATTTGCAAAACCTTTACAAGCTGCTGCCGATGAAGCAAAAAAACAAGGTTTAAATGTAAAACTGGTTGAGTTTTCTGACTGGAATACCCCAAACATTACCTTAAATCATGGGGATATTGATGCGAACTTTTTCCAGCATCAACCTTTCTTAGACAATGCAATTAAAGAAACTGGCTTTAAATTAAAGGCATTTGCAGTAGGTGCAGCGTCACATGTGGGACTTTATTCAAAGAAGTATAAAAGCTTAGAGGAATTGCCACAAAACGCACGCGTAGTCATCCCAAATGATCCGGTGAATCAAGGTCGTGCGCTACTACTTTTACAGCAAGCTAAATTAATTACGCTTAAAGATTCAAACAATCATTTATCTGCACTCAAAGATGTTGTTTCAAACCCTAAAAACTTGCAATTCATTGAGGTTGAAGGGCCACAGACTGCCCGTGCGATTGATGATGTTGACTTGGCTTTTGGCTATCCACATTACTTACGCTTAGCAAAAACAGCTGATCCTAATAGTGCACTTTTACTTGATGACAATACCAATAAGCGTTATGCCATTTTGTTTGTAGTGCGTGATGACTATCAAGATAAGGGCGACAAATTAAAGAAATTTGTTGAGATCTATCAAAACTCGCCAAAAGTTAAAGCTGTTTTAGACGCTGAGATTGGGCCAAAACTTTGGTTCCCTGGCTGGAAGTAATAACGGAAAGATTATGGCGATTCAGTTCAAACAGCATAAGTCTTGGTTACTCGGAATTACGATTTTAATCGTAGTTCTGGGCCTCGTCGGTTATCGTTATATTAAAAATAAACAAACCGATGATGTTTTAACGATTGGTATTAGCCCGCCTTATGCTGAGCTATTACAAAGCGTTGCCAATGAAGTAGAAAAGCAAGGCGTTCATGTCAAGCTTGTTGAATTTTCTGATTGGCGGGCACCAAACGTTGCCGTACAAAACGGTGATATTGATGCAAACTTTTTCCAGCAAAGCGTATTTCTACGTAATGCTGTTAAAGAAACGGGCTATGACTTACATGCATATGGTGTGGGCTCAGGAAGTCATGTCGGTTTATATTCAAAAAAATATAAATCACTTGAAGAATTACCTTCAAAAGCACGTGTAGTTATTCCAAATGATCCAGTCAATTTAGCTCGTGCTTTAATTTTATTGCACCGTGCAGGTTTAATTCAGCTTAAAGATATAAATAATGAGCTCTCAACAACCCAAGACATTATTGCAAATCCTAAACAGCTGAGCTTTGTTGAAGTTGAAGGCCCTCAAACCGCACATGCATATAATGATGTCGATTTAATTTTCGGCTTCCCCCACTACTTAAAAATGGCAAAGGTAACCGACCCACATAGCGCATTATTTTTAGATCCAATCGATAAAAAATATGCAATTTTGTTTGTGACCCGTCGCGATTACCAAGACAAAAACCAAAAACTTGCAACCTTTGTTAAAGCATTCCAGAACTCAAAACAAGCACAAGACATTCTGGATAAAGACTTTGGTAAAGGTTTGTGGTTTCAAGGCTGGAAATAAGGAGAATGGCAATGGTGAGTTTTGGATCACAAGTTGATTTTTCTCTACCTCATATCAAAATTCGTGGTTTAAATAAGTTTTACCAATCTCAAGGTCAAAAACTGCATGCGTTAAAAGAAATTAACCTTGATATTCCACAAGGTAAGATTTTAGGCATTATTGGTAAAAGTGGTGCGGGAAAATCTTCCCTACTCCGCACTTTAAATGGCTTAGAACAAGTAAATACAGGTAGTATTCATATTCATCAACAAAACATTGCTGAATTGAGTCATGCCGAACTCATCCAAACCCGCCAGCGTATTGGAATGATTTTTCAACATTTCAATTTGATGTCTGCAAAAACAGTTTGGGAAAATGTGGCATTGCCCTTGAAAGTTTCCAATTATAACAAAGCAGATATCAATGAGCGTGTAAATGAAGTTCTGGCTTTAGTGGGACTATCAGATAAGTCTGGCTACTACCCATCACAACTTTCGGGCGGACAAAAGCAGCGTGTCGGTATTGCACGTGCACTTGTTCACCACCCTGAAATTTTACTATGTGACGAGGCGACCTCAGCACTCGACCCTGAAAGTACTGCCACTATTTTGGCTTTACTTAAAAAGATTAATCAGGAACTAGGCCTCACCATTGTATTAATTACTCACGAAATGCAAGTGATTCGAGAAATTTGTGATCAGGTGGTAGTGATTGATCAAGGTGAGATTGTAGAGGCTGGACAAGTTTGGTCGGTATTTTCACGACCAGAACAACAAATTACTCAAGAGTTACTGAACCTTGAACAGATTACTCTACCTTTTAAAATCAGTCCTCTACCCGATGAAAATTCGACTCATATAATCCTAAAACTGAAATATGAGGCGGAAGCACATCAGGTTCTGGATATTCAAGAACTCCTTGCTAGATTTAAAGCACCAGTCAATTTATATCAAAGTCAGGTGGATACCATTCAAGGACATATTATTGGCTCGCTTTTAATGGGTATTCCCAACGTAGAAATTGATCTTTCATCTATACAACAAGATGCATTAACAGCACATGCACAATTTGAGGTACTTGGCTATGCAAGACCAGCTCATTGATTTATTAATTACTGGAACTGTAGATACCTTGCTTATGGTAGGCGCATCTGCATTCATTGCCTTTTTAATTGGCTTACCTATAGCTGTTATTTTAGTCAGCACTTCTGAACATGGCATTCACCCGTCGCAAAAGATTAATCAGTCTTTGGGTTGGGTTATCAATATCACTCGTTCAGTACCTTTTCTTATTTTAATGGTTGCACTTATTCCGCTTACTCGCTGGATTGTGGGTACAAGTTATGGCGTATGGGCAGCGGTGGTTCCCTTAACGATTGCGGCTATTCCATTTTTTGCGCGTATTGCAGAAGTCAGCTTACGTGAAGTCGATCAAGGCTTAATTGAAGCAGCACAAGCCATGGGTTGTAACCGTAAACAAATTATTTGGCATGTACTTTTACCAGAGGCTTTACCGGGTATTGTGGCAGGCTTTACCGTGACTATTGTGACTATGATTAACTCATCTGCGATTGCTGGTGCTATTGGTGCAGGTGGTTGAGGAGACATTGCTTATCGATATGGTTATCAACGTTTTGATATGCAAATTATGTTGGCTGTAATTTTAGTGCTCATTGTTTTAGTCATGTTAGTACAAGCGACTGGCGATGCATTAGCCCAGCAACTTGATAAACGTAAAGTTTAAAAGCAATACACCCCTGCTCTAGCCATGACTTTGTCATGGCTTTCATGTAAAATCAGCGACAATTTTTAATTTACACATTTGTGAGTGGTTTTCATGGGTTTTAATTGCGGTATTGTTGGTCTGCCAAACGTAGGGAAATCTACACTTTTCAATGCATTAACGAAAGCAGCGATTGCAGCGGAAAACTTCCCTTTCTGTACCATTGAACCAAACACAGGTATTGTTCCTGTACCAGATCCACGTTTAGACAAACTTGCTGCGATTGTTAAACCACAGCGTATTTTGCCAACTACAATGGAATTTGTGGACATTGCAGGTCTTGTTGCTGGTGCCTCAAAAGGTGAAGGTTTGGGTAACCAGTTCCTTGCTAACATTCGTGAAACTGATGCGATTGCTCACGTTGTACGTTGTTTCGAAGATGAAAACGTCATTCACGTAAATGGCAAAATTGATCCGTTAGACGACATCGCAACTATTAATACTGAACTTGCACTTGCAGACCTTGAAACTGTTGCTAAAGCAATATTACGCTTAACTAAAGTAGCTAAAGGCGGTGACAAAGAAGCTGTAGCAACTAAAGCAGTTTTAGAAAAAATTCAACCGTTGCTTGACGAAGGTAAACCAGCTCGTGCAGCTGATTTATCTGATGACGAGCGTAAATTAGTTCGTGGTTTTGGTTTAATGACTTTAAAACCAACTATGTATATTGCAAACGTTGCAGAAGATGGTTTTGAAAACAACCCACACTTAGAAGCAGTTAAAAAACTTGCGGCTGAAGAAAACGCTATCGTTGTTCCTCTTTGCAACCAGATTGAAGCTGAAATTTCATTATTAGAAGATGAAGATCGTGCTGAGTTCTTAGAAGCAATGGGTATGGAAGAACCTGGCTTAAACGTGGTTATTCGTGCAGGTTATGCGCTTTTAGGTTTACAAACTTATTTCACTGCTGGTGTACAAGAAGTACGTGCTTGGACAGTAAAAGTTGGTGCAACCGCTCCTCAAGCAGCTGGTGTGATTCATACCGACTTTGAAAAAGGCTTTATCCGTGCTGAAGTTGTTGCATACGATGACTTTGTACAATACAACGGTGAGAACGGCGCTAAAGAAGCTGGTAAATGGCGTTTAGAAGGTAAAACTTACGTTGTTCAAGACGGTGATGTAATGCACTTCCGTTTTAACGTTTAAGTTAAAGCTAAAAAAAGCCCCAACATATTGGGGCTTTTTTTATATTTAATGACCTAAATCCATCGCCTCTCGTTTACTACGGGCCTCTTGTAGAATACGCGCATGCAAAGGCTTTCTAAAACCTAGCATAAATATAAATTCTGCCAATACAAATAATGGCCCTATCGCAAGTCCTATTACATCATCAACAAAAGCAGGTTTTTTCTTTTCAAAATAATGACCTATAAACTGAAACACCCATCCCACTACAAAGAAGCCAATACTTGCTGCCAACCATTGTTTTAAAGGAAGCTCGGCAATTTGGCTGGCTAATGGATACACAGCTACCAATATCATGAGCATGATTAAGCCAAAAACTTTATCTAAAAATAAATAGTAAACTGTACTAGCTACAATCAGCACCATAGCTAAAGTAACTTTAAAATTACCAATATCGATTCCAGCTTTCGCAGTTAAACATAAAATTGAAAACACGATGAGTGGAATACCGATAAAGTGCGTCAAAATATTTTGATGGTTTAAATGATAAGCCGCATATTGGCTCAGTTTCTGTTCCAGATTTGACATGAGTAATTCCCTATTCACCTAACTATAGTCATACTGTACAAATAAGGAAAATTTAAAGTTGTCAGCTATTTGACAAAGTAATGAATTTTTTCATGGATGGGCTGATATTGGATCTTATTTATATTAACCGATTAAAAGAAAACACATGGTTTAGTGTGCTTCCGGAAGCATTCCAAAAGTTTATTCTAGAACATGGCAAGCAAATTACTTTTGAGAAAAACAGCTATGTTTTCCACGCTAAAGATAAGTTTAATGGGATCTATACCGTCCTTGAAGGCTCAATTAGTTTAGGTTATGTCGATGTAAATGGTAATGAAGCACTTTCTGCAATTGCTGAGCCGATTATGTGGTTCGGTGAAATATCTTTAATTGACCATGAACCACGTTCGCACGATGCGATTGCTTTGAAAAAAAGTACAGTTCTACATATTCCTGCAAAACCATTAAATGAGCTACTCAAGGACAATCCGTATTATTGGTATTATTTTGCGCGCTTAACCAGTCAAAAGCTCAGATATGTTTTTTTAGAACAGATTGCCATACAAACACGCAGTCTTTCTCAAAGACTTGCTCAACGTCTTTTATTTATTGTAGAGGGTTACGGCAATCATCTTATTGTCCAAGAAAGACAAATTCATATTTCTCAAGACCAATTAGCTAATATGCTAACCGTCTCAAGACAAACCATTAATCATGAATTAAACCTTTTAGAAAAACAAAATATTATTAAAATTTCGTTTAGAAAAATTGAGATTTTAGATATGGAAAAATTAAATTTAATTGCAAAATCGCATACTTAAAGGTGCTATATAATAAAAACTTAAAATTAAATTAAAAAATCAGATAACACTGCAAAATAAAACATTGTTCAAACTCTATTTCACAAAATAAGTATTCCAAAACAGAAATTTTCATCTTACACTCAAACTGAGCAATAATACTCAACAAGGCGCTGATTAACATGAAAAAATTATCAACAATTCTTACAGCTGGCGTATTGGGAATGTTAAGTGTTTCGGCATTTGCATGTCCAAAAGGAACTCAACTCCAAGGAGGAACTGGACCACATCATAAAGGCGGTAAATGTGTTGCTGTAAGCGGCAAGACTACTGCTCAAAAAGCAAAAAAAGAAGCTGAAAAAACAAAAACAGATGTTAAAAAAGATATGAATGAGCAGAAACATGCTGCAATGACTAGCGCCACTCACGCTAAACAAGAAGCAAATCAAGCTACTCATCAAATGAAACAAGATGCTGTAAAAACTGCGAACACTGCTAAAACCGCAACAAAACCATAATTAATATTGATTAATTTATGGATACAAAAAGGCGAGATTTAAAATCTCGCTTTTTTTTATATGTAGTCTCTTTATTTCGGAGATGTATTTCCTAAATTAGGATTATCAATCGCGTCCTTACATTGCTGCTTATCACGCTCATAATCAGCCTGTTTTTGAGCAACAGAATTTGCATTTTCCACAGTTTCTCTCGCCCACACATCTAAACTGGTTAAGGCTTTGCGGCAAAGCGCATATTTTCCTTCAGTGACCGAATCCGTCATTTTCACATTAATACGCCAATCCGTACTGAGCTGACGCAGTGGTTTACGAACTTTATCATTTATCTGACTAAGCTGTTTTCCATAGACTAAAGGATCAACCGTATTAATGAGTGTCCATGCTTTGTTTGCATAGGCCGTTGCATCATTGGTTAATTTCGGCGCTGGTTTAATTTCAACTTTTTTATCCGTGCTCTGATTTCCATTATCACAGCCTTGCAATATAAATACGCTCGCACTCAGGATGGCGATATAAACTAAACGAGTTTTTGACTTGAACATATCAAACTGCCGAATTAAACATTTCGGCACTATGCTATTAAATTCGGCTACAATACTCAATCTTTCAAGTTTTTATAATTGGTTTACTGCCAAGGTGTCTTGTGTCAAATCAACAACAGATGGCTGCTCAAACAACAACTTTTTGGCAGGGTGCCAAAGATAGTCAAGCCATCGTACTTACTTATTTACCGGTTTCTTTTGCCTTTGGCGTTTCTGCATCCCAATTTGGTTTTAGCCCGTGGGAAGCATTTTTTCTTTCATGTTCAATGTATGCAGGTGCTAGCCAATTTTTAGTGGTGGCTCTTTTAGCAAGCGGCTCCTCTATTTGGCTAACTGCCCTAACGGTTATTGCTCTTGATATTCGCCATGTACTTTATGGTCCAGCACTGTATAACCTAATTCCAAATAAATTGAACTTAAAAAAGACGGCTGTTTGGGCTTGGGGCCTTACAGATGAGGTTTTTGCGAGTGGAATGATTCAGCTTTCACAGCGCAAACAGCAATGGTCTGAATCTTGGATGTTAGGCTTAAGTCTGTTCAGCTGGATGTCTTGGGCTAGTGGTTCATTGTTAGGTGGGCTATTTGCAGATCAAGTCGCTCACCTTCCAAAGTTTTTACAAGCAGCTTTAGACTTCTTATTACCTGCTTTATTTTTAAGTTTTTTACTCGCGGCTTTTGAACGTAAACATACTTTAGTCGTCGGTGTATCCTTAGTCGTTTCAGCCTTGGCCTGTTATTGGATTAACTTATCTGCTGCTATTTTTATTGGTATTTTTTCAGGCATTTTAGCAGGTCTATTTAAACATTATGTGCTGAAACAGTTTGATGAGGTTGAAGCCTAATATGAACTTAGAAATTATTTTGGTCGGTATTATTGTTGGTATTGCTAATTTTGCTTCCCGCTTCGGACCATTTTTTGTTATACAGAAACTACAAGGTACTCATCAAAAACGTGGAGCTGTCTGGATAAAAATTGCTTTAGGAAGTATTGGTATATCTGCAATTAGTGCAATGCTTGTGGTTGCCACCCTGCCACCACTTCTTAAAAATCCAGATAAAAGTTTAGCAATGCTCATCGGCTTTCTGGTTTTAGCAGGTCTTTATTTTAAATTTAAGAAAATTGTTCCTGCGACGTTAACTGCTGCACTCGTTTATGGCTTGATCTACACTTATTTACCTTTATAAATAGATAAACTTATCAACCTTATATAATATATAAATGCTAGAAGTGATTAAAAATAATGACTTCTCGCATGAAAAACTCATTTTTGAAATTTATTAAAAGATAACACCATCTAGCGATTAGAGATAAAAATGTCACAAGTTAAAATTTATGCAAATGAACAAACGATCATGCAATATCGAGAAATGCTTTCTCATGCGATTCATCAAGCGCTCATTGAAGAGTTGAAATACCCAATCGAGAAAAGATTTCAAAGGTTTATTAGCCTTAAACCAGAAAACTTTATCTATCCTTCAGATCGAAGCCAGCACTACGTTATTATTGAACTTTCAATGTTTACTGGCCGAAGCAGCGAAGCCAAGAAAAGATTAATCCAAACTTTATTTCGTAATATTGAACAGTATTGCCGAATTAATCCTCAAGACATTGAAATCACAATTTTCGAAACCCCTAAAGAAAATTGGGGTATTCGTGGTCAAAACGCAGATGAATTACGTTTAAATTATCAAGTTAACGTTTAAAAACGACTTACCTCATTGTCTGACAAAATTCATCTTTTTATGCGTTATAAGGCTTAACTCCACCATAAGTTCTGCTATGCTTAAAAAAATAATTTTGTCAGGATGATTCGCATGAGCGTGACACTCGGTACCCCACTTCAATCTTCTGCATTTAAAGTTTTATTGTTAGGTTCAGGAGAGCTTGGCAAAGAAGTTGTAATTTCCCTACAACGCCTTGGTGTCGAAGTACATGCAGCCGACCGTTATGATCACGCACCAGCTATGCAAGTTGCACATTTTTCTTATGTGTTAAACATGGCTGATCCAACTCAATTAAAACAGCTCATTGAAAAAGTTAAACCGAATTTAATTGTTCCAGAAATTGAAGCGATTGCGACAGAAATTTTGCTTGAGATTGAAGCTAACCAAACAGCAACTGTCATTCCTTCTGCTAAAGCTGTAAACCTCACCATGAACCGTGAAGGTATTCGCCGTCTTGCGGCTGAAGAGCTTGGTTTACCTACTTCTGCTTATCGTTTTGCTGACTCTTTAGAAAGTTTCCGCGCAGCTTGTGATGATATTGGTTATCCGAACTTTGTAAAACCAGTCATGTCATCTTCAGGTAAAGGTCAGTCTCGCGTAAAAAGTTTCGATGAAGTCGACGCGGCTTGGGAATATGCAATGCAAGGTGGTCGTGTTAACCAAGGCACTGTCATTATTGAATCTCAAATTGATTTTGATTTTGAAATTACCTTACTTACCGTTCGTGCTAAAAACCCTGAAACCGGTGAAATTGAAACTCACTACTGTGACCCAATTGGTCACCGCCAAGATGCAGGCGACTATGTAGAAAGCTGGCAACCACAACCAATGACACCTGCTGCACTTGAAGAAGCAAAACGTATTGCAAATAAAGTGACAACAGCACTTGGTGGCTGTGGTATTTTTGGTGTAGAACTGTTTATCAAGGGTGATAAAGTTTGGTTCAGTGAAGTTTCCCCTCGTCCACACGACACAGGACTTGTAACTTTAGCGTCTCAGTATCAAAGTGAATTTGAATTACATGCCCGTGCCATTTTAGGTTTACCTGTAAACACAGCACGTCACAGTGTTGCCGCAAGTGCCGTAATTTATGCTGGAGTTGATGCTAATAATTTAAGTTATAGCAATCTGAATGTAGCCTTAGCTCACCCAGATACTGACTTACGTTTATTTGGCAAACCTGAAGGTTTCAAACGTCGCCGTATGGGTGTGGCAACGGCTCGTGCTGAAAATACTGATCTTGCCCGTACTTTAGCGAAAGAAACCGCTGATCAAGTAAGCGTTCAAACAAATTCTTAATTTTTACTTATTGGTAGACCCATTTTCATGATCAATACATCGCCATTGTTGAACTATGTCTCAAGTCATCATGATATTAAAGCCATTAATCAGTGGCGAACGGATGTAGAAAAACAGTTGCAAGATTCATATGAAAATGGGCAATCTATTCGTGAAATTATTAAAGCTCGTTCAGATTTAGTTGATGAAGCACTGATCTTTTTATGGAAACATGCTGAACTTGATCAGACTGAATTGGGTCTTTTTGCTGTAGGTGGTTATGGGCGCCGTGAAATGCTGCCCTATTCCGACGTCGATATCATGATCCTATCAGAACATGAAATTAACGAAGAAAATGAAAAACGCATCTCTACTTTTATTTCTTCTTTATGGGATGTGGGAAACTTTAAACCCGGCATTAGCGTTCGTACCATTCAAAGCTGTGTTGAACAAGCCGCTACCGATTTAACCGTTGCAACTACACTCATTGAAGCACGTTTAATAACAGGTAATACTCAACTTGCAAGATGGCCTCGCCGCATTGTTTCACAGACATGGACAGATAAAACCTTTTATGACGCAAAAATGGCAGAACAAGCCAAGCGTTACCACCAACACAACAATACTGAAAGTAATTTAGAACCTGACATTAAAAATGCACCAGGTGGTATTCGTGATATTAACCAGATTGGTTGGATTGCTAAACGCCACTTCCGTGTAAACCGTATTTATGACTTAGTACATTTAGGCTTTATTTCAGAATTTGAATTGGGTGTTTTAGAAGAAGCAGAAAGTTTTCTTTGGGAAATCCGTCACCACTTACACCGTTTAGCCAAACGTGATGAAAACCGTTTGCTTTTCGATCACCAAAGGGAAATTGCCGCTAAATTTGGATATGTGCGCCAAGAAGGCCAACCTGTCAATTACGGCGTTGAGCAGTTCATGAAACGTTATTATCGTACGGCACAACAGGTTTCAACACTGAATGAAATGTTGCTGGCATATTTTAGCGAATCGGTGATTACCCCTCGACTCCCCAACTATGAACGCAAAATTGAAGTTGTAAACGATCATTTTAAAATTGTCGATAATAAACTTGCCGTACAACATCATAAAATATTTGCAGAACATCCAAGTGCGATTTTAGAGTTGTTCTATATTTTAGCGAATCGACCAGATATCGAAGGTATTCGTGCTCGAACTTTGCGCTTACTTATTCTTGCAGCAAAAAGAATTAACCAAAGTTACCGTAATAACCCAGAAAACCAAGCACTGTTTATGTCGATTATTCGCTCACCGTATCGTCTATACGATACCTTAGTTGCGATGAAACGTTATGGTGTTTTAGGAAACTATATTCCTGCTTTTGGGCAAATTATGGGTCTTATGCAATATGACCTATTCCATATCTATACGGTCGATGCTCACACCTTATTACTACTACGTAATTTAAATCGTTTTAGAGAACCTGAATTTGCCAAAGAGTTCCCTGTGGTAAGCTCAGTTTTCCAACGTCTTGCCCGTCAAGATATTGTCTTTATTGCTGCATTATTCCATGACATTGCAAAAGGCCGTGGTGGTGACCATAGTGAACTTGGTGCAGAAGATGCAATCGAGTTTGGACGTGCACATGGCTTTACAGAGCGTGAATGCAAATTAATTGCATGGCTGATTCAAAACCATTTACTCATGTCACTCACGGCTCAGAAAAAAGATATTTCTGATCCGGATGTCGTGAAAGATTTTGCAGAAAAACTTGGTGATATGGAGCATCTTGATTATCTCTATACTTTGACGGTTGCCGATATTAATGCGACAAATCCAAAACTTTGGAATACATGGCGCGCATCACTTATGCGTCAGCTTTATACCCATGCCCGTGATGTAATCCGTACTGGTTTAGGTCGTCCTGTTGACTATCAAATGCTGATTGAAGACACTAAGTTTGCAGCAAGTGAATTACTGGTAAATAACTTTGCATTAGCTGATGTCGAAAAAGTATGGCAAGAACTTGGTGATGAATACTTCATTAAAGAGTCAGCAGACGAAATTGCATGGCACACACAAGCAATTTTAAAACATGGTGATAATCCGGAGCCATTAGTCCTCTTGCGTGCCCACCGTAAAGCAGCTCAGGATGCTGTGCAAATCTTTATTTATACACGCGATCAACCTAATCTCTTTGCCACAACCGTTGCTGTTTTAGACCGAATGAACCTAGACGTTCAGGACGCAAAAATTATCACGGCAAGTACAGCATTTAGCTTAGACACTTATGTTGTACTCGATCGTTTCGGTACATTACTTACCGACCCAGAACGCGAAGAAACTGTTAAAAATGCATTAGTGAAGGCACTTAGCCAACCAGACCAATACCCTGGGCTAATGCAACGCCGTATTCCACGTCAATTACGTCACTTCGATATTGAAAATACAGTCGACGTTACATTGAATGAAGCTCTACAGCAAAACATGGTCGAAATTTCAACACTTGACCATCCTGGCCTACTTGCACGTGTAGGTGGTTTATTTATGATGCAAGGTTTAGACATCCATTCAGCCCGAATCGCAACTTTAGGTGAACGTGCCGAAGATATTTTCTTTGTCACCAAAAAAGATGGAAAACCGCTGAATAACGAAGAGGTCAAACTCTTCTCGGAAAAACTGAAAGCTGCATTAGATGAAGCATCTAATCAAATTTGTCAGCACTGAAACTCAACTACTTGGTAACTGTTTAATGAACTCTAGCTTGTCGTTATTACATCCGTATCCATTTGAAAAGTTAAACCAACTTTTTAAGGATACTACTCCTGCTAACCTTCCCTTGATTCCACTATCAATTGGTGAACCTAAGCATCCAGCACCAGAGTTTGTTAAACAGGCTATTATTGATAACTTTAATCATCTATCCACTTATCCAAACAGCAAAGGCTTACCTGAGCTTCGCCAAAGTATTGCAGAGTGGTTAACTAAGCGCTTTAAACTTAATAGTATTAGTGCTGAAAACCATATTTTGCCTGTATCTGGTACACGTGAAGGTATTTTCTCTTTTGTTCAAGCTTTGATTAACCGTGAAGATGCACCCTATGTGGTGATGCCAAATCCGTTTTATCAAATTTATGAAGGTGCTGCTTTACTCGCAGGTGCTAAGCCATACTTTATTAATTGCACAGAAGAAAATGGTTATTTAGGTGACTTTGACGCAGTACCAGCAGAGGTTTGGGAAAAGACAGCGCTTCTTTTTGTATGTACACCGGGCAACCCAACAGGTACTGTACTTTCTAAAGAGCAATTTAAAAAGCTGATTGCCCTATCTGATCAATATAATTTTGTTATTGCTTCTGATGAATGCTATTCAGAACTTTGGTTTGACCAAGCCCCTACAGGTTTATTAGAAGTTTGTGCTGAACTTGGCCGTGATGACTACAAAAACTGTATCGTCTTCCATTCACTTTCAAAACGCTCAAATTTACCGGGCATGCGTTCAGGTTTTGTAGCTGGTGATGCTGATTTGTTAAAACCATATTTGCAATACCGTACCTATCACGGTGCAGCAATGCCCGTACAACATCAGCTTGCTTCAATTGCTGCATGGAATGATGAAAATCATGTTGAAGAAAACCGTAAGCAATATCGTGCAAAATTTGACTTATTCCAATCTGAACTAGGCCATTTGCTTCCATTACAAAAACCTGATGCTGGTTTTTACTATTGGCTAAAAGTTGATAATGATGAAACTTTTGCCAAGATGCTCATGGAAAAAGCACACATTAAAGTTTTACCGGGTCGTTATTTATCTCGTGACACTGAACAAGGTAACCCAGGAGCCAACCATGTACGTATGGCTTTAGTGGCAGACTTGGCACAATGTGAAGAAGTGGTTAAACGTTTAAAAGCGATTCTGTAAGCTTCTTCTTACTTAGTTGTACAGCCTTTACTCAGGTTGTACAACTAGGCTATAAAGCTATTTATATGTAATCAAAAGCACAGCAAAAATAATAAAAGCAATACTAGAACAATAGTATAAACCTGTCGCAGAGCGCTTAATTTTGTCTAAAACCCGCCCCTGAGCAAGTAATCCAATCAGCAGAATATTCCAACCAAGAACAACTCCAACCATCCATACACTCATGAGCAGTTTTTGAATTAAGCTAAACTTATATTGTATAAGCAGCATCAAACTACTATAAAACATAATATTTTTAGGATTTAGAAGACTAGACTGCACACCTAACATTAAACTTTTAATTTTGTTTTTCTTAAGGTTGGCTTGATCACTTAAATTATTGTCTTCAGATGAAAAAGATAAAACACTAGATCTGGCTGCCTTAAAGCAAAGAACACTCAAATAAACTAAATAAGCTGCACCAAGCCATTTCAATAATGTAAGAATGCTACTGCTCAAATCTCCAAGCAGCATAAAACCAAATAAACATGCAGCTAAAATTAAAGCATTTCCGAAAGTAATGCCCAAAACAACACCATAGGTATAACGGCGCCCTTTTTGCAAAAGACTAGTGAGAATTAAAAAGAAATCCGGACCCGGTGATAACAGTGCCAAAAAATGAGTAAATGCAATAACTAAAAAAACTTCCATAACGGCTTCATCTATAAAACAGTCTGGAAAATCTTAGAAATAGAGCTAAACAATTTCTTGTAAATTATTGCGCGGCTGCGAGCTGGAACTGCCGAGGAGTTACCCCTGTATGCGCTTTGAAAGCTTTATGAAAATGGCTTTGATCACTAAAACCTAAGTTGACGGCCAGCTCTGCGAGTGAAATTCCCTGTTTAAGGAGTTCTCGAGCTTGGTTAATTTTTAAATTTATTTGAAAAGCATGGGGTGTTAGACCGACATTTGCTTTAAATAACCGTATGATCGCATAACGGCTCAGACCAATCTGCTGGGCAAGTACCTCTAAAGAAATAAAATCCTCAGAAGAGGTAATTACATTAATTAAATCTAGAAAATCTCTATATAAGTACTGCGGTTTTTGTATTTCTTCTAAAATAAAATGAGGCAATAATAAATCTATAAGACAATCAAAAAGCGCCTGTTCCTTTTCAAGAATTAGCTTTTGCGTATCAAAAAGTGTCTTATTCATTTCAGTAAAAGCTTTGTATAAAGTTTCATCTTTTATAATGATCGGCTTATGCTGTGGCAGATGCAAATCAAAACCTTGCTGTTGAAACTCTGAATATAACTGGCTTAACCAAGTCAGATCTAAATGCAACATTTGGTAACTCCAAGCCATATTTGGCTTAGGATTACAAGAATGCTCAATATGGGCGGGTACAATAACTAAAGTACCCGCGGAGATCTCTTGCGCAGTGCTAAAAGAACTTTTAAAAATACTATTCCCTTCGTCTACAGCACCAATTGAAAATGTTGGATGGCTATGAGACTTATAACATGTTCGGCTAAAACACGACCTTCGAGTTTCAACATATGGCATTCGCCGATCTTGCCAAAACTCGAAAGGTTGAGGAATAGCGTTCATTGAATCGATTAGCCCGCTAATGCTTTTTCAATATCGGCTTCCAATGCCTCTGGTTTAGTTGTAGGTGCATAACGATTTAAAACTGAACCATCTTTGCCAACCAAAAACTTGGTAAAGTTCCATTTAATACTACTACTTCCCAAAATTCCTTTTGCTTCACGTGTTAAATATCTAAAAATCACATGAGCTTCAGGCCCTTTCACATCGACTTTGGCAAACATAGGGAATTTCACCCCATAATTTCGCTGGCAGAAAGCCCCGATTTCTTTATTATTTCCTGGATCTTGCCCACCAAACTGGTTGCAGGGAAAACCTAAAACTTCCAAACCTTGATCTTTATATTTTTCATAAAGTTTTTCGAGGCCCGCAAACTGTGGAGTAAAACCACATTTACTGGCAGTATTTACAATTAATAAAACTTTACCTTTGTAATCAGCAAATTGCTTAATATCACCTTCTAACAATTCAGCTTCAAACTGATAAATGTTACTCATGGATAAGTTTCCTCGTCATTTTTTTCTTGTGTTTTAAGTTGTAATGATGCCGAGTTCACACAGTAGCGTAAACCTGTCGGCTGTGGTCCATCTTCAAAAACATGCCCAAGATGGGCTTCGCAATCATGACAAACAATTTCAGTTCTGACCATACCATGTGTTAAATCTTCATGTTCATCAATAACAGTTCCATTTACTGGGCGAAAGAAGCTTGGCCAACCGCAACCGCTATCGTATTTTGCATCTGACGAGAACAATTCCGCGCCACAACAACGACAAACATAAGTACCGTGCTGCTTAGTATTCCAGTATTGCCCCGTAAAAGCTGGTTCAGTGCCCTTTTGTCGTGTTATCCGATATTCTTCTGGTGATAACTCTCTTTGCCATTCCCGGTCTGTTTTATTAACTTTTCCCATGACATGCACCTTTTATTCTGATGTAAACATAAATTGATAATCGTATTTTATATTTACGCCATTCATTAAAAAAACACTAGTCTCTGAACGTAAAATTTGTTGGAATTTAATCATCTAAGCAATAGAAAGCAAAAAGTAAGCAAATTACAAAAACAAAAGTAAGCATATTTATGCTTTATTTTCTTTCAGGGAAGCAAAGATGGTGCTATTCTTGTTTGGCACGGTTGTATAGGACAAAACATGTCTCAGAAAAAAAGTGTGCTTTTCCAGCAACTATTACCAGTTATCAAAGAGTATCAGCAATCGGGTTTTACCCATGAAAAAATTGTTGAATTACTAAAAGATCAACATGATCTAAATTTGGTAACGGTTAAAACATTTAAAAGTTATTTATACCGATATGCAAAAGTGAACCCAGCTATGTCTAAAAATACTGCTACTCTCCAATCCATGCCAACTTCTCGGGAAATTAAGAAATCATCGAAGCTTGAGCATGTTTGCTATGACATTCGCGGACCTGTATTACGAGCCGCCAATGAAATGGAAGAGCAAGGACATAAAATCATTAAGCTAAATATCGGCAACCCTGCTCCATTTGGTTTTGAAGCACCACAAGAAATTATTAATGACGTTGCTTTAAACCTACCAAATGCAATTGGCTATGTTGACTCAAAAGGTATCTTCCCTGCACGTAAAGCGATCTGCCAGTACTACCAACAAAAAGGTATCTTAAATATGCACGTTAATGACGTGTATATCGGTAACGGCGTGTCTGAACTTATTGTAATGGCTATGCAAGGTCTACTTGATGATGGCGATGAAATGCTAATTCCAATGCCGGACTATCCGCTTTGGACAGCAGCCGTTAATCTTTCGGGTGGTACTGCTATTCACTATAAATGTGATGAAGAAAATAGTTGGTATCCAGATATTGCCGATATTGAAAGTAAAATTACTTCAAATACCCGTGGTATTGTGATTATTAACCCGAACAACCCAACTGGCTCGGTATATCCACGCCACGTGCTTGAACAAATTGTGGCTCTTGCCAAGAAATACGATTTGATTTTATTTGCTGACGAAATTTACGACAAAATTGTTTATGACGGAATTGAGCACGTTTCGGTTGCCTCTTTAGCTGGCGATCAGTTATGTATTTCGTTCAATGGTTTATCAAAAGCTTATCGTATTGCTGGTTTCCGCTCAGGTTGGATGGCAATCACAGGCGATAGAAGTCGTGCGGCAGACTATATTGAAGGCTTAGATATGTTAGCTTCTATGCGTTTATGCGCAAACGTACAAGCTCAATATGCAATTCAAACTGCGCTTGGCGGCTATCAATCCATTAATGACTTAATCCGCCCGGGTGGTCGTCTATATGAACAGCGCAATATCGCATGGGAAATGTTAAATGAAATTCCTGGGGTAAGCTGTGTAAAACCAGAAGGTGCAATGTATTGTTTCCCACGACTTGATCCTAATATTTACCCAATCGAAGATGATGAAAAGTTAATGTTAGATTTACTTCGTGCCGAAAAAGTACTTTTGGTACAAGGAACGGGATTTAACTGGCCAACACCAGATCATTTCCGAGTTGTTTTCTTACCTGCAGAAAATGAATTACGCGAAGCAATTGGTCGCTTAGGTCGTTTCTTAGCAAATCGCCGTTAAAAAATGCATAATTAAAAAAGGCATCTAATTAAGATGCCTTTTTTATTTTTATACCATTTATGCAGGTAGTTAAAAACTTACCCACTTCATTTTAAGCATACTTAAAAAACAACTTAGCATATTGATTCAAATATGTTTTTTATAAAACAAATTCATTTTAATCTCTTCTTAAAAAGAAAATAATATTTTTTACCATTCGATTAAATTCTTATATTTTTCCTGTATTTCCCTTCTCGCTATTATGCAAAAAATGCATGAGTTGATATTTTTTTGCATTTCACACTGCTTCAAAATCGAGCAACAATCCCTTTCCATAACAACATCACCATATTCGATTCGGTTAACACTGATGCAGATTTAGGAAGATGAAATCAGTTAACGGACCGAACTGAACTTACAAGGAAAGCTTTTCAATCATCTCTAGCCCATCTAAAAGATGATTGAACCCAAAGGATAGAGGTTCATATGAAGCAAAAGAAATTGCTCAAGTATATTGTGGTTGCTATTTTATTAGGAGTATTGACAGGTTGGATCTGTCACCACTTCTTTAATGAAGGTGAGCAACTGAAGCAAATCGCTTCTTATTTCAATATCGTCACAGATATCTTTTTACGCCTCATCAAAATGATTATTGCACCACTGGTATTTGCCACAATTGTGTCTGGCATTGTATCTATGGGTAAATCAACTTCTATTGGTAGTATCACGCTTAAGTCAATGACTTGGTTTATTACTGCGTCATTTGTATCGCTTGCAATCGGTATGGGTTTAGTCAATTTTTTTCAACCCGGCGCGGCATTAAATTTAGTATTACCAACAGCTCAAGAACTCAGTAGCGCTTCTCTCCCAGCGACTACTGGCTTTACACTACAGTCATTTTTAAGCCATGTTTTTCCACGCAGTATTGCAGAAGCCATGGCGAACAATGATATTTTACAAGTGCTTGTTTTTGCTATTTTCTTTGGTTCAGCACTCGCATATGTCAATCAGGGTAAAGAAAAAGACTCCGTTATTATTCGTCTAACAGATGAACTCAGTAAAATTATGTTCCGTATTACTGATTACGTCATGAAATTTGCACCTATAGCAGTTTTTGCAGCGATTGCTTCTGCAATTACAGTACAAGGTTTAGGATTAATTGTTGACTACGGAATTTTAATTGCAGAATTCTACTTTGGGCTTTTATTACTCTGGGTTGTTTTATTCTCGGTGGGTGCAATCGTACTGAAAAAAGATATCTTCCGTTTAGGCAAGTTAATTCGTGAGCCTGTAACCCTTGCTTTTGCTACAGCTTCTAGTGAATCAGCTTATCCTAAAGTTATGGACGCCCTAAATAAGTTCGGTGTGCCTAAAAAAGTGACGAGCTTCGTTTTACCTTTAGGTTATTCATTTAATCTTGATGGTTCAATGATGTATACCACCTTTGCGGTACTCTTTATTGCTCAGGCTTACCACATTGATTTGAGCTTTACCCAGCAAATCTTAATTTTGTTAACCCTTATGGTAACAAGTAAAGGTATTGCAGGTGTTTCGAGAGCTTCTATTGTTGTAATTTCAGCAACACTCACGATGTTCCATTTGCCTGAAGCTGGCATTTTGTTATTGCTTGGAATTGACCAATTCTTAGATATGGGCCGCACCGCTACAAATGTGGTTGGTAATAGTATTGCTACCGCAGTTGTGGCAAAACTTGAAGGTGACAAAGTTGCTGATATTGAAGAGTCGCCAGAACCTGTATTAATTAAAACAACACAAGAACAAACGATCGCTTAAGTTTCTCTTTTCTCCCACTCTCCCAACTAAAGAGCAATTTTATATGACCAATAAAATTGCTCTTTTTTTTATTCTAAAATTAAACAATAAAAATTTACCGACATTTTTATATTAAATAATGAACTCAATAATAGGTTTTAGTTCCTATTAAATTTCTTAATTTTAAACCTTAAAAAGAGAATAAAAACCAAACAATCAAAATTTATATTTTTAAAAATATAGATCAAGTGCTTACTTTTTAATTCAATTTATTTTTTATTATTTATATTAAATAACTGAAATTATTATTGAGTTTAACTGCATGAATTTTAATATTATTTATAATTTTAACTATAACATTAAAAATCAACAATATAAAATTATCATCTGGTAAATAAAACTTTAAAACCACCTATTATTTTTTATTTTTATAATAATAAAAAATTCATTTGTAATCTTTATATAAAAAAGTGAAAAAAGAGAGATAAATTAGAAAAACTTAATAGATTTTTTATTTTTTTCATGATATTTATTAGCGCTGAATAAGAGCAATGACTAAATGATTGTTGTTGAAACAAAATGATATTCAGGGATGCTTCTTATTCAAATAAGTTGCGAATATGTTTTACATGGTATGTATTTTGCTTAGGAAAAGCAGGCGTATTCAGCAAACTTCTACTTCGTCACTTCATAAGGATATTTTCGATGTTGACTAAAACTGTTAAATCTTTCGGTTTAGCTATGGGCTTATTGGCCTGCTCTCTCCCTCTTTACGCAAAAAACAACGTTGTTGTCGTTGCTACTGGCGGTACAATCGCTGGTGCTGGTGCAAGCTCAGCAAATAGTGCAACTTACACAGCAGCAAAAGTTCCAGTTGATGCTTTAATCAATGCAGTGCCACAAATCAAAGATTTGGCAAATGTGAGTGGTATTCAAGCATTACAGGTTGCTTCTGAAAGTATTACTGACAAGGAATTATTACAAATTGCTCGTCAAGTAAACGACCTTGTTAAAAAGCCATCTGTTAATGGTGTGGTAATTACTCACGGTACAGATACTTTAGAAGAAACAGCGTTTTTCTTAAATCTTGTTGTTCACACTGACAAGCCGATTGTTGTTGTTGGTTCTATGCGTCCTTCAACTGCACTTTCAGCAGATGGACCACTTAACCTTTATAGCGCAGTTGCTTTAGCAGCTTCTGATGAAGCAAAAAATAAAGGCGTAATGGTTCTCATGAACGACTCTATTTTTGCTGCACGTGATGTAACTAAAGGCATTAACATTCATACAAATGCTTTTGTTAGTCAATGGGGTGCTTTAGGTACATTAGTTGAAGGTAAACCATACTGGTTCAGACAGTCTGTTAAACGTTTTACAAATGCTTCAGAATTTAATATTGAAAATATTAAAGGTGATGCACTTCCACTTGTACAAATCGTTTACGGTTCAGACTCTATGCTTCCTGACGCTTATGAAGCATATGCAAAAGCTGGCGCTAAAGCGATTATCCATGCAGGTACAGGTAACGGTTCTGTTGCGAACTATATTGTTCCAACTTTACAAAAACTTCATGATAAAGACGGTATTCAAATTATCCGTTCATCACGTGTGCCACAAGGTTTCGTATTACGTAATGCTGAACAACCTGACGATAAATATGGTTGGGTAGCTGCTCATGACTTAAACCCACAAAAAGCACGTCTTCTTGCAGCTTTAGCTCTTACTAAGACGAATGATGCTAAAGAAATTCAACGCATGTTCTGGCAGTACTAAATTTTTCAACCAGCCCAAATCAGTTTGGGCTGGTTCTTTTCTCCTGCTTCAAAAGACGCAACATCTTTGATCAATCCTCTACTTTCGTGTTCTCAACATTCTGTTTAAATACTAAAATCCATAACAGTTGCCAAAATATTAAGCATTTCGTTTGAACTTTGCGTGTTAAACTATGCTTCGGTCGCATTAAGGATTGGTTTATGCAGTTTGTTCATCTCGGTATTTACACAGAATTTTCGATTACAGAGTCGATTGTTCGCATACCCGACTTGGTCAAGGCTGCTGTAAAGGATGAAATGCCTGCGCTGGCACTTACCGACTTATCTAACCTTCATGCTGCTGTAAAGTTTTATAACTCTTGCCTCAAGAAAGGTATTAAGCCTATTTTGGGTAGCACAATCCGTCTTAATGATGCCCAGCATCGTGCAACTTTGCTTGCAATGAGCGATATCGGATGGAAAGGACTGACTGAAATTGTTTCGCGTGGCTTTATTGAAGGTCAGCAACTCAGTATTCCTTGTGTACAAAAAGAATGGGTTCTAGATCAGCATCAAGATATTATTGTTTTACTTGGCCAACATAGTGATGTTGGGCAAATGCTTTGCTCATCTAATCCGCAAAAAGCAGAACCCTTACTTGAAGAATGGATCGAAAAGTTTGGCAATCGAGTTTATCTTGCTTTAACACGTACTGATCGTGCCGGTGAAGAAGATTTTATTCAAGAAGCTGCCAAGTTAGCAGCTAAATATAATATTGGGGTAGTTGCCCACAACGATGTGCACTTTGTTGAAAAAGAAGATTTCGAAGCACATGAAGCACGTGTATGTATTGCAGATGGTTATGTTTTAGCAGATGACCGACGTCCACGTTTGTATAGCCCTGAACAGCATTTCAAAACTTCAGATGAAATGATTGAGCTGTTTTCAGATATCCCGAGTGCTATTGAAAATACCTATCATATTGCTAAACGCTGTAATGTCAGCTTAAAACTCGGCACTTACTTCTTACCTGAGTATCCAATTCCTGATGGCTTTACCATCGATACCTATTTTGAGCACTTATCAAAAGAAGGTTTGGAAGAGCGTTTAAACTATCTCTACCCAGTTGAAAAACGTGGTGAAGATTGGCCTGAAATTCGTAAGCCTTATGATGAGCGAATTGATTATGAAGTCGGAATCATTCTTAAAATGGGATTCCCTGGCTACTTCCTCATCGTCATGGACTTCATTCAATGGGCAAAAAATAACGGTGTCCCTGTAGGGCCAGGCCGTGGTTCTGGTGCTGGTTCATTGGTTGCATATAGCTTAAAAATTACCGACCTTGACCCTCTTCGTTATGATTTGCTCTTTGAACGTTTCTTAAACCCAGAACGTGTATCGATGCCCGACTTTGACGTCGATTTCTGTATCGCAGGTCGTGACCGTGTTATTGATTACGTATCACGTACTTATGGGCGTGAAGCAGTTTCTCAGATTGCAACTTTCGGTACCATGGCTGCAAAAGGTGCGATTCGTGACGTTGCCCGTGTCTTAGGCAAGTCTTATGGTCTAGCTGACCGTATTTCAAAAATGGTTCCAACTAAACCACTCGGTGTAGATTTAGCAACCGCTATTGAGATGGAACCTCAGCTTAAAGATATCGTTACCAACCCTTCAAATCCAGATAATGATGATGCCAGTGAAATTTGGGAAATGGCATTAAAGTTAGAAGGTATTACTCGAAATACAGGTAAACATGCCGGTGGTGTTGTTATTGCGCCAGGTAAAATTACTGACTTCTCTGCAGTACTTTGTGATGCAGACGGTACGAACCGTGTAGCTCAATACGATAAAGATGACGTAGAAGCTGCAGGTCTCGTAAAATTCGACTTCTTGGGCTTACGTAACTTAACGGTTATTGAAGATGCAATTCAAAATATTAATAAAAACCGTGGCAATGATCCTTTAAACATTTCACACGTCCCTCTTGACGACCCTAAAGCTTACTCTGTCTTTGCCGATGCAAATACAACCGCAGTATTCCAGTTTGAATCCGTCGGTATGAAGCGAATGCTTAAAGAAGCACGTCCAAGTAAATTCGAAGAAATTATTGCGTTCGTGTCTTTGTATCGTCCGGGCCCGATGGACCTGATTCCTGACTTTATTCACCGTATGCATGGTGGAGATTTTGAATATCTTCATCCATTGCTGGAAGGCGTATTAGAGCCAACTTACGGGATTATGGTTTACCAAGAACAGGTAATGCAAACTGCACAGATTTGTGCGGGTTATACACTCGGTGGCGCTGATTTACTTCGCCGTGCAATGGGTAAAAAGAAACCTGAAGAAATGGTGAAACAACGCCAAATCTTCCTTGAAGGTGCTGGACAAAAAGGCATTGACGAAAGCACAGCCAACCATATCTTTGACTATATGGAAAAGTTCGCAGGCTATGGTTTCAACAAATCTCACGCAGCTGCTTATGCCCTTGTTGCATACCATACAGCATGGTTAAAAGCTCATTATCCTGCCGAATTTATGGCAGCGGTAATGTCATCGGAAATGCAGAACACTGACAGTGTCGTATTTTTGATTGATGACTGTCGAAATAATGGACTTGAGGTCTTACCTCCGTCAGTTAACATGTCGACTTATCATTTCCATGCCAGTGATGATAAAACCATCGTTTATGGTTTAGGTGCAATTAAAGGTGTTGGTGAACAGGCAATGCAGTCTGTTATTGACTCACGTCGTCAACAAGGGCCTTATACTGACCTATTCGACTTCTGCCACCGTATTGATTTGAAAAAAATCAATAAACGAACTTTAGAGGCACTTATCCGTGCTGGTGCGCTTGATTGTTTAGGTATTGAACGTTCGAGCTTAATGGCTCAATTGCCTGAAGCCGTACAAGCCGCTGAACAGGCACGTAGTAACCGTGAAAGCGGTATTATGGATTTATTTGGTGAGGTTGAAGAAGTTCAACGTAAACCAGCTAAACCTGTTAAGCCATGGAGTGATGAAGTTCGTCTTAAAGGCGAAAAAGATACACTTGGTTTGTATTTAACGGGTCACCCAATTGATGTGTACCGCCAAGAACTCAAAGCCTTTATTCCTGCAAAACTTAATGAAATTACCGCAACTCGCCGCGGTGTAACGACTGTTTATGCAGGACTCGTCCTTGACGTAGCGAATTTCCCGAACCGTGTTGTTATCGTACTTGATGACGGTACGGCACGTATTGAAGTCAGCTGTAACCACGAACGTTTCCAGCGCTTTAAAGATATTATTCAAGTTGAGCGTGTAGTTGTCTTTGAAGGCGAGATTTATGAGCGTGAAGGCTTTGATCGTCCAATGGGACGTCTGAACAAAGCATTTAGCTTAAATGAGATCAGACAAAAACGTGCCAATAGTATTCAAATCAAATTAACTAATGATTTAATGCAACCAAGTTTGGCAAAAGATCTACAAAATATCTTATTGCCTTATTGTAATGTTGATATGCATCAGCATATTGCAATACATTTACAGATTGACCAACCCTATGCTCAAGCTGAGCTTCAGCTTGGGCCGCAGTGGAAAGTCGCACCTTTAGATGAACTACTTGCCAAACTAAGAGATTACTTTGGTAAAGATAATATTCATATTGAATATCAGGTAAAATCTAAGGCAGCTAAAGCAGCGGAACCTGTTCGTCCACAACCTGTTGCCTCACCTCCTGTGGACATGACTATTGATGATGCGTTGGATTCATACCAAAGCGAAGTTTCTCAATATTCGTAATTTCTGGAAATCTTATGAGTTTGTTTGACGACACCGCCGTGTCACAACAATTAGCACAAGTGCGTATTGTCATGGTCAATACCACTTTACCAGCTAATATTGGCAGTGCTTTACGCGCAATGAAAACAATGGGCTTGAGTAAGTTAGTTCTGGTTTCACCAAAAACCTATCCACATCCAGATATTCAGGCGCTTGCTGCTGGTGCACAAGATTTATTAGAACAAGTTGAAATTGTTGAAACACTCGAAGACGCCATTAAAGACTGTCATTTAGTTTTTGGAACGAGTGCGCGAAGTCGTACTATTCCATGGCCTTTGCTTGACGTGCGCCCTGCTTCAAAAGAAGCAATTAAAGCAGCTTCACAAGGTCAACAGATTGCGATCGTTTTTGGACGTGAAGACCGCGGTTTAACCAATGAAGAATTGGCGTTAGCAAACTATCACCTTACTATTCCTGTAAACTCAGACTATGGTGTACTTAACGTTGCTCAAGCGATTCAAGTCGTATGTTATGAACTTCGCATGTCGGTATTAGAGCAAAAAGAATCAGTTTCTGATGATGGGCAAATGCCACTTGCTCAAGGTCAAAGCATGCAGTGGGATGAGCCTTTAGTCACTCAGCAGCAAATGGAAGAGTTTTATCCTCATTTGGAAAAAATGCTGACGGAAATTGAATTTTTAGATCCAGAAAATCCACGTTTATTACCTTTACGCTTGCGTCGTTTATTTGGTCGTATACAATTAGATCGTATGGAATATCATTTACTTCGCGGTATTTTTAGTCGTGTTCAAGCCCTCACAAGCGGCAAATGGAAAAAAGCATCATCGGACAAGGAGGATCAATCCAATGCTTAAACAGCTTAAAGAAGATATACAGGCTGTATTCGCGCGAGATCCTGCTGCACGAAATACACTCGAAGTACTTACCACTTACCCAGGTATACACGCTTTACTTTTGCATAGACTTGCACATGAGCTTTGGAAAAAAGATTGCAAAGGTACTGCCCGTTTTGTTTCTTCATTTAGCCGTTTTGCAACCGGTATTGAAATTCATCCCGGTGCTAAAATCGGCAAACGCTTCTTTATCGATCATGGTATGGGCGTTGTGATTGGTGAAACTGCTGAAATTGGTGACGATGTAACGCTATACCACGGTGTTACTCTAGGTGGTACTACATGGAATAAAGGCAAACGCCATCCAACCTTAGAAGATGGTGTAGTTGTAGGTGCCGGTGCGAAAATATTAGGACCGTTTACAGTCGGTAAAGGTGCTAAAGTCGGTTCAAATGCAGTGGTGACAAAAGCGGTACCCGCTGGTGTAACAGCAGTTGGAAACCCTGCTCGCTATATTTATAAAGATGCCGACAAAACTAAAGATAAAGATGAAGAGCGCCGCCGTGATTATGCGCAGAGTATTGGTTTTGCTCCATATGCGACTACTGCTGATCAGTCTGACCCAATTTTAGAAGGAATGCGAGTTTTACTTGACCGTATTCAGCACAATGAAACGCGTATGAATAATTTGTGCCAACGCTTATCCGAACTTGACCCCACTTTCAAAAAAGAAAGCCAAGATGAACAGCCTTTTAGTGATGAAGAGCTAAAAATTCTTGAAGAAGTTCGTCGTGAATGCGGTGCACAAAACAAGACATCAAAAACGTAATATTCTTGATTCATAATGTAACACGCTTACCCTTGCATGTGGGTTTAGCTTTTCCTAGACTTAGCTGTACCAAATCTGACTTTACTAAAATGAACGGAAGATCCTATGAATTTTAAGCCATTGGCGTATTTAATCCTTGCAACTTCTAGTTTAACAGCGTGTACAATGGCACCTGTAAAAGAACAAAAAATCGAACCTTTTGTTTTCAAGGAACCAGAGCTTACTCCTCCATTTTATGCGTTAAATCCATTTAATTATGATGCTCCACCTGCGTTTGAAGTTGCTTTAAAAGATGCCGCAGCACAGCCTGTAACTAAAATGGTGGTCACTCGTCAGGACGATCCAACTAAATCGCTAACATTAGATACAAATAAACTGATTGTACCTACCATCAATAATTCACAACGTTCGATGAAGTATGCAGTTTTAGCTGGCGATAATGAAATTGACGTGACTGAAATTGATGACTTCTTACAACTTGTTGAAGGTAAAGCTCGTCACTACCCGCCTCGCTTTACTGATCGTCAAGAACGTAAAGGTTTTGAGAGCAAACTCAAAGAAGTAACTCAGCGTTTAGATACTTTAGCCGCTAATCCAAATGCTTCATTTGATATTTTAATTCGAGCATTTAAAGCAAGTGTACTTGCTCGTAACCTTGATTTAGGTACTGCCCATACCACTAGATCTTTAGAATATGCTCAAAGACTTTTAAAAATTAGCCCAGATGATCCAGAAACTAATTTCTGGTTTGGTTTTGGTTTGTCTGAAGGTGGTGGTCAACGTGAAGCTATTCCATACTTAGACAAAGCCATTAAAGGTGATGTTCAAGAAGCATATTTAGCTGCTGCAAACAACTATATTGCAATGGAACAAAAGAAAAACGCGATTCAGACCTTAAAAAACTACAAGGTTAAATATCCTGACGAAGCTGAAGTTGCAGATCGTTTGATTCAAGAAATTGAAAAACAAGGTCGTTGGAATGTATGGCAAATTTTAACAAACCCTGCTATGGCACCAGCTACTCCAACTGCACCAGCAAAAAAATAAGAGTATAAACTTAGTAAAAAGGGCTGATTTGACAGCCCTTTTTTTATATTTGATCAATTGAAAAATACTTTAAAATTTGTATGATCTGCATATTACTGATCCACATATTTGACCATAATGTTTGTTAGAAAAAGAAACTCAGCGCTCTTCACGGTCATACTCCTCGGTTCAATTCTGAGTGGATGTCAGGTGGTAAATGTTAAGCAACAGGCCCTCAACGTCACTATTGCAAACGAACGTAATAGTATTCTTACCCAAGATAAATTGAGTGAAGCAAGTCTTAACGTTTTGTCTATGTCAGGACAAGAAGCCAAAACTTGTACAGATTCCCCTGATACCTGTGTTAATCAGCTTAAAAATCTTCCACAAATTTTAGATGAGCAGCTTTTATCTGCCGCGAGTGAAATGTATCTGGCAAAAGCGATGGCTTTATCAGATTCTTCCGAATGTAAAATTAGTCGGTTCACTAAACACAAAGCTTCTGATGAACAAAAAGCAATTCAGAACAAATATGACGATTGCTTAGACCAACAATTGAGTTTACTCGATAAGAGCATTCGTTATAGTTATGCCTACTTATTTTCAACAAAACGTCAACCAACCGATCGTATTTTTGATAATAGGCAAGTTCAAATACGAGACTTTTATAATCAAGCCATTGCTAAAATGGTGAGTATTTATGATCTAAGATACCCTAAAAAAAATGTGGTAGAACCACAAATCCATATTGGTAAGAGTGTCTACTCAATTGACTTTGAGTTTCATAGACAGTTAACTGGTCAAAAGTTAGAAAAATTAATTTCAAGTTATAACTTAAACTTTTCTGGTTTAAAAACTATCAACCGCCGTGATGGTTTCGGTTCTGAATTTGTGGCTGTTTTCCCAAGTTCAGAAAAAGAAGATATTAATGAATACATTTTAGACCCCCTCAATTACAGCTATAAAAATGGTGTGAATCCGAATATTCACCATGCACGTTATTTAGCAGCAACTATTGTTGCCGAACCTAAAAAAGCCAAAACTGTTGAAGAAATTATTAATGATCCAGAATTTGTAATCCGGGTTTATGATCCTTATCGAACAGATAATATTAATGTCGCTGGTAAGCAATACCCTTTAGCTGCCAACTTCTCGGCTCCTTATGGTTTATGGTTAGCTGAAAATAACTTAGGTGTAGCCGCTTATTTAAGCCTGATTGATCGTGATCAGCATTTAACCATGCCGCATTTATATATGCTCGAACCTTATAATCCAAACCTTTGTACACGACAAAAAAAGACAACTCATTGAAATAATGGCATAATACTTGTTTTCTGACGATGAATATGATGACACATTTCAATGAGTTACATCTCATCTTAAACAAATATCTAAAGTGGAACAAGTCACGTGTAAAATGTTTTACACTGATTATGCTTGCATTAATTGTAAAACAGACATGTAATCTTTCTTCTGCATCTAAAGCCTTACCCATCAAGTGCTTACCACAATCATTTTATCGACGTATACAACGCTTCTTTGCAGATCAGTATTTCGATTATCGTCAAATTTCTCAGTTAATTTTCAATATATTTTCATTCGATAAAGTCCAATTAACTTTGGATAGAACCAATTGGAAATGGGGAAAACGAGATATCAATATCTTGATGTTAGCCATCGTCTATCGTGGAATAGCGATACCTATTGTTTGGACATTGCTCAATAAACGTGGAAATTCAGATACAAAAGAGCGTATTGCTTTGATTCAACGCTTTATCTCCATTTTTGGTAAAGATCGTATTGTGAATGTGTTTGCAGACAGAGAATTTATCGGTGAGAAATGGTTTATATGGTTAATTGAAAATGACATTAACTTCTGTATACGTGTTAAAAAAACTTTATTGTGACCAATCACTTAGCCAAGAGTCATAAAATTAGTGATTTATTTCGTCATCTTCAAGTTGGTCAAACTGAATGTCGTAAACGACGTATTTGGGTTGGTCGAGTGAAACTGTATATTAGTGCGTTACGATTAGAAGATGGAGAACTTTTACTTGTTGTTTCTCCTATGTTTAATGCTTCTGCTATTGGTGATTATGCATTACGCTGGGAAATCGAAACCTTATTTAGTTGTCTCAAAGGACGTGGATTCAATCTTGAAAATACTCGTTTAACAGACCCTAGACGAGTCAAGAAATTGATAGCAGTGCTAGCGATCGGTTTCTGTTGGTGCTATTTAACAGGTGAATGGCAACATGATCGAAAAAAAGCGATAAAAATAAAGAAGCATGGACGACTTTCAGTAAGTTTATTTCGCTACGGTTTGGACTATGTTCAAATGGCTATTCTACGTTTGATTGGTTTTGGAAAAAAAGAAGAATTTAAGAAAGTGCTCGCAATTTTAAGAAAGAAAAAGCCTGATAGGACAAGGGCTCTATGAAATTTGTCGTGTACAGAG